>JAKSRY010000038.1 GCA_024403415.1 Lachnospiraceae bacterium
TTACTAGCGAAATTAGAACATTAGATAAAAAGCAGTAAATTCACGATTAAAATAGACATAATAGATAAAATCCCAGAAGCCATACGACTTCTGGGATAATAGATTTGAAATAATCTCTAATAAGATAAAGCTGATTCCCAAATGGAATCTGAAATTTCGAAGAACAATTATCTCTTTGAGAACTGAGGTGCACGACGAGCGCCCTTCAAACCGTACTTCTTTCTTTCCTTCATACGAGGATCTCTTGTAAGGAATCCAGCCTTCTTTAATACAGGTCTGAAATCTCCATCAACCTGAAGAAGAGCTCTTGAAATACCATGACGGATAGCTCCGGCCTGACCTGTGTATCCACCACCTCTTACAGTAACCTTAACATCATACTTAGCGTCGGTTTCTGTAGCTACGAGAGGCTGACGAACGATAACCTTTAAGGTTTCAAGTCCGAAATACTCATCAATAGTTCTCTTATTTATAACGATATCGCCCTTTCCGGGTGTCAAATATACTCTGGCAACTGACTTCTTTCTTCTGCCTGTTCCGTAGAACTTTGCTGCTGCTTTAGCCATTTTTTCTTCCTCCCTCTAATTAAAATGTCAATTCTTCAGGCTTCTGAGCTGCATGAGGATGCTCAGCACCTGCATATACGAATAACTTCTTGTACATTTCTGAACCTAAAGGTCCCTTGGGAAGCATTCCCTTAACAGCCATCTCGATAACTGATTCGGGCTTCTTAGCCAACATTTCACGAAGAGTAGCTTCCTTAAGTCCGCCAACCCATCCTGAATGATGACGATATAACTTCTGATCTAATTTCTTACCTGTAACCTTGATCTTCTCAGCGTTGATTACGATTACATAATCACCTGTATCGATGAAAGGTGTAAAAATAGGCTTATTCTTTCCTCTTAATACCTTAGCAACTTCTGATGCTAAGCGACCTAATGTCATATTTGTAGCATCTACTACAAACCATTTTCTTTCGATAGCATTCTTGCTTGCAACGAATGTCTTCATTGTAATTCCTCCATTAAATAAATCCAGCTTACAGTCTTCAATGGATGTCCGGGCCATATCAAACCTGCAAAAAAAGATTCCGGCGTAAGCTTTTAGGGAATGATGGGATAAGCATCAAAAGCCACGCACTTGTCAAGTATATTAAAGAAAAGTACCTATGTCAAGGCACTTTTCCTATATTTTTACAGTTATTTCCTATATTTAAAGGTCTTTCACCGTCTATAGCAGTAAATTAGCTTTAATATACATTCCTAAACCAATTATAGGCTTACTTCATCTCTATTTACTACCAATATATATACCATATGCCATAATCATTATGCAAACCACCGACATGTTGGTGTATAATGATGACAAAAGGGCTCTCCTTGTGACAAAAGAAGCGTCCCCAATGACAGGAGTACATATGGATCAGAATCTCGAAATACAGGAATTCCCCGGTGATGTATATAAATGCACCTACACTAAAAACAACAAGGCTGCCTGCAAATGTACCATCACGCTGGATGATAAAGAAAACTGGCAGGTGACAGGCTGGTACACTGATGATGAATTCAAGAATCAGGGGCTTGGAAAAGCTACCATGCACCACCTTCTGCATTATTTATACTTTAGATATGGCAAACCGCAAAACATATTATATATATGGAATGGCTTAAACCGCTATGTATACGACTGGATTAAAGCAAACTTCGATGCATACTGCCGTTGTCCGATTGCTGTTCAAAAATATCAGGCAGAAGATGACTGGGAGTCACACATGTATATTTTGGATGTAGATAAGATGCTGACTTATTTTGAAGTAGATTATAAAAAATAAGTCTTCCTACTCACGTCCCATGATGGCAGGAATATTTCTTTCATACTTCTTGGCCGGGCGGAATCCGTCTCCTTCCACAATGATGTCGGTCTCTTTTATATATTCAGATATTTTTCTTCTGAAGTTTGGTCCGATTACAGATCTGTTCAAAAGTGATTCATAAACATTCTGTGCATGCAAAACCGTGAACTGTTCCGGGAGAAGATCAAACAGGATAGTCACATCCTTTTCAGCCTTCTTTCTCAATTTAAGTACAGTTTGCAAAATGATTTTGGCATGATCAAATCCAATCCCATCTACCTTTGATATTTCATAAGTACTATTTTCATGGCACCCACTAAATGTTCTTTGCTCAGTTATTTGGGCCGACAACAAAACATCGTCTGACTTAAGTTTCATCTGATATTCTAGTCTGATTGAATTATCACTTTTCTCTTTTATTTCTTCATCAATTGAAATTGTGAACCATTTGGCTTCCCAGGCGTCCGTACCTGCATGAAGTCTATATTTTTCTCCATTTATAAGGGCCATAAACGTTGACGAGACTATCCAACCGCGCGGGTCTCTTTTTAAGTCTCCATATACGTCAGAAACCTCAAGATAAGCATCCTCAACACCGGTCTCTTCTTTTAACTCACGTCTTGCTGTATCATATACGCTCTCGCCCGGTATACAGAAACCACCCGGAAGTGCCCACCAGCCTTTGTATGGATATCCGTTCCTGTTAACAAGAAGTATCTCCAGCGAATATGGAATACTGTTACGGATAGATAAACGCTCACCAACGGGCATTACGGAAAATACCGCAATGTCCGTTGCAAGTGAAGGTCTTTCAAAATCTTCAATTTTATAATTTTTAAGAAACTCTTTTTCCGTTTCCGAAACCTTATAAGCCATTAATAAGCTCCTATAATTTGAACATTGGCATAAGCTGAAGCTTAAACAAATTCATCTTGTGCTTTCTGTCAATCTTCTCTTTTACTTCAGGATCCTCACACACTCCGGTACGTATATATTTGTCAAGTGCTGCGTAAGTAAATCCAAGATTATCCTCATCACTCTTTCCGCAAAGTCCATCTGAAGGAACCTTATCAACGAGTTCGGCAGGCAGGCCTAAGAGACGACCAATCTCCTTAATTTCGGTTACTGTAAGATCTGAAACGGGGCTAAAATCTCCTACTGAATCGCCATATCTTGTGGAATATCCTACCCAGTCCTCTGAAAGATTACAGGTATTGGCAACACGTCCATTCATACTCTGTGATACGGCATAGAGTGTAGACATTCTGATTCGTGGTGGAAGGTTCTCACGACTCTGCTTTGTAATCTCGAGTTTTCCCTCCAGCTGATTCAAAACGCCGTCTACAGCATCCTTAATATTTATTTCAAAGGACTTGATACCAAGGTGATTAACTAACAACCTGGCCATATCAATATCCTGCTGCTCACCGTTTGGCATCAGCACTCCGATGACTCTTTCTTTACCAAGAGCTTCTACAAGAAGTGCTGCTACGATGCTCGAATCTTTTCCACCTGAAATACCAAGTACTGCATTACATCCCGGACCGTTTTCCTCAAAGAATTTCTGTATCCAGGCAACAACTCTGTTTTTAACTTCCAAAGCATTAAAATCACCCATCTATTTGTCCTCCATTCTCTTTCTTATTTCCATAAAATCAGTTTCCTTAACAAGTTTGCCATTCATGTACACGGTCTTGAGAAGTGTATCTTTTTCATCTACCATATCCATGAACTGATCCTGGCATTTTAACATGCCATCCTCTTCGTATACCTTGCAGCATCCCTTGTGAGACTTCTTAAGATTATCTGTGTCAGTCTTTGGATCCTTAAAGATAAACAGCTTCCTGCCATCAATAATTCCGTAAGATGCCTTCATTGCAATACCGAAGGTATCTCTTGTCTGCACAACCATTCTCTCATCCTCAAATGTAGCTGTAAAGCAGAAGGCTCCGACACCGAAAACGATACAGTTTGAAGCAAATCCAAGTTCCTCAAGCTTCGTCCAGATTTCATTCACCTTCCAGAGTGTACAGCCATCACCATAAATGATACCGATATGTGGATCCAATACCTTATAGCATTTGCTGTTGATTGTTCCTCCGAAGAGATCCCAGAGTTTCTGTACAGTAGTAACAGAAATATCTACGATATCACCTGAATCGGGACGAACAAGCATCTTTCCGTTATGATTCATAATCTCTTTGCGGCATGCCGGAAGAATATTGTCGATCATATTCCAGTAATCATAGGTATCGCTTACCAT
Source organism: Lachnospiraceae bacterium (assembly GCA_024403415.1). Lineage (GTDB taxonomy): Bacteria > Bacillota > Clostridia > Lachnospirales > Lachnospiraceae > JAILLW01. The sequence goes on from JAKSRY010000038.1 coordinate 4,119, forward strand.
TGAGAAGCTGGTATTGGGATACAATTCTGTAAGAAGTCTTTTAACGAAGGTAATCTCATCACCATCCATCGAGTAATTCGCCCCCATTACAGAGTGTTCAGTTGATACTGCACCGATTCCAATACGGTTGCTTGCCACATCTGCATTGTACATTTTATCAATATATGCAAGGGCCGGAATCGTTGAGGTCTTGTCAAAAGATAACAACCACGCACTTGAAGTTCTGACAGAATCCTCAAGACATGACATTCCACGCATACCAAAGTCTGAACATGCCATTGAAGCCTTTGCATCGTCGACTGTCTTTTCATACCAGTAGTCTGCACATTTTCTGTACATCTGACCGACTGTTGCATGTGTGCAGGGTCTCCAGAGTTCTGCCTGAAGAATACATTCAACCCACTGTACTAACCATGCAAAATCAGGATGTGTATTGGTAAGTTCAATACACGGAACTCCCATGTTAACACTTGTACCCTCTTCCAGTGCTCTGATCTGTAATGGTAAATATCCCAAATCATGCAGCTTAACAACCTTTTCGATATCATAGTTTGCACTGCCCAGCTGCACGTTCATATATTTGGTGTATGTTTCAAGAATTTCTTCTTTAGTCTGATTAAAGAAATTCTTATCAAAATACTCTATAAGATATTCCTTAATAAATGCCTGCATACCATAAAAAATCATGGTCGGCTGCTTTTCAAACATAGACTTTCTCGGTACCCAGTAGGAAACCAGTTTGGTTAATCCCTTGGGATACATTCTGTCATGTGTCTGTTTATATGTATCTGATAATAACAAAGCCATTGTATCAATCATAACCACAACCTCCTATAATGAAATAACCTCAATATAAGGACTCTCTCCTCTGTATATACTATTGGTAGTAAATAATTTCTTTACGTCGCCTGCTTTTAATGATTTTAATAATGTTCCTTTTTCCTCATCAAGAACACTCATTTCTGCATGACTGCAATAAGCATATACTTCTTTAGCTCCAAGCTCTAACAGTTTTTCTGCTCCGAAGTGCATCGACCCGCCATAAGCTACAATATCATCAATGATAAGAACTACCTTATTTTTAAGATCAATGCCATTTGTTTCTATCTCAAGACCAAGTATTTTTCCGGTATCCCAGTCTCTGTGTTTCTGTCCATAACAGCTCCTGCGCTCGGGGAACATTTCGCTGTATTTTTTGTGTGCTCCTGCATCCGGGAAGTACAGAACCAGTTCCTCTCCTGTATCTTTTTCGACCTTATCCATGACACCACTGATAATCTTCCCAAGATCCATCGTTGTGCATCTGTTAAGAAGTGCCGGTGTTACATTGCTGTGTGGATCCAGAATTTTAACCTGGTCAAAATTGAGCCAGTTAATCACCTCCGCAAAATGCTTTAAGGTAAACACCTCATAGGAATTATGCGTCCTGTCCATTCTTGCATTTGGAACGTATATCAGCCAAAGATTCAGTTTGCAGGAACATTTGTCTCTAAAGTGCTTAGTAATATAGATAAGTGATGCAAGCTCCTCATCATTCTGATATAGCCACTTGATGTTACTGTCTCCGGCTTTATCAACATCTAAATGTATTCGCTGAGTTCCATCCGGAAAATGTTCTATTGAAACCTGAGTATCATTAAATAAAATCATTAAGTTCCCCCTATTCCACAACCTGTATCTGACACATCTTCATGGTTGCAAGTGCTGCATTATGTGTCTCTGGTGTAACACCTGCACAGCAGTTAGCTGTTACCGTGATATCCATTTCAGGATTCATTGCTCTTATAATTAAAGCATTAGAAATGACACAAATGTCAGTACAGAGACCTATAATCTCAACTTCTTCAAAATCATATGTATTCCATCCAAGATATCCAAATGTAGGTTTGTTAACAACAATATCCTTTTCATCGACAGTAAGTCGACTGTCTATTGCCCATCCTTCGGTTCCTTCTACGCAGTGAGTTACGGGAAGGTGCTTTCCTTCATAGGTTTCCAGATAATTTTCAGGGTGTGTATCTCTTGTAAATATAATCTGCATTCCTGCCCTTCTGCAGTCTTCAATCTTTTTCTTAACGTTTTCCACAATAGCCTCAGCCTCTTTTGTTCCGAGCGCGCCATCTACGAAATCCTTCTGCATGTCTACAACTATTAATGCCTTCATAATAATATCCTCCCTGTCTGTTCTCTATTAATTACTATGTCTTTTTTATTTTTTACTTTGCCATCGCTTTTGCAATTATATCTTTGTGATCAAATGCAACTGCTTCTTTTTCCAACTCTTCCATTATAACCCATTTTGCATCTATTGCGTCATCTCCATAAACAACTTTCACGTCATCTTTTGAGACTTTGACTTTATATGCTATGGATATAACCCAGCCTCTCGGATCTCTTCCCGGAGTGCTGAATACCGCAACCGAATTAACAGTCTTAATACTTAATCCTGTTTCTTCCTTCAGTTCCCTGATTGCTGCTTCCTCTACTGTTTCATTTCTTCTGACAAACCCTCCCGGAAGTGCGTAATAATTCATATAAGGGTGTTCACCTCTTCGAATCATTAAGACCTCCGTTTCATCTTCGTTAAATACAACAATGTCTACAGTAACTGATGGTTTATCGTATACCTCCTCCGAATATGCTTCCAAAAATTCCTTTTCACCTTTGCCGGGTTCAACTACCTTACCTGCCAGTGTAATAAGTTCGATTTTTGATCGTTCTGAATAAAATAAAGGAATGATGCCATTTATATAATCTGAACCTCTTCTTGTAAGCATCAGGCGGTCACCCTGCTGCTCCATCAGTTCATTTTCAAGAACAAAATCAACCTCGTCCGCGAACAGTTCTTTGAAGTCTTTTCCGAATCGCTTCTTAAAAGCTGCAAGATCAACAAATCCAAAATAAAAAGCTACCGAAACCATTTTGGCAATCGCTTCATCTTCCGGTAATGGATAAATATCCTGAATCGGAAATTCTCCTTTGAGAATCTTCTCTCTGTACTTATCCATCTTCTTCGTTGCTGCGCCTTCATTATATGCCAGGTAATACATTCCAAAGGACTGCGCCCCCAGTCCGAAGCCTACATATGGAACACCTTCGATTACTCTCTTTGTAAGATAATCACTGGTTCCGTAATCTCCCTCGATTTTACTAAAGGTATTCTTTCCGGGATTTGCTATATAACCATTTGCGTTTAACAGTTCGTATGCCAGTCTGTACTGACGAATTGCCTTGTACAAAGATACACCTGCTGATTCAGCTTCTATCTTTGTCCCCTTATACCTATTTCGATATAGGGTGATATGTTCAGGCGAAAGCGAAATTGCATATTTAATTGTGTTTTCAAAATCTGCATCATTCTGATGCAGGAAGCCATACATGAGATCTATATTAAAACTTGTAAATCCGGCTTTTCGTATATTCTCTACAGCTCTTTCATAAATGGAAGTTGTGCCTTCTCTTCCAAGACTGTTAAGCAGTTTCTCCGATACCGTCTGAACTCCCATGCTGATTCTTCTGTAGCCCAGTTTATAAAGATATGCTATTTTGTCGAATTCATTTGCTGCAATCACCGGCGTTGTTTCTACAGAACAAACAGTATCTTTTGCAAAATTGAAATTCTCAAAAAGCTTCTTTGTAATCTTCTCAAGATTCTCATTGGAGAGTTTTGAAGGAGTTCCTCCTCCAAGGTCATATCCAACAATTTCCTTGTCACCAATTATCTGCTTATACATGTCCATCTCTTTTAACAGGAGATTAACATATTCGCTTTCGATATCATCGGTGGTATTTTCAAGTACTGTATATTCACAGAACTTACATCTTTGCTTACAAAAGGGAACATGTACATAGATGCTTAACTTGTCCATCTTTGCGATGTCACTTCTTAAAAGCTTTTCGATTTCTTCCTTATCCTTTAGTTTATACTGCATCAACGATCCGGGTGTAAGCGGATATGCAGTGTTCGCATAATGGTGAAATAAAATTCCTGTTTCGTAAATCTTCTTAGGTGTTAAATCCATATCTTTGTTCCTCCTTTGCTTTTCTTGATTTTATCTTAATATCATTTTGATATTAAGTCAAGCATTTTTTCAAAACCTTTCTTAAAATGCATTCATACAAGCACATAGATGCAACACGCTTTGCGAGTAGCATCTATGATTAGCGGTCGTCAAATTTCCTTGCATGCAAGCATGCAGTCAATTTTCCTCGTCGCCATAACAAAAAAGCATTTGTATTGCTCATACAAATGCTTTTCAATCTTTAATATTTTCAATTGTTATTCCCTGACAGGTACTAATGATACACTGTCTCAAAATCCTAAAATACCAGGCTTGCCGGTGAGTTCCAATCCGAATAAACCTTTCCGTTCTGTCGAATTACATAGTACTTAATATTTTCATTAACTTCTGTACTCTGTGGATCTTTATCTATCACTGTCGAGATCCCCTGATATGCATATCTTTTTGCACCATACTCAAGTGTATTAAGATAAGTACCGTTTTTAACAATGGCTTCATTAATTTCTTCTATATATTTATCAGCCTTCTGACAGTTCTCTTTAATCCATTCACTCTGTTCTGAGCCATCATCACTTGCCCACATTTTTCGGAAAGTAACCTGATTAGCTCCAAGCTCTGTGCAGATATCAAATATTTTATTCGGAGTGACTGCTTTGTCTTCCATGTTTGATGTATCTAAAATGTGATCCGTCATATTAAGACATACGCGAAGGTTCATTCCTGCTTTTTTGATATTCTGACATAATGTTTTAAGTGTCAAATTTTTATCACATGTTCTGTTAATCTCACGATTAATCTCATCATTATTGATGCAGAATGTTGATACTGCCACCGTCTGTACACCAAGCTCTCTTAAGAATCCGAGCATATCTTCATTCATCAAAGCTCCGGTTGTCTGAATCTCAATATCCCTGAACGGCTTATCCAAAGAGCTGTTCAGCAGATAAAATTCCTTAAGGAAATTCAAATCCTGCTGTGGTTCTGTAGACCCTGTAAGGATTGCAACGTCGCAACCTTTCTCTCTGCAATATTCCAGTCTCTGCTTCACATCCTTAAGATATCTGACATGATCACATAATGAACTGTAGAATTTGTTTTCATAATTCGCCTCATGCATTTTTGAGCAGCATGTCTTACAGTCATTAATACATTTTCCTAATGCAGGAACACATACCGATACAGATTGTGCCATTATTTTTCTCCTATCCAAATATAGTTACTCGTTAACTGATAAGCTTCTCAGGCCACCGCAGAATACAACATTTTCCTCTTTTGCACCAAAAAGGTGTGGCTTACCACATGCTATTTTTATATTCACAAGTGATTTATTGGAATTAATATGTCCTTCCATACTCTTTGAACCGATTGCAGTAACCTCGTTACCTTCACCGCGAATATTAAGAGTACTGTCATTTATGTTGACATTGATGTCACCTTCCGGGCAACCTATAAGATACAGGTTCTGTCCATTAGACATTATTGTAACTTCACTATCCTGAATATCTATAACACCATCTGAAGGATAAATGCTTCCGATAGATGCAATACTGCTTCCGGCACTTATAATATTTACTCTTGAATTTACAATCTTTGTATCCTGAAGTTCACCGCCATTACCGATTCCTATTCCGGTATCTGTTTTTAAGTCAAGCTGTAAAAGAGTATTTTCCACAATAATAGGCACTGACTTTTCTTTAGCACCGATTCCAAGTGATTCACGGCTTGCAGGCTCAATTCTGACAGTACCGGAGGAGAATTTAATTCCTTCTCCTGACGAATAGCCTCCACCTATACCTACTCCATAATCAGCCTCTACCAGAATATCAAGAGCTCCGGTAGCCGCCCAATGAATGTTACCAAAGCCTGCATCGTGGTTGTTTCCGATACCATATGCATTAATTCCCTGGATTCTTAATGTGAGGTTGCCTTCACCCTCTATAGTAAGATTAGAAGATTCCGGAACATATATACCTAAACGTCTTAGTTTATTTTCGCCTTCAAGAACCAGTGTCAAATCAACATTCTGTCCAAGTTCAATACATGGCAGCTGCATGAAACTTTCCAGGAAAACATCTCTTATCGTAAGCCTTGTCTTACTGCCATCTTTTATCTTAACTGACATTTCGGCGCAGTACTTGGTATTACCAACAAGTGTAAACTCTTCTCCTGAAATCAAAAGACCGCTATTCTGTTCAAGAGCTATACGCATAAGCGGCAGCTCTTTTTCATTCTTAACTACATATGTTTTTCTGGTTTCTGTAGTCTGATTGGTAACATGTGTATTTGCGATTTCATTAACAATTTCAGACTCAAGTTCATCTACTATTTCAAATGACGGTCTTGCTGTGTAATAACCCTGAATGAGATCAACGTCAAGTCCTATTACACTCTTAAGCTCTGCCGAGGTCTCAACTCCTTCGGCCAAAGCCATGAAGCCGTTCGCATGTGCAAACTCAATGATTGCTCTTACGAAATGCTGTTTCTTGGTATCTTCATTAATTCCTGCAATCAAAAGTCTGTCGATTTTAAGATAACTTGGAAGATATTCAAGAAGTTTTGAAGTATTGGAATAGCCTGTTCCATAGTCATCAATGGCCAGCTGAAAACCATCCTGCGAACTCTTTTCAATCAGAGCATCAAGTTCCTGAGCCTTGAACTGAGTGTGTTCAGTTACTTCCAATACCACATTCTTAAAATATTTCTTATATTTAGCACATAACTCGTTGTAATCTTTGTTATTTAGCTGATATCCCGGAATGCTGTTAATGAAAACCTTCTTTTCACCCAGCTGATCCTGTTCAAATATATAGTGCGACAAGACATTATTCAGTGTCATCTTTTCGATATCGTACAGCATTTCATGTTCTGCCGCGTAGTCAAGTATTCTCAACGGCGAAACCGGAACACCATCATTTTCGGCACGCATCAGTGCTTCATATCCGAATATTTCTCCTGTCTTTGCACTTACAATCGGCTGGAATGCATATACAAATCTGTTATCATTAATAATATTTTTGACAACTTCATCTTCTGCACTTTCGTCCTCTGATTCTCCTGCAAGCGCCTTATCAGAAAACAGTTCCATCAGCACAGAAGTCCAGTGTTCAGTCTGGAAAAGATATGGAGTTCTGTTTGAAGTCTCATGGAATCCTATCGAAAGATATGTCTTAATTGCATAACTGTTTTCTTCAAAAACTTTCAGCGTAATTTTTTTAACATTAAGATAATCAAAGGCATAATTAATTGCCATTTTGATCATAGATTTTCCAAGACCACGATTTCTTTTAGATGGATCTACGATAATAAATCCAAAATGCGCAACCTCATTGGCTTCTCCACGGATTCTCATATTAAGATAACCTACCGGAATGCCTTCTGCAGTTGCTACCAGCTGCAGACAATTTTCATCATCTGCAACAGCTTCACTGTAATTCATCAAAGTTTTTTCATTTGCAGGATAGTCCCCAAGTAATCCTGCCGACCACTGATGAAACTCCTTTTCATCCTTGACCCATGATGCTATTACACCTGCATCACACCTTTTATATGGTCGCAAATTAATCATGTAATCACCCCTTACATTTATGATTAATATATTGTACCTTAAAATATCATTTTTTGCATCAGATATACGCAAAATCCATGGTATATATCGGCACATTTTCTGTTAAAATAACTTCTCGATTCATATTATTTCAGACGAACTCATATTTCAGCAAAGTTAGCCCCTCAGGCGGTGCCGTAGGACCTGCCTTACTTCTGTCTTTGGCCTCAATTATCTTTTCAACCTCCTCAGGCAATATACTTCCACGTCCTACTTCCATCAGAGTTCCTGCAATTATTCTCACCATATTGTATAAGAAACCGTTTCCCCTGACTCGTATAAAGATATCCACATTCTCTTCTCTAGGTTTTGTCACCTTTCCGTCAAACATTTCCCTGTTCGAATAGGCCAAAATCTCAACGGAATATACTGTTCTTACTTTTATGTCGCTCTGAGCTCCAACTGTGCAGAAAGATGTGAAATCATGTTCACCTTCTATATATTTGGCAGCCTTTCGCATGTTATCAATATTTAATGGATAATAATTGTAATATGAATAAAACCTTTTCATTGGATCTGCAAATTCAGAATTACAGATATGATATTCATAAGTTTTCACCGTATCGCAGTGTCGTGGATGAAAATCACCTGCAACCTCTTCCGAATGCACAATCTTAATATCGTCAGGAAGAAGCTGATTTAAGGCATACGAAAACTTCTCGCCCGGGATGGAAGATTCCGTATCAAAAACCACAACATTATCCCGTGCATGAACCCCTGCATCCGTACGCGAGCCGCCTATCAGCTCCATATTGACCACGTTAGTCAGTTTTGAAATAGCTCTATTTAATTGTCCTTCTATGGTTTCTGCATTATTTTGCGCCTGAAAACCATGATAACCGGTGCCATCGTAGGCAACTCTCAATAATACTCTTTTCACTATTCAAGAACTCCACGTCCAAAAATAATACATAAGGCTAAATAGCCACACATTATAAGAAAAGCAACTGCATCATTCCAATGATACTTAAGCGGCTTCATCTTGGTTCTTCCCTTGCCTCCCCTGTAGCATCTTGCTTCCATCGCCATTGCAAGATCATTAGCTCTTCTAAAAGCTGAGATAAAGAGCGGAACCAGCAAAGGAATCATACTTTTAGCCTTCTTAATCAGTCCTTTGGCTTCAAAATCAACACCTCTTGCCATCTGCGCTTTCATTATCTTATCCATCTCTTCAGTAAGAATTGGAATAAATCTTAACGCAATGGTCATCATCATGGCAATTTCGTGAACCGGTATCTTTATAACATTCAGTGGCTTAAATAAACTCTCAAGCCCGTCCGTAAGCGATGTTGGTGTGGTGGTAAGCGTCATAATAGACGATCCCATTATGAGTAAAGCAAGTCTCAAAACCATCTTTATAGCTGTATCTATACCCTCTTTGGTTATCGACAGAATCCACCAGGACCAGACAACTTCACCCTGCACCAAAAACAGATTGAACAGTCCTGCAAATATCATCAGGACAACGATGGACTTCATTCCCTTAACCATAAATTTAATCGGCACACGGGAAATTGCAATGAACGTAAGAAGCGCAGCTATCGCAATCAAATATCCTATGTAATTGTTAACCATAAATACCGAGACAATATATATAACCGTTCCTACAAACTTGCTTCTTGCATCAAGCCTGTGTATCGGAGAATCAATCGGATAATATTGCCCCAGCGTCATATCCTTAAACATGTTTTTTACTGACCAAACTTTTATTTTTGCTGACTAAATATCTCCAGCTTTATAACTTATATCTTTGCAGATACAAAGATAAACATGATGTGCAAATCATCATTCATTTAATATTTTATGATAAAGAGCATTCAAAATAGTCTCTTTCGCTTCACTGACTGTTATTGCAGAATCATCAACCGGAAATCCCTTTTTCCTTAGTTCTCTTACAATATAAGTAACCTCAGGAGCCCTGAGTCCCATGTTCGAAAGTTCTTCCGTCTTCTTAAATACATCTTTCGGAGAACCGTCCATTTTAAGTTCTCCCTTATTCATAACAAGAATTCTGTCTACATAGCTGGCTACATCCTCCATGTTATGTGACACCAGAATGACTGTCATACCTGTATCTTTTTGAAGATTCTTAATCAATGTCAGAATTTCTTCCGAGCCTTTTGGATCAAGTCCCGCAGTAGGTTCATCTAAAATGAAAACCTCCGGTTTCATCGCAAGAATCCCTGCAATGGCAACTCTCCTTTTTTGACCTCCCGAAAGATCAAACGGTGACTGATAAAAATAGTCATGCGAAAGCTTAACCTTCTCAAGCGCATCGTAAGCCCTTAGATTCACTTCTTTTTCATCAAGTCCAAGGTTCTTCGGACCAAAACATACATCCTTAAACACATTCTCCTCAAACAATTGATGTTCAGGATACTGAAATACCAGTCCAACCTTACTCCTTAATGTCTTTCGATCGTAATCTGAATCGTTTATGTCCTGTCCATTATAATAAATATTTCCGGAAGTCGGCTTCAGCAAACCATTCAAAAGCTGAATCAAAGTGGATTTTCCTGAACCCGTATGACCAATTAGTCCAACAAACTGCCCATCCGGTATTACTATATTTATATCCTTAAGAGCCTCCTGCTTATAGCTGGTTCCTACATCATAGGAATAGGATACGTGATCTAAGATAAGTGACATATCAGTTCCTCCTTAGTCAATATTCCATCCGGTAACGGAACCCCTGCCTTTTTGAGTTCATATGCCAGCATAGTTGCCTGTGGAACATTCAACCTGAGACTCTTCAGTTTTTCAACTTCACTGAAAATCTCTCTGGGAGTACCTTCCATGGCAATTTTACCTTCATCCATAACATAGATTTTATCCGCATAGATAGTCTCTTCCATATTATGGGTTATCAATATAATGGTAATATTTTCTTTTTTATTCAGTTCTCTAATTGCCTCAATTACTTCTTCTCTTCCTGAGGGATCAAGCATAGCTGTAGGTTCATCCAGAACTATGCATTTTGGCTGCATAGCCAATACCCCGGCAATTGAGACTCGCTGCTTTTGTCCACCTGACAGACGATTAGGGCTCTTACTTCTGAACTGATACATATTAACAGCCTTCAGAGCCTTTTCAACCCTTTCCCAAATCATAGGAGTTGGAACGCCAAGATTTTCCGGTCCAAATCCAACGTCTTCTTCCACTATCTGACCGATAATCTGATTGTCCGGATTCTGAAATACCATGCTGGCAGCCTGTCGAACTTCCCAGATATTATCTTCTTCAGATGTATCCTTACCATCAACCAGAACTGTGCCCTCTGTAGGATAAAGAATTGCATTAAGATGCTTGGCCAGGGTGGATTTCCCCGAACCATTATGTCCGAGAATAGCAACAAAGTCCCCCTGACTTATTGTCAGCGAGACATTGTCAACGGCTGTAGTTATTCCTTCTACATTGCCCTCTTCGTCACGACGTATATAATCGAATAATAATTTTTTAATCTCTACAATCTTGCTCATATTCTCTATTCACATATTAACAGGTGAATTATATCAAAATTATTGGATTCACTTATGCTCCATGAGTTCCTTTATTAACTCATCACTACATTACCATATATTATCCAATATGAACTTTATTTGCAATATAACCACTTTTACAGTTTACAATATTACCAGTATTACACTGCAAAATTCCTCTCCTTATGCCAAATAGACACTCCTCGTGACAAAAGAAGAGTCCAAAATACATGATTGCAATATATATTCATTTATCATAATATTTACTTATGAAAAACGTAATTAAAGACCCCAACCGAAAACAACTAATCAAAACAATACTTCTTTTATGTGTTATAGTCATAATCGCTGTTGTTCTTGTAAGAACACTGAGCGGTTCCGAAACACTGCTTGAGTATGCCGAGAAGCAAAAAGCTGCAGGCCAGCTTGTTTCACCTTCTCCTATACCATAAGTTAATATTAAAGCCCGAATCTCAAGTTATCTTTTACCGGAGATTCGGGCTTTTAGTATATGTTTGAAAATAAGTCTTTCAAGAAATTTAGTCTGAAATTTATTTATCCAACTTCTTTCTCATCTACATATGCGAATCAGTTTTAGAATCCTGATTCCTTAAGAAGAGTTTCTGTTTCATCTTCAATATTCTCTACATCTCCGACATCAATATCCTTCGGCTGCTTACGATACATAATATCGTACAATACAGGAACGATGAACAGTGTCATAAGTGTTGAATACAAAAGACCTATACAAACTACGATTGCCATACTCTTTTGCATTGCATTTCCTGCATCCTGAGAGAATACCATAACGCTCATAGAAAGGATTGTTGTAAGTGCTGTCATAATGATTGGACGCATACGTGTCTTACCTGTAACAATAAGTGCTGTCTTCTTCTCAACACCCTTCATTCTCAGTTTATTAACGAAATCTACGAATACGATACCGTTATTAACAACAGTTCCCATCAGGATCATAAATCCAAGCAATGCCATAGCTGAGATAGTTCTGTCAAACATCATAAGTCCGAGCATACCACCTGTGAATGCAAGCGGAACTGTAAAGATAATGATGAATGGTGACAACAGACTCTGGAACTGCGCTACCATGATAAGGTAAATCAAAAGGAAACCAAGTGCTGTTGCAAGCACCATCTGGCTTACCATTTCCATAACCTGCTCTGCTTCACCTCTGATTTCAACCTTGCAGTCACCCGGTGCTGTATAATTATCAAGCTTATCCTGAAGGTCTCTTGAGAGCAATGTTACATTTGCTCCTTCCGTAGTCTTAGCAGTAACAGAAATATGTCTTACCTGATCAAGACGTCTTATGCTGTCCATTGCCTTCTTCTTTTCTACTGTTGCGAACTCTGAAAGCTTATATGTTACCTCTTCACCTGTCTGCATAGATGTAGCTTTTATTTCGAAATCCATGAGGTTATCATATGTAAGCTTCTGTCTTTCATCTACAATCGAAATCTTAAGATCACTCTCACCAACATCCATTGTGATTGAATCTGTGCTTGTGCTCAACGCTTCGGCAACCTGTTGGAATATCTGTGCAACAGTCAGTCCCTTCGTTATTGCTTTATATTTGTCAATTGAAAGATGAACCTTTTCACCTGCATCTTCAAGACCGTTTGAAATTTCAGTGAAGCCGTCAATCTCTGACATCATAGCCATAACATCTTCACTTGCCTTAATCATATCATCTTCATTATCGCCAAAAATATTTACCTGCATACCTGAATTCAGCATACTGCCGCCGGCTGCGCCCATTGCAGAAGAGGATACCTTGAATTCCCCATAGTTCACTCCCTGCATTACATCTTCGATATTCTTAATAATGGTCTTATATTCATCACTTGTCTTAACATCATCTTCAGCTATTACATTGATTGAGAATGATGAGAAATCTCCGTCTACAGAAAGTCCGAATGAACTTGCCATAGCACTTCCGCTTCCGTCAGTGATACTTACATATTTAACTCCATCAACTGTGAGTATCTTTTCCATGGTCTCATCAGCAATTGCAAGTGCTTCATCAGCTTCAGTATCTTCCTTCATTGTCATGGAAGCGATAATCTGGTTACTTTCCATATCATCCATCATATTGAAACCTGTCTGGGTTACCTTCCATACGGTAAATACAAGAAGGAGAATTGAAATTGCAAGTGGAACAATCTTAAATCTGAGACAGAATGAAAGTACCTTTCCATAACCGGTCTTAATTGCTTCAAACAGCTTATGCTTAGGTTCCTTAGCCTTCTTAAGCAATACTGCACCCATTGTAGGAACAATGGTCAATGCAACTATCAGTGAAGCAAAAAGGGCATATGAGATAGTAAATGCAAATGGCATAATAAGCTGACTTATCATACCTGATGTATATACCATTGGGAAAAATACACAGATTGTTGTCAGTGTCGATGCAATGATTGATCCTGCAACCTGTTTAGCTCCGTATACGGCAGCCTTAGCAGGCTCGTATCCCTGAAGTCTTAATCTGTATACATTTTCCATGACAACAATTGAGTTATCAACAAGCATACCTATACCAATAACCAAACCGGCTAATGACATTACATTAATGCTTATATTTGTAAAATACATAATAACAATTGCAAACAGTACACTGAACGGAATACTGAATGCAACAACCACTGTAGGTCTTACATCCTTTAAGAAAAGTGCAAGAACAAGGATTGCAAGCAATGCGCCAAACAGAATACTGCTAAGAACGCTGCTGATGATTCTGTCAATGTAATCTCCCTGGTTCATGGCTATTGAATATGAAAAACCATCATATTTTTCCGCCAGCTTTTCAAAGGCAGCTTTAACTGTATCTACAACTTCTCCTGTACTGTCTGTACTATTCTTAAAAATAGATACCATAACGGAATCATTTCCGTTAAGCTTTGAATATGTTCTGCCTGCTGTGTCAAGAACATTGATGTCCGCAACATCGCTAAGCTTGATATCTCCGTATCCTTCTATATTTGTGATGACAAAATTTTCGATTTCTTCAACTTTTGTAAACTTTTCGCCTGCTTCAAGAAGCCATCTGTTACCTTCTTCATCAGATATATAACCTGCCGGCATAGAGAAATTCTGTGCATAAATCATACCTTTGATAGCATCCATATTAAATAATGGATCAAGGCTTATACCGGGCATCGCGCCTTCTCCCATTTCGGCTTGATCAGCATCTGTCGGCATCTGCATATCTCCCATGCCTTCCTGACCTGCTTCAGTTGGCATCTGCATATCTCCCATGCCTTCCTGGCCTGCTTCAGTAGGCATCTGCATATCTCCCATGCCTTCCTGACCCATGTCTGCCGGCATTTGCATATCATTAGGTAATTGCGTGCCATCCATATTGCCCATCTGTGCCATTGCAGCCTGCGCTTCAAGCATCTTCTGCATCATGAGTTCCTGGAAATACTCAGCAATCTTATTGTTTAACTCGTCTATCTTGTCCTGGTTGAGTTTTACTTCCATGTATTCCTCAACAGCACCCATAAGGCTTACGCTGGCAACACCCTGCTGTTTTTCAAGGAATGGCTTAACCTCGTTATCTACGAAGGTTGTTATCTGCTTAATATCTTTTCCTTCATAATTAACGTTTACATACATTGTGGCCATCATATCCATACCGATTTCCATCAGATTCGGTGTACCACAGGTTTCCGGAAGATTAATGGTATTAAGCTTCTGTGAAACTCTTACCAGTGTAGCATTCATATCGGTTCCGTCCTCAAACTCAAGGAACACAATTCCGAAGTTATCTGAGCAGACACTCTGTACTCTTGACGACCCGTTAATCGTCGAAAGGGCACTTTCAAGAGGTTCAATAACATCTTTTTCAACCTCCTCGGGTGATGCTCCCACATCCGAAACCATGATACCCAGATACGGAAGCTCCATCTCCGGCATCAAATCAGTATTCATCTTGGTAAGGCTGACAATACCAATTGTTAACACAATTACAATTGTCACCAATACAAGAAATGGCTTTTTTACAAATAATTTTGTCATACTTTTTCCTCACAATCGTGTAATATGTGGCCGTACGGCCTATTTATTTTAATGACTATGTCATATTCCCCATTATCTATATAGATATAAATGATACAAGTATTAGCACTATAGATATCAGTGCAATTATCATTAATGGTATAAACCTATTTTTATTAATGATATAAATCGATTTTACTAATAATGTAGATTGGTTATTAATAATATCTGTCGATATTCTGACAAATCATGATTCCCATATCATAAAATGCCTTTTTCTGTTCATCACTAAAACCATCAAGAACTGTGTCATAAACTTTAATGATATTATCAACTACTTCTCTTGCAATTTCCTTGCCCTTATCAAGAAGTTCATACTGCAGGTATCTTCTATCATCAGAATTGGTATAACACTTCAACATACCCATCTTCGTAAGGTTATCCAAGCCTGTAGATACCTGGCCTTTGTTCAATCCAAGTTCTCTGTAAAGATCGCTTGCTGTTTTTCCTTCGTTTTCATAAAAATATAGAAGAATCTCAACCTCAATCTGCTTTAAGTCATTCTTTTCCCTGACATCTTTGAGCTGGATTTCAAAGGCTTTCTTCACTTTTCTTCCATAAATACAAGCATCAATCTGTGCCATAGTTCCCCCTGTTCAAAATTAAACTATTTAATATCAAACTGTTTAATTCTAAACGATTATACCAAACAGTATTTATAAGTCAATAGTAATAATCCTCAATATTTATTAAAAATATATAAATTTCGTATGTCTGTTTTGTTTATTATGTCAAATACATAGTTTGGAGACATGAAGTCTCATCGCAATAATCAAGTAATCTAACTCCTACTTGATATATCCCCTGTGTAATCGAGTAGGAGAAATTTCTCCATAAAGAGAAATTTCGACCTCTCACACCACCGTGCGTACCGTTCGGTACACGGCGGTTCAATCAACTTAACAAGTTACATACCTTTCGGTGTAGTAATCT
>JAKSRY010000039.1 GCA_024403415.1 Lachnospiraceae bacterium
CGTGCGCTAGAGGATTCGAACCCCCGACCTTTTGGTCCGTAGCCAAACGCTCTATCCAGCTGAGCTAAGCGCACATTTATTGTCCATATTCGACAACAAAAGATATAATATATCAGAACCGATAGGCTTGTCAAGTCTTACACATATGTTTTTTATTGATGACTTGGCTGTATCGTGTTAAAATTTGTTTGAGCTGTTAGGCTTTAGGTAAACGTGAGAGCAGGTGGATTATGGAGATTATACCAAGAAGGCAGGAATATGTTTTTTCTGTTATGAAGCACACAATGCGTGCTGTTGTGGAGCATGAGCAGGATAAAAGAAATTTAAGCTATTATTTTGATGAAAAGCTTGTTGCTACAAAAGTAAGAGATGGCGGTAATTATTATACGGATGATGACTGCATAAGAGAAGTTGTTGATGATTACAGAAAGAATAATACGGGAGTATATGCGGATTTATTTAATCGCCATACAGACAAGATATATCTCACAACAAAGCTGCTAGAAGTGGATCTTGTAAATAGTGGAATAGTTATACGTGCTAAAGTAAAGATAGTCAGGGATTATTATGAAATAGAGCTAGCGACCGATAACGGGAACAATCAGTTTACAGGTAGATTCAAGGCTGCATCTTTTTCAGAGGTACTGGAAAAGATGAGATTATTTACGAGTACCTTAGAAGGAGTAAGCTTTGAACTTGCACAGAATATAAGTATACTGTCAAATGATAAGATAGAAGAAATCATTAAATGGCAGGAAGACACGATATAGTCATTGACTATTTCGTTTTTGAGTGATATTTATTTAATAAATATATGAAAGCAAGGTAGTTGGGCGATGCCTGACACTTTTATGAACAGAGAGGTTCACTTTTACGGTGAGCTTCTCTTTTTTTGAAGAAAAGAGAGTATTTTATGATTAAACAAAAGACTACAAAGATAAAGTTTCCGGGCATAGGTATGCGAATTATTAAATCAGCGATTGCTGTATTGATTTGCTATCTTATCGATATGTTACGTGGCAATCAGGGAATGGTCTTTTATTCTCAACTGGCAGCTCTTTGGTGCATTCAGATGTATAGAGTAAATACGAAACAGAATGCTTTGCAGAGAACCATAGGAACTGTAGTTGGAGCTCTGTATGGATTGATATACCTGTTAATATCTCCATTTTTTATTGATAAACAGACTTTTAGCAAGGCTTTTGGTGCAGTCATCATTTCGGTTATGATAATACTGGTGTTGTATACGACAGTTGTCATGCAAAAACAACAGTCTGCCTATTTTTCCTGTGTTGTGTTCTTAAGTATAGTTATAAATCATGTTCAGGATGCGAATCCGTATCTGTTTGTGCTAAATCGTTTTTTGGATACTATGATAGGTATAGCTGTTGGTATTATTGTGAATGATATCAGACTATGTTTGCATCCTGACAGGGAAACACTTTTTATCTCAGGAATGGATGGGCTTCTTTTGGATAAAAATGAAATGCTTAGTGGTTTTAGTAAGGTAGAACTAAATCGAATGATTGATGACGGGATGAAATTTACTATTTCAACGATGAGAACGCCGGCATCAATTATAGATCCGATGAAAGATATCAGACTGAAGCTGCCTGTAATCGCCATGAATGGAGCTGTACTGTATGACACTGCGAATCACTCATATATCAAGGCCTATGTTATCTCAAAGGAAACTGCTCAAAAGGTAATGGAGCGAATAAAACAGGCTTGTTTATGCTACTATGCGAATGTGCTAATAGAAGATACGTTAATCATTTATTATGATGATACGGAAGATGTTGTAAATAGTGAGCTTGTTCAAAAATTAAAAACTTCTTCATATAGAAATTATATAAAACGCCCACTTCCTAATGATGAATCAGTAGTATATTTCATGCTGCTTGACAAGAAGGAACTTATCGACAATTTTTATAATTCATTAGTTCGGGAAGGATTCGCTGATATATTAAAGGTAATCACATATGAATCAAAAGATTATCCCGGTTATTCTTATATCAAAATTTACAATAAAAATGCGTCAAAAGAAAATATGATAGCATATCTTAAAGAACAATTGTCTATAGAAAAAACAATCACCTTTGGAACAATTCAAGGCCGCTATGATGTACATATTGATACCGAAGATGCTAATAAGGTCATTAGAGAAGTGAGGAAAAAATACGAACCAATACTAAAATTAGCTCGTAAATAACGTGCTTACTTCATAACTTGGTGTGAGACTATCATCATTGCTTGTCTTATAGAACAAAGATAAAATGCGGTTCATGATGTTATCAACATTATTATTACCGGCCTCTAATAAGACAATAAGAAATTGCATTGAAGAGTATCTTGTGCAGATATCAACATTTCGAATGGTTTTCTTAATGGCCATTTCCATTGTCTGCATGGCCTTTTCAATATCATCTATATAAGTTGTACTTTTGACTTTAGCATCAAGAGTAACTAAAACGACATTGCATGTATGATTGTATCTTTCGCATACCTTCTTCAAATAATCATACATCTTGGCAAACTGACGATATTCAACATTAAGAGCGCCATCGTATTTTCCGGCTTCTTCAATGATTCTTGTAACCTTATAAATATCAACATGATTATTTTCATTTTCAAAATCAGCATCATCATGATAAATATAATATCCGGATTTTCCCTGCTGTTTTGCGTGATACAAAGCCTTATCCGCTTTGCTAAGTATAGTAGAATAAATGTCCGTGGGAGTGCTCATGCACACACCTGCTGAAATAGACGCAATATTTATTTCAGGATCATCCTCTGTTATCTGCTTAAATTCGCTACTAATTGAATCTAATATCCCGCATATTTTTTCTTCGTCAACATCGTCAAGATACAATAAGAATTCATCACCGCCTACTCTGCAGGCAACGCCATCAGATGCATATTTACTTATTACTGTTCCAAGACTCTTAAGAGCCTTGTCACCTGCTTTATGTCCGAATCTGTCATTGATGGTTTTAAGATTATCCATGTCACAGAATATTAATGCACCGGGCTTGGTTTTCATCAGTTCAACAACTTTTTCTTCACCATAGTTTCTAATATATAATCCGGTCAATAAATCTGTTAAATTGCCTGCATTACTTGAACGCATAGTCTCAACGACAGCAGACAGAAGCTTTTCGGCATCTTCATTAAGCATGATGCTATCTTCATCCGTCTCGTCATCTCCTGCAGAAGCTGAAAGCTCGTCGATGGCGCCGGATCTTAGTAATTCAAGGAATATTTCTGCAATGGTTGGATCAAACTGAAGACCTTTATTTTTTTCAAATTCACCGATAATAATCTCTCGTTTCAGTGGCTTTCTGTATATTCGTTCAGAATTCATGGCATCAAAAGCATCTGCCACAGCAACTATGCGGGCACCAATAGAATTTTCCTCGCCAAGAAGTCCGTCCGGATAACCATTTCCGTCAAATCTTTCATGATGGTGTTTTGCAATATCGGATGTGTAGGAAATAATCTCAATATTTTCAAGAATATCAGCACCTATGCGACTGTGTGTCTTAATGATTTCATATTCTTCGGCAGTGAGCTTTGATGGTTTGTTCAGAACGGTATCAGGTACACCTATTTTTCCGATATCATGAAGTGTTGCTGCATATTTAATCTTTGATATTTCTTCTTCCGGGAGCCCCATTTTAGCAGCAATCAAAGCAGAATATTCGCTGACGCGGTTTGAATGACCGATAGTATATTCATCCTTTGCCTCTATTGTGTCGGACAGAGTTTTTATGAGAAGGAGAGTCATTTCTTCGGACTGCTTTCTTTGCTGTTCCATCTTTTCTTCTTTCATTCTAAGTGCAGTAACTTCCTTCTCGTGTCGTATTACATCCTGCGCTGACTTATAGTAATTATATTTCGTAGTAAGCAGGAAGCTGCTTACGATAGTCTGGATAATAGCAAATACAAGATAATTAGATATGTCGGCTGTGTCTCCACCACCCGGAGCCCAAATTAACATGCACATCATTATGAAGTTTGCAATAATATTGAGACCAAGGTCAAATTTGGGATCTATATATATACATGCCGGAATGCACAAAAGAATAGTCATTATAATAATCGAACTGCACTTTTCCGACTTAAGACAGTCTAAATAAGTTACAGATAACGCCCAGATAACGATAAGCGTACTGTAAATCGGGCTTACCCATTTCATTATGCGAAATCTTTTATCATAATCCTTATTACAGTAGATAACGAGAATGAGTCCGATAGTACTCGCAATCATCAAAGAAAGATAGCAGGCTCTGTACCATGGAACTGTCCAACCGAAACTTGTAGGGTGAAGCCAGGAGTTTATATAAAAAAACAGTTCAAAAATGATGATACATACAAGAACTACGGAAGTGCTTTTTAAGTTGGATTTAACGATACTCTTTACTAATTCATCGCGATTAATATTTTCGTCTGTTCTTTTAAATATTGACATCTTTTTCTATCTTTCTTTCGCTAACAATATGATTTATACGTTTTTTATTTGCAGATTATTTAAGTAATATGTAAATTATATAATGATATATCGCTTTACATCAACCCAAATGCGGATATCAGTTCTAAAGGCGGGCTGATTTTATGGCTAATTGTACAATGCCGGTGGGCCTTGTCATATTAAATGACAAGCCCACCTATTTTATTAATGCAATATATTGATAATATTATATAATAGGTTTTATATTTAATAAAAGTCAGACAGTACCTGTCGAAGAGAACAGGAGGATATTTATGAAAAAAATACTTTTGATGATGAGCATATCAATTCTTTTGACATTAACAGCCTGCAGCAGTGGTTCTGCGTGGGATAAAATTGAAGAAGCGGCAGAAAAGATGGGCCTGATGGAAGATAATGAAAATAATGAAAGAGATACTGTAGCAGAAGAACTGGGATCCCTTTCTTCTGACGAAAAAAGAATTCTGAGCAGGGGGGGATTTTATGCCAAGGACAGAATCTATGCAGGAAGGCTGTATGGCAATGAAGTGCAGAAGGTCAAAAATATACGTGGTGCAAAAGAATATCTGGCAGAAAAGTATCCGAATCACGAATTTAAGATAACATTGTATCAATCGAGAGGAAAGCAATCCACCAGCCCTACCGGAGATATAGGAAATGATCTGATCTGGGTGGAAATCGATGGAGAGAATACGGATACCTGGGTAGAGGTTATAGAGTCAGATAATGGAATTGAATTTGGAGACAATATTGCGTCACATCTGGATGGACAAAAATAATTAAATATGCTGGAGAAAAATCAGGTTAGCGCATTGATACTGACACAATGACTTTCAGTTAAGTATTATTATGAACAAATCAAAAAATAATTTAGGAATTATATATATTATTATCTCAGCATTCTGTTTTGCAGTAATGAATCTTTTTATCAGACTTTCCGGTGATGTGCCGTCAATGCAGAAGTGTTTCTTTCGAAATTTCTTTGCTTTGATAATAGCAGTTATCGGACTTGTGAGAGCAAAAACTCCATTTAGGATAGGAAAAGGAAACACGAAATATCTTGTTGCCAGATCTCTTTCCGGTGGTCTTGGAATGATGTGCAATTTTTATGCGGTCGATCATCTTCCGATATCTGATGCATCCATATTGAATAAGCTTGCGCCGTTCTTTGCAATTATCTTTTCCATCTGGATTGTCAAAGAGGTTGCAAACAGATATGAATGGCTTGCGATTATCTGTGTTTTTATTGGAGCATTATTTGTAGTAAAGCCTTCTTTTTCTATGGAGGCTGTGCCGGCATTTGCGGGAGTACTTGGCGGACTGGGAGCGGGAATTGCGTATGCTTTTGTCCGAAAACTTGGTTCACGTGGCGAAAACAGCATGATAGTGGTGGCTTTCTTTTCTGCGTTTACGACTTTGATGTTGACGCCTAACCTTATTATTAATTTTACGCCCATGACAGGTGAACAGTGGATGTTTCTGGTATTCACAGGAATAGCGGCAGCCGGTGGACAGATATTTATTACGAAGGCATATCTTGTTGCGCCTGCAAAGGAAATATCTGTTTACGATTATTCTATCGTTATATTTGCTGCGATCCTGGGATTCATTTTCCTTGACCAGATTCCCGACTGGCTAAGCGTCATAGGCTATGTCATCATTATTGGAACAGCGGTGATTAAATGGCGCTTTGGGATGAAAAAGATAGAAACAAAAATGTAAATGTGAAATGATAGTATCGCGAATGTTACTTAGGAAAAATATATGAATAACATCTATAGTGAAAAAGATATCAGATATGAATACAATTGTTTGACAAAGTCTTTAATAGATAAAAATCTGACTATTACTACCATGGAATCAGCAACATCGGGTCAGATAGCGTCGCTTATTACCGATACAGAAGGAGCTTCAGCAATTTTTAAGGGGGCATTCATTACTTATAGTAACGAGGCTAAAATTATGCAGGGAGTTCCTAAAGATATATTGGATAAATATACAGTCTATTCAAAAGAAACAGCTGTAGCTATGGCAACTGCCTGTAAGAAAGCATTTGGCGCAGATATTGGAATCGGGGTAACAGGAACAATGGGAAATACAGACCCTGCGAATAAAGAAGCTTCAGTTCCGGGAGAGGTGTTTTTTGCCATAGTAATTAAAGATGATATTAGGGACTTTAGAGTTGAAATTGCACCGCAACCATCAAGACTTGCTTATAAACTTGCTGTGGCAAAAGAGGTATATGATAAGCTGACAGAATTACTTGAATATTAAGGGTTCCGATTGAAATATAATGCAAATTATTTTTGAACTGAAATAGTATTGGGAATTGAATGTTTTTTATTAAAAATTTATAGGTATTCGTATATATTTAAGTTGATTTTAATGTTAAAATATATATGCTGAATTATTACTAAATGATTAGTATATGTATTGGAGGTTACTAAAAATGGCAAGATTTACTTTACCAAGAGATTTGTATCATGGAAAAGGTGCATTGGAAGCTCTTAAGAGTTTCACGGGTAAGAAGGCAGTTATCTGTGTAGGTGGCGGATCAATGAAGCGATTCGGGTTCCTTGACAGAGCTATCGATTATCTTAAGGAAGCAGGCATGGAAGTTGAAGTTATCGATGGAATCGAACCTGACCCTTCTGTTGAAACTGTAATGAACGGAGCTGAAAAGATGCTCGCTTTTGAGCCTGACTGGATTGTAGCAATGGGTGGCGGATCACCTATAGATGCAGCTAAGGCTATGTGGATTAAGTATGAATATCCTGAGTGCACATTTGAAGATATGTGTAAGGTATTTGGTATTCCTACACTTCGTAAGAAGGCTAAGTTCTGTGCTATCTCTTCAACATCAGGAACAGCAACAGAAGTTACTGCTTTCTCAATTATTACAGATTACTCAAAGGGTATTAAGTATCCTATAGCAGATTTTGAAATTACACCTGATGTAGCAATTGTTGATCCTGACCTTGCGCAGACAATGCCTCAGAAGCTTGTTGCACATACAGGTATGGATGCAATGACACATGCAGTTGAAGCATATGTTTCTACTGCTAACTGTGATTTCACAGATCCTCTTGCCATTCATGCAATAGAGATGATTATGAACGATCTTGTTCCTTCATACAATGGGGATAAGGATGCGAGAGATCGCATGCACAATGCACAGTGTCTTGCAGGTATGGCATTCTCTAATGCTTTACTTGGAATCGTACACTCAATGGCTCATAAGACAGGAGCTGCATTTGCTGATTACGGTGCACACATCATTCATGGAGCTGCAAATGCTATGTACCTTCCTAAGGTTGTAGCATTCAATGCCAAGGATGAGACAGCTAAGAAGAGATATGGTGTGATTGTTGATTATATGGGAATTGCTGATAAGTCAGCATCTGATGCTGATAAGGTTGCTGCTTTAATCGCATATCTTCGTAAGATGAATGATGACCTTAATATTCCTCACTGTATCAAGAACTATGGTCCAGACAGCTATCCTACAGAGACAGGATTTGTTCCTGAAGAAGTATTCCTTGAGAGACTTCCTGAAATTGCAAAGAATGCAATTGGTGATGCTTGTACAGGTTCTAATCCAAGAATTCCTACACAGGAAGAAATGGAGAAGTTATTCAAGTGTTGTTACTATGACACAGAGGTTGATTTCTAATTAATAGTAAAAAAGTATAAATTATTTTATAATAAGAGTCGGAGGTTCTGATGTGGAATTCTCCGACTCTTTTGTTATGACAATGAGCGGAGTGGATGCCACGCGTGCGTGGACAGACATTGCGCGAATGTTAATCATCGATGCTGCATGCGAAGCGTGTTGCATCGATGTTATGGCGACGAGGAAAATTGACCGTATGCTTGCATGATCTGCAACGCGAGGGTATTTGGCGACGAGGAGAGGCGAATGTTAAGATATTGTCCAAGATGCAGAAAAGATTTTGATTTTGAGCCAAAAGCTGTTTCAGGTGCAGGTGATATATACTGCCCTGAATGTGGAAATGTTATTAATAAAAACAGCAGGCACCCGGTTGATCATGCTGCCACCGACAGGATGGAAAATGGTATAGGGAATGTGTTTGCATGGTTCTTTAAGATAGCATATATCTATTATATGGTAGTAGCTCTTGTGGGAGTGCTTGGATATGTTTTTAAGATAGATATGATGCTGTATATAGCTACAGGTATTGCTGTTGGATCTTTCCTGATTCAGTTCTTTATGGGGACGCTTGTGTTTAAGAGCGGATTTTTGTGGCTGCCGGCAGGGGCTGCTGCAGGTTATTTTATTTTTAAGAGCATTCAGGGTGCTTGTCTTGGAGTAGATATCGTATTTTTGGTAAGACACTTATTGAGAGATATTTTATTCAGAATTATTAATAAGCTTGTTAAATTATCTAGATAAGGTTAATAAATATAAATATTATTGTATTTTCTGTAGGAATATCATACAATAATAGTGGGAATACCCACAAACCCACGGAGGCGATGGCATATGGCAGTTACAATAAAATCATATGATGCAAAAATTGATTCAAAAAAAAGGATAACATTAAGAAATGCCTTATTTGAGTATTTTCATGTGCAGGAATACGATGATGGAAGGATAGTACTTGAACCAAGAGAGCTTACTGTTCCTTTTAGCGTGTCATCGAATACGCTAAATATGATGGATCAGAGTATTGCAAATATGAAAGCTGGTAAGGTATCAACAGCTATAGATTTGTCTGAATTCGAGGAGGCATAATGTTCGAAATACATATGGGCATTCCCGAAATGGATAAATTTTGGTCTGAATTGACGGAAAAGAATCACAATAGCACAGCTACAAAAGATGAAATAAAATTATATAAAAAACTTGGAAAAACTTTTGCATTAATAGCAACTAATCCAAAGTACCCAAGCTTAGAAACTCATGAAATAGCTGCCTTAACTAAGAGATATGGAATGAAAGTTTGGCAGTCATATGTAGAAAATAACACTCCTGCAGCAGGAAGAGTATTCTGGGTGTATGGACCTAATCAAAATGATATTACTATTGTTGGTGTTGAACCACATCCTAATGATAGTAAGACTAATGCATATTCAAAAATTACACTTTCTTCAATGGGAGATAGTGTCGATAATCAATAACGATTATCTTATCATCTGACAATCTATGCATGTTCATAGAGTCCTAATCTATACTATCTGGTATATAACGGTTTTGATACTGAACTTTTGAGCCACTAACCCCGTCCCCAGGGGGTCAAATTTCTTTCAAAAAAAGTAGAATTTCGCTTAATTGTACATTTGTTAGTATTTTACCAGCAGCTGAATGTAATATTCCAGCTAAATATCCTTTATTAGTTAAAATCCCAGCACCAGAAGCACCATCTAGTATTACATCATCTTTTAAAGTGTAACTAAAATGCCCCATTGTAGGCAAAGTGGATAGTCTATGCGCGAAATTTTGAGTGTCTACTATTGTATTAGTTATACAATTTTTAAAAATAAATCCTTCGACATACTCATCTGAATTGTAATTATCTTTGCAAAGACTTACCGCTTTGACATTGGACGATAAATGATGATTTACTTTGATTAATGCTAAATCATCTCCATCATATAATATTGGTTTGATATTTTCTTCAATCATCGTTCCGTCATTAAATTGTAAAGAAATATCATAAGTGTCAAAGTTGCCTGCATTTTCAAAACCATGTTTACAAGTTAATATATATAATTTTCCATTAACTTCATCTATGATTATACCGGAAAATAAAGTCATTTTATTTACACCAATAGCAACAGATACTTCATCTATATTACTAGATGTATGAGTGGTGATTTGTTTATAAAAGTCGTCTTCTTCATAAATATTATTTTGAGTGCTATTAGTGCTTGTTGATATTGCAGAAGTAGATTGTGTTTGTGTTGTTTGTATCGTTGATGTATTAGATATTAAAATATTTTCTGATTTTTCCAAACTAGCACACCCCAAAAACGTTAAACACAAACAAAAAATAATTAATGATTTTATATTTTTCTTAAACATAATAAATGCTCCTTATATTCACTTTGAATATAAACCAATATTCCTTTTCATCATAATTAATTGTAAATATATTCTTTTTATATTTAACGACATTATTACATACAAACAAGTATTTGTCAGTAGCGAAAATAAGCCCATTGTGGCATTAATAATTGGTTGGATTGACAAGAATTTGATAGGATGCGATACGCCTAGAATTCATGGAAAGTTCTTAGAGCTGATAAAAGTGGTCGATGGAGATAAAGAGTGGGATATTACAGGATGTTATCAGGAATTACGGATAATGAGATTATTATGTTATAATATTTTTTTGAGCCACTAACCCCGTCCCCAGGGTCCACCTATGTCAACGGAGATTATAAATAATATGAAGAATGTGTTAGTCATTATTATTGATATTTTTATTGTAATCGGATCTTTCCTTGCATCCTGCACACATATATTAAGACAGCTGGATGCGGATTTTTACAGACCGTTTATTATTGCAGGCTGGATAATAGTTGCCCTTGTGGCATTGTCTGGTCGCTTTGCGTATCCAAAACTCAATTCAAAGAGACTAAATGTGCTTAGAGCCGGATGGCATCATTTATTGGCATTTGGTATAGGTGTTTTGAGCTTAATAGTTTTATTTGCATATGCGGCTTTCTTTGCGCCTGATGGAATAATGCGTATATGGACCAATATGAGTGGGTGGCTGATTACGCTTGCTTATTCAATTCTTGCGGAGGCAATAGTTTTTTGGAGCGGTATGCTGAGGATTTTCTTTTCGTCAGAGCAACTTAGAGTTAAGTGGAGAATCATAGCCATTTTGTGTGGACTTATACCGTTTGTTAATCTGTATGTGCTTTATAAGATGATGCGCATTACGGATAGAGAAATACGTTATGAACATAATCGTATTGCCAGACAGAATGAGAGAAAAGATGACAAACTCTGTCAGACGAAATATCCAATTCTTCTGGTACATGGCATCTTCTTCAGAGATTTTGACTATATGAACTATTGGGGACGTATTCCTAAGGCCCTCAAGGAAAATGGTGCTGAAATATATTATGGCGAACAGGTTTCCTCTGATTCCGTCGATAGTAATGGAAAGTACCTTGCTATGCGTATTCGACATGTATGTGAACTTGCCGGAAGCGAGAAGGTGAATATAATAGCCCATTCAAAGGGTGGACTTGATACAAGATGCGCAATATCAAAATATGGCGCGGATAAATATGTTGCATCTTTAACAACTGTCAGTACGCCGCACAGAGGCTGCGAGTTTGCAGATTATCTGCTGAACAAGATTCCAAAGAAACAGCAGGATGCAATTGCTTCCATGTATAATAATCTTTACAGGAAGCTTGGCGATGAAAAGCCTGACTTTATGAGAGGCGTTTCGGATTTAACTTTTAGTGCCTGCAGCAAATTTAATGAAGAAACTCCTGATTCAGAGAATGTCTATTACCAGAGTGTTGGATCAAGACAGAATCGCGCTACTGCAGGAAGGTTCCCTATGAATGTGAGTTTCCCGTTGGTAAAACATTTTGACGGTGAAAATGATGGACTTGTTGGCAAAAAATCATTCCCCTGGGGTGAAAAATTTACATATCTTTCAATTGAAGGAAAGCGTGGAATAAGCCATGGAGATATGATTGATTTGAATAGAGAAAATTTCGATGGGTTTGATGTCAGAGAGTTTTATATAGACCTCGTTAATGATCTTAAAAACATGGGATTTTGATGGTAAAAAGATTTATAAAAATCAAAATAGTATGAATTTTGGTCAGTTACATATTAGCAGTATTGTTTAAATCATTATATGCTGCCAGATATGAAACACAGGGCCAGACGGATTTTCTGGTTAGTAGTTTGTCGTACAAAGATACAGATTTTTCACGTTCACCAATAGATTCACAATATACTGCTATTCCATAAATGGATACAACATAATCCAAATCATTGCTGCTGCTTTCAACAATACAGATGGCGTCGTCTACACTAAGTTCAGAAAGCATGACCTTTACAGCAGTCTCATACGATTTGTGGTGCCCAACCTTCATATCTTTGTTATATGTTTGAAGAAGGGAATCCGGGATACCGGCACGCAAACACGAAAGGGCATTCCAATAGATAACGGCGATGGTCATCTCATCGTTTGAAGGGAGTACCTTGGTGAAAAATTCAGACGCTTTGACATAGTCTTTTTGGAGATAATGATATACCCCTATTGAATATGCAACGTTTTTTATATTCAGGCCTAGAGCCAGACTTTTTTCGTAGCAAACAATGGCATCATCAAACAAAAAAAGTGTAAGATATGAGCCACCCATTCTGACATAGAGCATGGGATCTGTACTTTTTATGAGTTCTGCTTTACGATATGCGTTGATTGCTTCTTTAAAGCGATATTGCTGCGCTAATTTATTTCCATAAGATACGAGGCTGTCGTAATCGTCTGATTCTTTCAGCCAGAACATTTCTTCTGTATCTTCAATTTCACAAACAGCTTCACCAAGCTGACTTTCAATTGATGCATAGTTATCCATATAATCTATTAGTACCCATTTATATTAATTCTTTATTAATCGTTGAAATAACTTCAGCATAAGAGAGATTATTTTCAGATGCAATTTTTGCAACATCGTCATATTCATACTTTTCCCGTGTTACTCCATAACCTGAGGATATCTTTGCTCGGACAGGACCGTAGGGGGTGGAAAGTTCATTAGTAGTTCTGTTCAGAACATATCGCTGGCAGATCTTTTCGCGAATTCCTATAGTGGATGTGTGCTTAAAGATATTTTCGATGATGCTTTCTTTAATATCTTCCTTACAAAGAACTGTAAGTAATATACCGGGACGATTTTTCTTCATCTGAATGGGTGTTGTAAAGACATCAAGAGCCCCAACCTTAAATAATTCATTTATTGCAAATCCTACTTCTTCAGGAGTCATATCATCAATGTTACAGTTGAGTTCTGCTATGGCGTCATTGGTATCGGAGGTTTCACCGAACATGGCTCTGACGCAGTTTGCAGCCTGGAAATCTTTCTTACCCATTCCGTATCCGATTGAAGATATTTTCATAACAGGCATATCGCCAAATGATGTGGCAAAATGCTTAAGGAGAGCAGCACCTGTAGGTGTGCATAATTCACTCTTGATTCCACCGCCATAAATAGGAACATCTTTTAAGATAAATGCTGTTGCAGGTGTGGGAACAGGAAGTATTCCGTGAGCACATTTGACGTGTCCGCTTCCAACGTGAATGGGAGATACCACAATCTTATCAGGAGAAAGCATATTCATAAGCAGACATACTGCTGTAACGTCTGCGATGGCATCCATTGTACCAACCTCATGGAAATGTATCTCATTTACAGGCTTACCGTGTGCATGACTTTCTGCCTCAGCAATAAGAGAATATACCGCCATAACATCCTCTTTTACCTTGGAAGGGATATTTAGCGAGCCAACAATTGATTTAATATCATTAACAGAGCTGTGATGGTGATGACCAGGATCATGGTCATGATAATGTTCGTGTTCGTGGTCATGGTTGTGGTCATGATGATGTTCATGTTCGTGGCCATTGTCATGGTCGTGATGATGTTCATGTTCATGACTGTGATCATGGTCGTGATGATGTTCGTGTTCATGACTGTGCTCATGATCATGATGATGCTCGTGCATGTCTTCAGATTCTTCGACACCATTTATCTTTACACTGATATGAGTTCCGTTGATGCCGCATTTAGATGAGATTTCCTTCTCAAAAATGACTCCCGGAATATTTAATTTATTTAGTTCGGATAATGTTTTTTCGGGGTCCGGCATAAGTTCAATAAGGGCAGCAGTAAGCATATCGCCCGCAGCACCCATGCCACAGTCTAAATATAAAGATTTCATTTTTTGACCTCCATATGATTAATCATGCTTGCAAGGTATCCGGCACCGAAACCGTTGTCGATATTTACAACAGAAACACCGCTTGCACAGGAATTTAACATAGACAAAAGAGCAGATAATCCGTTAAAAGATGCACCGTAGCCGACACTTGTGGGAACGGCAATTACAGGACAATCGGCAAGACCACCGATTACACTAGCGAGAGCGCCTTCCATTCCGGCAATAGCGATAATGACGCTGGCACTCATTATTTCATCTATGTGCGCTAACAGTCTATGGAGTCCGGCTACTCCAACATCATATAGACGGATTACTTCATTGCCAAAAATTTCGGTGGTAAGTGCTGCTTCTTCAGCAACCGGAATATCGCTGGTACCACCTGTAGCAATCACGACTTTGCCAATTCCGTTTGGATTTGGAAGGTCACCGACTATGGCTATATTTGCTTCTTCATAGTATGTGAATTTGATATCAGACTTATTCAGGAGCTTTTGGATATCTTCAGCCTTATCCTTTGATAAACGGGTTATTAATATTGAGGAAATACCCTTATCTACCATAGCGCTGAATATACCGAAAATTTGCGCTGATGTTTTACCGGCACCATATATGACCTCTGCCATGCCCTGTCTGACTTCACGATGATAGTCTATTTTGGCATAACCTAAATCTTCAAAGGGTTCTTTTTTTATTTTAAGAAGGGCATCATCTACAGATATATTCCCATTTTTAACATCCTCTAGGATGGATTTAATATCACTTTTCATTATCTTGTCTCCAAATCAAGAGTAACACTGGAATAATATTTTTTAAGTTCGCTAATAATTTGAGTTCTGTGAAGCATTACCATTTCAAGCTGCGAAGACTTGACCTGTATTTTGGCTGTGTTGCCAATTTTTCTGACCCTGAAATCCGAAAGACCCAAAGAAAAAAGAAAGTCTTCAGCCGCTTCAGTTGCTTTTAAGTCGTCTGCAGTTATTCTTTCGCCGGTAGCAATTCTGGTTGCAAGACAGGCATAGGACGGTTTGTTGTGAGTAAAAAGATTCGCTTCCTTTGAAAGTCGTCTTACATCGTCTTTAGTAAGATTGCATTCCCTTAATGGTGATAGGACAGATAACTCCTGAAGTGCCTTCATTCCCGGACGGTCATTGTAATCATCAGAAGCATTAGTTCCATCCAAAATTACTGAATATCCATCCTGAATGGCGGCAGCTTTTATTGTTTCAAATATAACTCGCTTACAATGATAGCATCTGTTTGAGGGGTTTGATATAACCTCTTCATGTGAAAGGACATCAACGTTAATAATTCTAAAATCCACTTTAAGTTCGTCTATAATCTTCTTGGCATCATTAAATTCAAATTCCGGTTGAAAAGCCGATTTGACATAATAAGCCGTTACATGTTCAGCATATTGAGAAGCTGCATACAAAAGATAGGCGGAGTCTACACCACCCGAAAAAGCAATAGCTACATTTGGATTTGTTGTGAAAAAATCTTTTAAATTCATAATTCAAGTTTAATAAAAAATATGCTAAAAATAAAGCGGCTCTGAAAACAGAACCGCCTTTCAAAAATAATTATCTTTGTCTAAGTAATGCTGCTTTAACGGTACCTTTTGGATCCTTGATAAGCAGGATGACAAGCCAGATGAGAAGTCCAAGTGCTACGACTGAAATACCAAGATAGAAGTCATTAAGCATATCAGCTGGAGCAGGAGTGAAATATTCAGCACCAAGCTCGGCGTATTCGAAAATGAAATCTACAAACCACATTATTGAAGCACCCCAGTATATAAGGCAGAGAGTTCCAATCTGCATATCTTTGTCAGAACCCTTGTACCAGATAATAGTGCTGATAATTGCGGCAAAAACAGCAACCAAAAGAGTCATATTTAAGCCTCGCTTTCGTTAGTTTCCTTCGCTTTTCTCTTACTGATAACAGAAGAAACAGCAACCATTCCACCCCAGATAGCAGTAACAGCCAATGCCATTGTTACGCCTACGGTGCCCATTTCTGATAACATTTCGGTTGTTGCTTCCTGACCCTCCTGCACGGCGGTAAGGAATGGGAAGAAAGGAACTACCTCTCCATGCCATAAGTGTTCAAAAGCAAGAAGAGCTGAACCACCCCAAAGTAATTTATTTAACCATCCAAGTTTTGTTGTGAATTTGATTTTTGATTCAACAGAATGTCCTTCTTCGTGAACATTCTCGATATTTACAGAAGCTTCTTTAGCTTCTTTTGATTTCATAACTTTGTTTGCGATTGTAGTAACAACTGCTTCGGCAGCTGGAACGAGAAAACATGCCATAATTATTACCTCCTTAAGGCCTAATGTTATACAATTATATAGTATATGTTTGACAAATAGTTGTCAATAATCTGTAAAAATATGTCGCATAAACGAAAGTGGCTCTAAACACTGATTTTAGCAGTTTTCCAGCTTGGCTACACCATTACTTGCAAGGATTGAGCACTGTCTGTCAAATGAAAGTTCATTTCCATCCATATCAGTAACAATTCCACCGGCTTCAGCGACAAGTAAAGCACCTGCAGCAAAATCCCAGGGGCATAATTTGCATTCGAAGTAAATTTCTGCACGCCCGGCAGCAATGGCACATAAATCAAGGGCGGCAGAACCGCTTCTTCGTAAATCTATAGCCTGCTTTAGGTATTTTTTAGCAAGGTCAAAGGTTACATCAGTAAATTCCTCGTAATAAGGTGCAGTTCCAAAAAGAACAATCGCGCGATCTATTTTTTCCTTTGACACAGATAATTTTTGACTATTACAGAAGGCACCTTTATCTTTAACAGAATAGTAAAATTCTTCAAGATAGGGGTTATAAATAACTGCGGCATATGGTTTTGCATTATATGTCATGCCGATACTTATGCAGCTCATATGGTAATCCTTCATGAAATTGGAAGTTCCGTCTATTGGATCAACTATAAATGCGTATCCGTTTTCAATGCTGGCATGAATATCTTCTTCTTCTCCAACAAAAGCAGTATCCGGAAAGAGGATTGATAATTCTGATTTTAGTATCTTCTGTATTTTGGCATCATAGTCTGTGACGAAGTTTGCATGTCCGCCTTTGGCATCTATGTTGAGTGATGTTCGGTCAGCATTTTTTATAATCTGTCCGCACTGATAAACAAGAGGAATAATTATTGCACATGGGCAATCTATTAAGGCTTTCATTACATTAAACTCACGATCAAGCCCATCAAGCTCTCTTGGCCATTTGGTACTATCGACTTTGCTTCTTCCGTCGAGGGCTTTGATGTGAAGCTTTTGATTATCGTAATAAGCAGTTTTTAAGTCAATTTTAACAGCTTCATAGCCTAAATCTTTTTCATAATCTTCCTGATGGGTATCGCATCTTAGGTCACTGTTAAGTCTGCAGATGAAATAATAGGAATTCATCTGGAAATAAGCATTATCCACGAACCAGTCAATATTCTGTTCAAAAGCATGACCGAATTTACAGCATACACTTACATCTGCGTAGCCTGTTTCTTCTGCTATCTCACGCAGCAAGGCCTGTTCCAGGGTTTCACCCTTATTAACACCACCACCGGGAAATTTATAATCACCATGTTTTGTCTTTACAAGAAGAAGTTTATCTTTGTCAAAAATAATACCTCTTACAGCTGTACGCTTAAAAATTGTAATATTTTTTTCTTTGTAGTCAGAAGGTATTTCATCATAGGTCAGATCGATGTCAAACATTATTGTGCTCCTTAAATTATTATATGAATTTATATATTATACGACATGTAAAAGTAATAAAAAACATATTTGATTTTTCTTCAATTCTTAAGCTGAATATAGTAAAATGTTATAAGGTTTTTTGAACCTGGAATTTAATGTAGGATGGTAGGTGAAAATATGAAATTGGCATTTAAGATTGCAAGCAGTGCACTTGCAACAATCAGTCTTGTTTTTTTCTTAATTCAATATTTTGGCAGTTATTATAGTTACCATGGATATGAAACACTATTTGGAGTTACCCTGGGGCGAATGAGTCGCGGTGGTATAGAAAGCCTAGACAGCTTCTTTTCATTTAGTCAGTTTTGGCTGTTTGCCTTAGCATTTATTTTCCTTGAAATTGGAATCTGGATGAAGGGAACGGGATTAAGAAATGCGTCTTTAATTCTTTCACTTATAGCGACAATACTAATGCTTACATCATGGATTTTTTTCCCTTTGATGTATGGCATAGATTCATTTTATGCTGGAATGGTTGCGTTTATTTTAAGTGATATGTTTTATCTGGCTGTCTGCATCACTTTATTAGCAACCAAACGAAGATGTGGTGTTGGCTCTATCATAGTAAATGGAATATTGATTACCATATATATAATACTGTGTTTCGTGCCTTATAATGAAATAAAGTTTTTTGCCACCTATGGGCTGCTTGCAATTGCGCAGCTACTTATGAATATTGCGGTATCACCGTTACTTCCTGAAAATAGAAGTGCAGGATATGCCGGAATACAGCAGGGAGGATATGTCGGAATACAGCAGGGAGGATATGCCGGAATACAGCAGGGAGGATATGCCGGAATACAGCAGGGAGGATATCCCGGAATACAACAGGGAGGATATCCCGGAATACAGCAGGGAGGATACCCCGGAATGCAGCAAGGAACTTATCCGGGAAACTATAACGGAAACAATGCAGGTAACAGCTATGAGAGAGTTCCAACAGACTACACTCATAACTGATTTTATATAGTCGATTTATACGATTTATAAAAAGGGATTTATATCTTAAAAAAAGAGAGGTAGAGATAGCATGAAAATAGCACTCAAAATTGCAGGCAGTATACTTGCAACAATCAGTTTAGTATTCTTTTGTATGAAATATATACCGGATTGGGTAGAGTCATATATAGAGATGATAGAATGGGGAGGAATCATAGCTTTTTTTGGTATGCTTTTCCTTCTGACGTTTGTCCTTTTTGCAATTATGTATATTTTGCTCGAAATAGGAATATGGGTGAAAGGGCAGGGGGCCAGAAATGCGTCGCTGGTGCTCTTACTGATTGCATCGTTCTTTAGAATCTCAAATGTATTATCAGACCTGTTGGATGTTTCAAGAGTAAGAAGCATGATGAGTGTAGCATTCGAAAGCGGTTTTGTCTTCTTTATAGTGTTTGATATATATATAGTAATAGCGATCATACTCCTTGCAAGTAAACGAAGATGCGGAGTTGGATCAATTATAACAACAAGTATATTTATTGTTCTTTATGCATCTTTATATGCAGTATTTGGAAGCAGTATGCTTGAAGAGGCTTTGCTTATTGATGTATGTCTTTTTGTTTCACAGCTTCTTGTAAACATAGCAGTAACACCGAGACCCGTTTCATATCAGAACAATGTTCCAAATTATGGACCCGTAAATGTAATACAGCCGACAGGATATCCGGGACCTATCCCCGGAAACGGAGTACAGCCGACAGGATATCCAGGACCTATCCCCGGAAACAGAGTACAGCCGACAGGATATCCGGGACCTATCCCCAGGAACGGAGTACAGCCGACAGGATATCCGGGACCTATCCCCGGAAACGGAGTACAGCCGACAGG
>JAKSRY010000004.1 GCA_024403415.1 Lachnospiraceae bacterium
GATTGATTCCATTCAAGATCTAATACTATATAATTCAATAATTTCTCCAAATACTATTTCGATAGTTAAAAATATAGTTAATTATATACAATAAATAATAGATATAACAATTCTTTACCTATTTTTTATTTAACTACAACAGCCCCGTCCATTCCGACTAATTCTACGCTAGCAACAGATCCGGTACCTTCTGATGTAACAGTAACTTCATTTCCGATTCTCTTGGCACTTATAGTAAGCTTAATGCTGTTATCCATTCCATATACTACCGCTTTAGCTGTTTCACCATCTTTAAGAGAATAGATTTTTACAGTTACATTATTTTCATAATCATAATCCGGTTTATCATCGTGCTCACCAAGGATTACAATTGAATTTTCTTTAACCATTAATGGAAGCGTATGATAATCATAAGCTTTTTCTATCCATTTTTCACCTTCTACAGTTTCTCCTGTGAAGAAATCTGTCCAGGTTCCTTTTGGAAGATAGAATTTGCCAATTCCTTCCTCATTAAAGATAGGTGCAACTAAAAGATTGTCACCGAGCATATACTGCTTATCTACATACTGACAGGTGATATCATCAGGATATTCCATAACCATTGCTCTCATTGTAGGAATACCGCTCTTTGAAGTTTCTACAGCCGTAGTATAAAGATATGGCATTAACTTTGCCTTTAATCTTGTGAATTCTCTTACAACATCAACTGCTTCATCGTCATATGCCCACGGAACTCTGTAAGAACTGCTGCCGTGTAATCTTGAATGAGAACTTAAGAGACCAAACTGAACCCATCTCTTATAGACATCAGCTGTTGAAGTGCTTTCAAATCCTCCGATGTCATGTGCCCAATAACCAAAACCTGACATAAGAAGTGATAATCCACCTCTTAAACTCTCTTCCATTGATTCATAATCAGACCAGCAGTCTCCTCCCCAGTGAACAGGGAATTTCTGACCACCTGCTGTTGCAGATCTGGCAAATAACACTGCCTGACCTTTTCCACGTTTTTCCTCGAGCAGATCATATACACACTTGTTATAAAGATATGTGTAATAATTATGCATCTTAACCGGATCGGAACCATCATAATATGCTACATCTTCAGTAGGTATTCTTTCACCAAAGTCTGTCTTAAAACAGTCAACTCCCATATCAACCAGCTTGGCAAGTTTACCCTTGTACCACTCGCAGGCCTCCGGATTTGTAAAATCAACAATTGCCATTCCCGGCTGCCACATATCCCACTGCCAAACATGTCCGTTGGTTCTCTTAATGAAATAACCCTTTTCCATACCTTCATCAAAAATAGCTGATTCCTGACCAATATATGGATTAATCCAAACACAAATATTAAGACCTTTTGCCTTAATTCTCTTAAGCATTCCCTCAGGATCAGGGAAAACTCTGTCATCCCAAAGGAAATCTGTCCAATGGAATTCTTTCATCCAAAAACAGTCAAAATGGAAAGTTCTAAGAGGAATTCCCCTGTCTAACATTCCGTCAACGAAACTCATTACAGTTTCTTCATCGTAATTTGTAGTGAAAGATGTTGAAAGCCAGAGACCAAAGGTCCAAGGTGCCGGAAGTGATGGCTTACCTGTTAAATCAGTATATCTCACAAGAACATCTTTCATTGTAGGTCCATTGATAAAGAAATAATCCAGATAGCTACCTTCTACAGAAAACTGAGTTCTTGTTACCATTTCTGTTGCAACTTCAAAAGATACCTTTTCAGGATGATTTACAAAAACACCATATCCTTTATTGGTAATATAAAAAGGTATATTTTTGTAAGACTGGTATGTTGATGTACCACCATCTTCATTCCAAATATCAACAGTCTGACCATTCTTAATAAACGGTGTGAAGCGCTCACCCATTCCATATACTTTTTCATCTACTGATAAAGATAACATCTGTCGGATATATGTTTCTGTTTCATCACCTTTATCATAGGCAAGCCCCTTCCAATCAGTCTTCATTAAAGCAAGATCACGACCGGTTGAAGTAGTAATAACCTTTCCATTACGCATATATTTAATAGAAAACTGCTTCTTGGTAATAATCATTGAAAGAGTACCGGAAGTAATAGATATCTCTTCATCATTTTCATTTACATTAAGCTTACATACATCTTCTTTTTCAATTTCAAAAGAAGGAGTGTTGATAATAGCTCCCTTATGATGGTATGTACGAACTCTTAATATTTCTTCTTCAGGAGAAGTGATCTCCATAGTAAGGTTAATGTCTCCCAAAGTACATCCTCTGTTAAAGACATGATAAGTAGGAACGCAAAGTGTAACTTTCGTATCTTCTACCTTACTAAAATAAACCTCCTGCGGTGCAAAGCAGGAACAACCTTCTTTCTGTAACCAGCATCCATTACTAAATCTCATACATAATACCCTTTCTTTATCCCCATATATCTTATTCAAAAACCTGCATCTCAAATGTATGTAAAAACATAGAAATATATTTACCTCTGTTACTGAGATTCAAGTTTATTATTATCTTTTGAATAAAGCAGCTTAAGAAAAATAGGCGTTAATACACTTGAAAATAAAATTAGCATAATTACGCATGTAAAATATTTACTATCCAATAGACCAAAAGCCAATCCTCTTTGGGAAACAATAAGTGCAACTTCACCTCTTGTCATCATTCCGATTCCAACCTTCAAAGAATCATTCCACGAATACTTAAATGTTTTAGTCATAAGTCCGCATCCGACTATCTTTGTCAACAATCCTATGAGAACAAATCCGATTGAAAACCAGATAATTGATGAATCAATTCCATCAAATGAAGTTTTCATTCCTATACTTGAAAAGAAAATAGGTCCAAACAGCATATAGGAATTAATATCAATTTTTCTTTCGATATATGAAGAATCACTTAATGAACACAGGATTATTCCGGCAACATATGCACCAGTAATATCTGCAACACCAAAAATTCTTTCTGCTATAAAAGAAAAAGCAAAACAGAAAGCAAGACCTGCAATAGGAATTCTTCTCGTATGAGGATATCTCTTGTCAAATAACTTAAATAACTTATAAGAAATAAATCCTACAACAATTGCAAATGCGAAGAATAAAACTGTTTTTAAAACAACCATTCCAGGCTTAGCTTCTGGATCCTTAAATCCAATAACAAATGTGAGTACAATGATACCGATAACATCATCAATAATTGCTGCACTCATAATAAGTGTACCTATCTTGGTACTAATCTTACCCATCTCTTTTAAAGTCTCAGCAGTAATTGATACCGATGTGGCAGTCAGAATAACACCAATAAAAACTGCTCTGAAAAATTCATCAGATCCCCATGGCATAAATCCATAGAAACACATATATAATAATGAGCCTCCGATTAATGGAATAAAAACACCACAACATGCAACAAGCAAAGCCTGTGGTCCTGTTTTTAATAATTCTCTAAGATTTGTTGCAAGCCCTGCTGAAAACATAAGTAGAATTACACCAATTTCAGCAAGATATGTAACCATCTGAGTTTGTGAAACCCAACCAAGAACCGCAGGTCCTATAATAACACCGGCCAAAATTTCACCAACAACCTGTGGTGCTTTACACTTTCGCGCAATTAAACCAAAGAATTTGGCTGCAATTATAATAATTGCCAAATCCCTCAAAATTTCATAAGTTT
Source organism: Lachnospiraceae bacterium (assembly GCA_024403415.1). Classification (GTDB taxonomy): domain Bacteria; phylum Bacillota; class Clostridia; order Lachnospirales; family Lachnospiraceae; genus JAILLW01. The sequence goes on from JAKSRY010000004.1 coordinate 3,673, forward strand.
CCATTTTTCATAATCTCCTCTTCCGAATTACACGGATAATAATATATATATATAAATATTATTTTATTATTCAAGTTAGTCTTCATACAACATATTGTTTAACGGCACGCTTTCACTCTATGTCAGCTCGTTGCGTTACTAAATTCATACTTCGTGTTCATTAAACAACGACATTAATCAAAGGTTAATCTATTTTATTATTTAAGTTAGTCTTCATACAACATATTGTTTAACGGCACGCTTTCGCTCTATGTCAGCTCGTTGCGTTACTAAATTCACACTACGTGTTCATTAAGTAACGACGGCTGTCAAAGGCCTTTTAAACAATATGTTTATTCAGACTTCAAAAATATATAAGTCAGTATAAACGTACAATTAATAATTAAATGATTCGTTCAGATTTTTTAAAAATAATTATATCTGAATTTTTACTATATGTCGTGAGAGATTCCCTGTTCATCAGCTCTCACTTTACATCCAAATTTGTAAGATCCTATCTGACAAATTTCAGGATCATCATTTTGAATACACATATCACATGCGGGACATGCTCTTTTTTCTCCACCAAAATCACGGGGAATTGCTTCATTCATTGAATTGTGTTTACAATCTGCACACCAGCAGTCAACACATTCAGCAAATTGCATCATTTCATCTGATGATAAATCGTTGTTGAGCATATCGAAAAAATCCATTTGCCCATCTATCTGTATATTTTTCTTAGCCAAAATATACTCCTTATTAACGCTCATAAACCCCCACCGTGAGGTGGGGGTTTGGGGATTTTATTAATTATTCTTCCTCTTCTTCTTTTGGAAGAGTTATTTCTTCTTCAAATCCTTCAGCTATTTCATTAACAGGTTCTTCAACTGAATCAAGCTCTTCTTCGGTTAATTCTTCATCTCCGTTTGAAACCTTTTCACGAACCTTTGCAATCTTTGCAACTATAACATCCTTATCAAGATTTATCAACTTAACACCTGATGTTATTCTTCCGAGTGTTGATACATCTGACATTGGAATCTGAATTAGTGTTCCGGCATTTGTAATCATCATAATTTCATGATCATCATTAACAGCCTTTACTCCAACAACATATCCGGTCTTATCAGTTATCTTATAGCACTTAACTCCTTTACCACCACGTTTCTGAACTGTAAATTCTTCAAGATATGTTCTCTTTCCCATTCCCTTTTCAGAAACAATAAGTAACGAATCACCCTGATGATCAAGCTGCATTCCAACGATTTCATCAAGATCTGTAAGATTCATTCCTCTTACACCCATTGAAGATCTTCCGGTTGCTCTTACATCAGTTTCCTTAAATCTGATACACTGACCAAACTTTGTAACAAGGAACACTTCTGTATCTTTATCAGTAATCTTTACTTCTATAAGCTCATCATCTTCACGGATATTAATTGCAATAAGACCATTCTTTCGAATATTTTCATACTCCATTACCTTGGTCTTCTTGATAATACCCTTTTTGGTTACCATGAAGAGATTCTTACTGTCTTCATATTCCTTAACAGGAATCAGAGCACTAATTTTTTCTCCGGGATTTAACTGAAGAAGGTTAACTATGGCAACTCCTCTTGCAATTCTGCTACCTTCCGGAATTTCATAAGCCTTAAGTCTGTATACACGACCCATATTAGTGAAGAACATAATATAATGATGGGTAGTGGTCATAAGAAGATCTTCTATGAAGTCATCTTCAATCGTGTTCATTCCCTTAATTCCCTTACCACCGCGGTGCTGAGACTTAAAATTATCAATAGTCATTCTCTTGATATATCCAAGATTTGACATAGCGATAATTGTATTCTCATTAGGAATCATATCTTCATCTGTAATATCATATTCATCAAAACCAATCTGAGATCTTCTGTCATCGCCGTACTTTTCGGAAACAACGATAATTTCCTTCTTGATAACACCAAGAAGAAGCTTTTCATCTCCAAGAATTGCCTTCAATTCTGCAATTCTCTTAACTAACTCAGCATGCTCATTCTCAAGTTTAGATCTTTCCAAACCTGTCAAAGCTCTAAGTCTCATATCTACAATACTTCTGGCCTGTATTTCTGTCAGTCCAAAACGAGACATTAATCTTTCTATTGCAACCTGAGTATCTTCAGAACTTCTGATAATCTGAATAACTTCATCAATATTATCAAGAGCAATAAGCAGACCCTGTAAAATGTGATCTCTTTCTTCTGCTTTATTCAAATCATATTTAGTTCTTCTTGTGACTACATCTTCCTGATGAGTAAGATATACTTTAAGCATATCAAGAAGATTCAATACCTTTGGTTCATTATTAACAAGTGCAAGCATAATAACACCAAAAGTATCCTGAAGCTGAGTATGTTTGTATAACTGATTAAGAATAATGTTAGCATTAACATCACGTCTTAATTCAATTACAATTCTCATTCCTTCTCTGTCTGATTCATCTCTTAAATCAGTAATTCCGTCAATCTTTTTAAGCTTAACAAGCTCAGCAATCTTTTGAATAAGATTTGCTTTATTAACCATATATGGAAGTTCAGTAACAATAATTCTGTTCTTTCCATTGGCCATGGTTTCAATATTTGTAACAGCTCTGACTCTGACTTTTCCTCTACCTGTTCTGTATGCTTCTTCAGAACCTCTTGTTCCAAGGATAACACCACCTGTTGGGAAATCAGGAGCTTTTACAATAGATAAAATTTCTTCAATTTCTGTTTCTCTGTCTTCTTCAACCCTGTTATCAATTATTTTAACAACAGCATTGATTACTTCTCTAAGATTATGAGGTGGTATATTTGTTGCCATACCAACTGCAATACCGGTAGTACCATTAACCAGAAGATTTGGATAGCGGCTTGGAAGAACAACCGGTTCTTTTTCTGTTTCATCAAAGTTAGGACTAAAATCAACGGTATCTTTATTGATATCAGCAAGCAATTCAGTAGATATCTTAGATAAACGGGCCTCTGTATATCGCATTGCAGCGGCACCATCTCCATCTACAGAACCAAAGTTTCCGTGACCATCAACCAATGGATATCTAAAGTTCCAAGGCTGAGCCATATTTACAAGTGATCCGTAAATAGAACTGTCACCATGAGGATGATATTTACCCATTGTATCACCGACAATACGCGCAGATTTTCTGTGCGGTTTGTCAGGACCAACGTTCAATTCAATCATAGAATAAAGAACTCTACGCTGAACCGGCTTCAATCCATCTCTTGCATCAGGCAACGCACGTGAAGCAATAACGCTCATTGCGTAGTCAATGTATGAAGTTTCCATTGTTTTTTGGAGATCCACCTCGTGAATCTTATCAAAAATATTGTCTTCCATTTTGACCTCATATTTTAGTACGCGGCGAAGCCGCGCAGTTTTTATTTATAATTTTCTGTTATTTCACAAATACTAATATCAATATCAATTTCCTGTTATATTAAATAATACTAAAATCAATTAATACCAAAACTTAATAATATGAAAATTAGATATCAAGATTCTTAACAAATTTAGCGTTTTCTTCGATAAATTCTCGTCTTGGTTCAACTTTATCACCCATCAGAGTGGTAAATGTTAAATCAATTTCAGATTCAGCTTCTTCATTCATAACAACTTTCTTCAGAATTCTCTTTTCAGGATCCATTGTTGTTTCCCAAAGCTGCTCAGCATCCATTTCTCCAAGACCTTTATATCTTTGGATCTTGTTATTCTGATCTCTTCCTACTTCTCTTAAAATACTATCAAGTTCTTCATCAGAATATGCATACCAGACTTTCTTATTTTTCTCAAGCTTATAAAGAGGCGGCATTGCAAGATATACATGACCCTGTTTAATAAGCTCAGGCATAAATCTGTAAATAAATGTTAAAAGTAAAGTTGCAATATGAGCTCCGTCAACATCGGCATCTGTCATAAGTATAATTTTATGATATCTCAACTTTGAAATATCAAAATCATCATGAATACCGGTACCAAATGCTGTAATCATTGCTTTAATTTCAGCATTTGCATAGATTTTATCAAGACGCGCCTTTTCAACATTAAGAATTTTACCTCTTAACGGAAGAATCGCCTGTGTTGCTCTCGAACGTGCTGTCTTTGCAGAACCTCCAGCGGAATCTCCCTCAACTATATATAATTCACAGTTTTTAGGATCTTTATCTGAACAATCTGCAAGCTTACCCGGAAGTGCAGCTCCTTCAAGCGCCGTTTTTCTTCTTGTTAAATCACGTGCTTTTCTTGCAGCATCTCTTGCTCTTTGTGCAAGAATTGATTTTTCACAAATACTTTTAGCAATAACGGGATTCTGTTCAAGGAAATATGTAAGCTGTTCAGAAACAATACCATCTACTGCGGATCTTGCCTCTGAATTTCCAAGCTTTTGCTTAGTCTGACCTTCAAACTGAGGATCCTCAATCTTAACAGATACAATTGCTGTAAGTCCTTCTCTAATATCTTCTCCGGTAAGATTTGAATCTGAATCTTTTAACATTTTAGAACTACGAGCATAGTCATTAAATGTTTTGGTAATTGCATTTCTAAATCCTACAAGATGTGTACCACCTTCAGGAGTATTAATATTATTTACAAAACTAAAAGTACTTTCATTAAAGGAATCGTTATGCTGCATTGATACTTCAACATAAACATTATTTCTTTTTCCTTCAAAATATAAAACATCATTATAAAGTGGAGTTTTTGATCTGTTAAGATAAGTAACAAATTCTTTAATTCCACCTTCATAATGGAAAATTCTTTCCTTTGCTTCAGGCATTTCTTCACTTATTCTTTCATCGCGAAGAATAATTTTAAGTCCCTTTGTAAGGAAAGCCATTTCACGAAGTCTCTGTTTTAAAACATCAAATTCATAAACTGTGGTTTCTGTAAAAATCTGAGCATCAGGCTTAAAAATAACCTTTGTTCCTGTCTTTTCTTCTTCACATTCACCAACAACTTTAAGAGGATAACACACATGTCCTCTTTCATATTTTTGATTATATATTTTTCCGCCCTGATAAATATATACTTCAAGCCATTCAGAAAGTGCATTAACAACAGAAGCTCCAACGCCATGAAGTCCGCCGGATACCTTGTATCCTCCACCGCCGAATTTTCCGCCTGCATGAAGAATTGTAAATACAACTTCAACTGCCGGAAGTCCTGCTTTACTGTTAATTCCAACAGGGATTCCTCTTCCGTTATCTACAACAGTAATAGAATTATCAGGATTAATGGTAACATTAATTGTGTCACAATATCCTGCAAGTGCCTCATCTACTGAATTGTCAACAATTTCATATACAAGATGATGTAATCCACGACTTGAAGTTGTACCTATGTACATACCGGGTCTTTTTCTTACAGCTTCCAATCCTTCAAGAATCTGAATCTGGTCAGCGCCATAATCTGCTTCAACAGGACTTATATCAAGAGTATATTCAATTATTTCTTCAGTATTGTTGTTTAATTCTGACATATAACCTCTCCGTTTTTAACATTAAATGTTCTGTCTATTTTGAAATTATTATTAACAAAATCATCAAGTCCGGTACATGTAATAATAGTTTGAATATCTCCTATACAGTCAAGAAGATAATTTTGTCTGTTTGAATCAAGTTCAGAAAGAACATCATCTAATAATAAAATTGGATTATCTTTAACTATTTTTTTAACAAGTTCAATTTCTGATAATTTAAGTGCAAGTGCAACAGTTCTTTGCTGTCCCTGAGATCCATACTTTCTTACATCAATTCCATTAACAAGAAATACAAAATCATCTCTGTGAGGACCTATTGTGGTCATTTTTGCACTTATATCTTTATTACGGCTTGAAGCCATTAATGAATCATATTCATCAATACTTACATTCGGTTCATATATTATTTCAATTTTTTCTCTTCCACCGGAAAGTTTACTGTGATATTCAGCTAATATCTCACCAATCTGTTCTGTAAAAGATTTTCTTCTTTCAATAATTTTTGAACCATAAGAAACCAGTTGTGAATCCCAGATTCCCAATGTTTCTTTTAAGTCAGGGTTAAAATAAATATCTTTTAATAATTTATTTCTTTGATTAATAATCTTATTGTAATTACTTAAATTATAAAGATAAAAATTATCAAGCTGACACAATTCTATATCAGCAAATCTTCTTCTTTCGCCCGGACCACTTTTAATAATATTCAAATCTTCAGGTGAAAATAAAACCACATTTGAAAGACCAAGCAGCTCTGCTGCTTTTTTAATTTTATTTCCATCAATAGCAATAACTTTTGATTTTGATGGACGAAGATGTAAATCAATTTTTGTTTCTATTTCATCTTTTTCAATAATTGATTTAATATGAGCTTCTTCATATTTGAAATTAATTATTTCTCTGTCTTTACTTCCTTTATGAGACTTAGTGGTAGATGATAAAAATATAGCTTCGAGAATATTTGTTTTTCCCTGGGCATTATCACCGTATAAAATATTTGTTCCTTTATCAAAACTAATACTTAAATGCTCATAATTTCTGTAATTTGTTAATTCCAGTGATTTAATAATCATGCTAAAACCTTAACTGCTTTTCCGTTATACTCAAAAATATCATTATTATGTAATTTCTTACCTCTTTGATATTCCGTTTCTCCGTTAACTTTAACTTTTCCGTCTAAAATAACAATTTTAGCTTCAACTCCCGAATCAACAAGACCTGCAAGTTTTAATGCCTGACCTAATTTAATAAATTCGTCTTTTATTTTAATAGTATCCATTTTTAATTCCTATGAAACAGTAGTGAAATTAACGGGAAGTACCATATAAATATAGCTTTCTTCACCATTCTTTATATAACATGGAGCTTTTGGATTAACCATATATACGCTTATATTTTCATCATCAATAACTCTTAAAGCATCCATAAGGAATTTAGGATTAAATCCAATCATTAAATCCTTACCCTGTTTTTCAATTGCTATTTCTTCATTTAAGCTTCCAATGATTGAATTAATCTTTACTTCAACATTGTTGTCAGTTACATTCCAGATGATAGGTTTCTTATCCCCTTCTTTAATAAGGAGCATAGATCTGTCTATTGAATCATAAAGTTCTTTTTTATTAACAACTATTTTTGTTTCATAATCTGATGAAAGCATCTGATCAATGTTATAATATTCACCCTCAATAAGTCTTGAAACAACAATAGTTCTTTCAAATTCGAACATTATATGCTTACCTGTGAAATATATAGTTACATCTTTACTTGTATCACCAGGTATTATTTTAACTATTTCATTAAGTGTTTTACCCGGAACTATAACCTTTTTATTTTCATAATTATTCTTTAATTCAATTTTTCTGATTGAAACTCTGTGACCGTCAAGAGAAATAACTCTCAAATTATTACCTTTAACTTCAAATAACTCACCGGTCATAATTTTATTATTTGAATCATTATCAGAGATTGAAAAGATAGTCTGTCTAATTATTTCTTTAAGAGAAAACTGACTTAATACAATAGAATCTAATTTTTCAACTTTTGGAAGATATGTAAATTCATCAGCAGGCTTTCCTATTAATGTAAAATTAATCTTGTCACATTTAATATATGTTTTTAATGAAGAATCACATTCAATTGAAACCTGTGAATCAGGAAGTTTTCTTACATAATCTGTTAATATTTTTGCATCAAGAGCTATTTTACCTTTTTCTTCAATAGTTCCGTTAATTGTTGTTTCAATACCAAGTTCAGTATCATTAGCAATTAATTTAATTTCATTTGAAGAAGCATCAATTAATATACATTCAAGAATTGACATTGAAGTTTTGTTAGGAACAGCTTTTGATACTGTATTAACTCCATTAAGAAGATCAGCCTTATTACAAATTAATTTCATTGTGTATAACTTCCTTTCATCATGAAAAATAAAATTTTGTGAGTTCAATCCACCAAAAATAATAAAATATTATATTTATTTAGTATTAATATTAGTAGAAGATGTTTATTTGTGGATAACTCGTTTATTATACCATTTTTTAGAACAAAAATAAAATAATAAGTATGTGTATATTATTTTATTAATAAACATTGATGTGTATATTTATAAATATCAGCCTGGATTCAAAATTTTCTTTATTGCTTCAATTTTGTTATAAAGTGATTTATCCACTTTAATATCCTCAGCTATTTTATTTACTCCGTGCATAACTGTAGTATGATCCTTCTTCTGCATTGATTTTGCAATCTGTTGAAGAGAATCCTGAGTAAGCTGTTTACAAAGATACATACATATCTGTCTTGGCAGCACCAAATCATTTGTTCTTCTTTTTGAAGTAATATCTTCTTTATTAATATTGAAGTAATCAGCTACTGTTTTAATAATTGTATCTGAATTAATTTCATTAATTTTATTTGGATTAATATAATCCTTTAATGCGTCTTCAAGAATATCAGTTGATATATCTACTTTGTGAAGTCTTGAAAAAGCAATAAGTTTATTAAAGGCTCCTTCAAGTTCTCTTATATTAGAAGTAATATTTGATGCAATATATTCAAATACTTCATCATCTATTATTTTTCCGTAATTTTCGGCATTCTTTTTAAGAATAGCCATTCTTGTTTCATAATCAGGTGCCTGTATATCAGCTATAAGTCCCCATTCAAATCTTGTTCTGAATCTTTCTTCAAGAGTATCGAGTTCTTTTGGCTTCTTATCAGAAGAAATAATTATCTGTTTACCTGCAGAATGTAAATCATTAAAAGTATTAAAAAATTCCTGCTGAGTTGCTTCTTTTCCTATTATATATTGGATATCATCTATCAAAAGAACATCAACAGATCTGTATTTTTCTCTTATTTCATTTAATCTTGTAGAATTTCCGGATCTTATAGCCTGTACTATTTCCTCTGTAAAATTTTCAGATGGAACATATAAGACCTTTGAATTTTTATTATTATCGAGAATGTAATGACCTATTGCATGCATAAGATGAGTCTTACCAAGTCCCGATCCTCCATATAAAAATAAAGGATTATATTCTGTTCCCGGAGATTCGGCAACTGCAAGTGCGGCAGAATGTGCAAATTTATTATTATTACCTACTACAAAAGTTTCAAATCTGTACTTTGAATTTAAATTTGCATTTTCAGATTTAATATTATAAACAACATTATTGTTGTTACTTATATTTGAAATATCTTTTTCAAGAACAAAAGAAACATCAACCTGATAACCGGTCATTTCTGTAATTGTTACAACAAAATAGGATTTATACTTATTAGAAATATAATTAGATGCCTGAGCCATATCATTAGGAATGGTTATAAATACGGTATCATTTTTATAATTATGATATTTTAATGGCTTAATCCAGGTAGAATAGGAAATATCTGAAATATTGTATTCATTTCTAAGATTTTCTTTAATTTTTTCCCAGTTTTCATTTATAGTTTCTTTAATTTTGTTAGTTTCCATGAGAATAAACCTCCACTATTAGAGATTAGCATAATTAAAATTCATTTTCAAATATACACATATGTTTATAAGTCTTTTAAAAAGTTAACATAATCATTTTTCATAAAAGGATTACAATAATTATTTTTTGATAAGTTAAACACATATCATTATTGAAATTATAATACAATTCATTATATTATCCACACTTATACACATACTTATCCACTAAATGTGGATTATTTTATGTTAATTTATGATATATAAGGATTTCCTATATTTAGTACTGAAATTGATATATAAATACTATATTTAGATTTAAATTTTTTCTTGATTTTTCTTGATTTTATAAGGTTTTTTTTACTTGACACATCTATTGTATTTAACTTATAATCGTTTTGTTATTTTCCTATAGATAAGGAGGTGTTCCAGTATGAAAATGACTTTTCAGCCTAAGAATAGACAAAGATCTAAAGTTCACGGTTTCAGAGCAAGAATGAGTACTCCTGGTGGACGTAAGGTTTTAGCTGCCAGACGTGCAAAAGGAAGAAAGAAGTTGTCAGCTTAGGCCACTAATTAGTGGCCTTTTTTTCCATCTATTGATTAAAAGGAAATGATATTTACAGAAAGCCTGCGAAATTCAATACAATTTTCAAATGTTTATAAGAATGGCAAATCTTTTGTCAATAAATATTTAGTAATATATATTTTGGAAAATAACACATCTTATAACAGACTTGGAATCAGTGTAAGTAAAAAAGTAGGCAACAGCGTAGTTCGTCATAGAATTAAAAGATTAATTAAAGAAAGTTACAGACTACAGGAAAACATGTTTATTAGTGGTATAGACATTGTAGTCATTGCCCGAGGCAGTGCCTCCTCCGTTTCTTCATTTAAGGAAATGGACAGCGCATTTTTACATCTTATGAGGCTTCATAAAGTTATTATGAAGTAGATCTGTTAAATCCTATGAAAAAATTGTTTATATTTTTAATAAAATTATACAGAAAATATATTTCTCCACTAAAGCGGACCAAATGCCCTTATATTCCAACCTGTTCACAATATGGTTTGGAAGCAATTGAAAAATATGGGGCATTAAAAGGTGGTCTACTTGCTTTGTGGAGAATTTTAAGGTGTAACCCTTTTTCTAAAGGTGGTTATGATCCTGTTCCTTAGTTTTCTGTATTTTTTAAGAAAGGTTTAGGTAAAAAAATTGAGCGGTATTTTATTAACTCAATATACTGGAGCAATATTGGGACCTATAGCCAAGTATATTCTTGGACCTATTATCAACCTTGTTTTTAAATTTTTTGATTTAATTTTATTTAGTTTTGATAAAGGCCTTGTTGGTATTTCAATTATAGGTTTTACAATTGTAGTTTATATTTGTATGCTTCCTCTTACTATAAGACAGCAGAAATTTAGTAAATTACAGGCTCTTATGAATCCTGAAATTCAGGCAATTCAGGCTAAATATAAGAATAAAAAGGATAATGAGTCAATGATGGCTATGCAGGCAGAAACAAAAGCTGTATATGCCAAGTATGGTACTTCTCCTTCAGGTTCATGTCTTCAGCTTTTGATTCAGATGCCTATTTTGTTTGCTCTTTACAGAGTTATATATTCACTTCCTGCTTATATAACAACTCTTAAAGAACATTTTACTGTATTAGCTGATAATGCAATTAGTCGTGGAATTATTGACAAGGGTGTTGATGGACTTAATGCAATTAAGGAGTTGCAGACTTCAGCTACTCATTTAGCTAACTTTGATATTGATGGTAATCAGACTAATGCTGTTATAGACTGTTTGAACAGTATGAATCATGATACTTTGAACAGCTATTTTGCTAGTCAGCCTGAATGTGCAGATAGTCTTCAGAAGATTAATGATTATAATTCATTCCTTGGAATGAATCTTACTAATTCTCCAATGCAGATGCTTTCAGAAGCATGGAATAATCCAAGTGGAATTAAATGGGGTCTTTTGATTGGTGCTATTTTGATTCCTCTTTTAGCAGGTGCTACACAGTGGATTAATACTAAATTAATGCCTCAGCCTGCAAATAATAACAGTACTAACCCTAATGATCCCGGTGCTTCAATGGGTCAGTCACTTAAGGTAATGAACAATATTATGCCGATTATGTCTATTGTTTTCGTATTTTCATTTTCAGCAGGTATCGGTATTTACTGGATTGCCGGTTCTGTAGTAAGAACTGTACAGCAGGTTATTATTAATAAGAAGATGGATAAGGTTGATGTAGATGAGCTTATAAAGAAAAATCTTGAAAAGCGTCGTCAGAAGATGATTAAGAAGGGCCTTGATCCTGATAAAGTTGATAAGTATGCAAAGATGAATACTAAGAATATTAATTCTAATTCAAGTAATATGCCTGTTATTAACAAGAAGAAATCAATGAATCAGAAAGCTTCAGTTAAACCTGTTAAGGACAAAGATAAAGATGAAGCATTTTTAGAGGCTGTTGAATCTGATTCAAAGAATAAAAAGAATTATGCTCCGGGAAGTTTAGCAGCAAAGGCTAATCTTGTAAGTGAATACAATAATAAGAATAAGAAGTAGGGGTTATAACAATGGAATTTATGGATTTTTCTGCAAAAACAGTTGATGATGCAATTGTTGATGCATGTGCAAAGCTTGTTATAACAAGAGACAAGCTTGAATATGAAGTAGTTGAAGAAGGTTCTTCAGGATTTTTAGGAATTGGTTCTAAGCCTGCAATTATTAAGGCAAGAGCAAAATCAAATATTGACGATGTAGCACATGATTTCCTTAAAGATGTATTAAATGCAATGGGAATGGCTGTAGTAGTTGATGTTAAATATGATGAGTTTGATAAGTCTATGAATATAGATTTAAGTGGAGATGATATGGGTGTTCTTATTGGAAAGAGAGGACATACACTTGATTCTTTACAGTATTTAACAAATCTTGTTGTTAATAAGAATTCTGAAGAAAAGATTCATGTTAAGGTTGATACAGAAGATTACAGACGTCGTCGTCGTGATACTCTTGAAAATCTTGCAAAAAATATGGCTTCTAAAGTTAAGAGAACTAAAAGAAGTGTTACTCTTGAGCCAATGAATCCATATGAAAGAAGAATTATTCATTCTTCTTTACAGAACGATAAATTTGTTACAACACATTCTGAAGGTGAAGAACCATTTAGAAAAGTAGTAATTACAATGAAGAAGTAGAAAGATGCTTAATGATACTATTGCTGCAATAGCTACCAGTGTCGGTAACTCAGGTATCAGTATTATAAGAGTAAGTGGTACCGATGCAGTTTCTGTTGTAGACAGGATTTTTGTTAATCCTAAAATGAAGCATATATTGAAATCTATGGAAAGCCATACTATTAGTTATGGCTTTCTTTTAGATGGAAATGAAATATTGGATGAAGTAATGGTTTCATATTTTAAGGGACCTAAAAGCTTCACTTGTGAAAATACTGTCGAAATTAATTGTCATGGCGGTATTTTTGTTACAAATAAAATTCTTGAACTTGTTATTAAAGCAGGTGCAAGAATTGCAGAGCCCGGTGAATTTACCAAAAGAGCTTTTTTGAATGGAAGAATTGATCTTTCACAGGCAGAGGCTGTTATGGATTTAATTAATTCAGAATCTGATTTTTCACTTAAAGCTTCAGTTTCACAGCTTAGAGGTTCTGTTTATGATGATATTAAAAAGATAAGGGCTCTGATTATTCATGAAATTGCTTATATAGAATCTGCACTTGATGATCCGGAGCATTATTCTCTTGATAATTATTCAGAGGAATTAAATAAGAAAATTATTGCTATTAATTCAAAAATTAAAGAATTAATAGTTTCAAATGATAAAGGCAGAATCATTAGTGATGGAATTAAAACCTCAATAGTAGGTAAGCCAAATGCCGGTAAATCATCATTAATGAATTCTCTGGCCGGTTTTGACCGGGCAATTGTTACAGATATTGAAGGTACAACCAGAGATATAATAGAAGAAAAGATTAATATAGGAGGTATTAATCTTGTTCTTTCTGATACAGCAGGTATAAGAAAAACCGATGATCCTGTTGAAAAAATTGGTGTTGAAAAAGCATTAAAGAATATTGATGATTCAGATCTTATTATCTTTGTTATTGATTCTTCAAAACCTCTTGATGAAAATGATTTATATATTTTTAATGTGATTAATAATAAAAAATCCATTATTTTATTAAATAAACAGGATTTAAATCAGGTTGTTTCTTCTGATGATATTGATAAATATATTAGTGATTCTGTAATTGTTAATACTTCTTTGATTAGCAATAACGGTATTGATGATTTATGTAATATTATCAAGGATATGTTTAACGTAAATGATATTTCATTAAGTAATGAAACAATTATTACTTCTTTACGACATAAAGAGTCATTAATAAACACTTCTGTTTCTTTAGAAAATGTTCTTGAATCAATTAATAATTGTATGCCTGAAGATTTTCTTACAATTGATCTGATGAATGCTTATATTTCTCTTGGTAATATTATAGGTGAAGAAGTATCTGATGATCTGGTTAATGAAATCTTTTCTAAGTTTTGTATGGGTAAATAAATATGAATAAGAATACTTTAGTTGAACAGGTTGACGTTTGTGTAATTGGTGCCGGTCATGCAGGTTGTGAGGCAGCTCTTGCATGTGCAAGATTAGGTTTGGAGACAGTAATTTTTACTGTTTCTGTTGATTCTATTGCATTAATGCCCTGCAATCCAAATATTGGTGGTTCTTCTAAAGGTCATATAGTTCGTGAAATAGATGCTTTGGGCGGTGAAATGGGAAAGAATATAGATAAAACTTTCATCCAGTCAAAAATGCTCAATACATCAAAAGGTCCTGCAGTTCATTCTCTTCGTGCCCAGGCTGATAAAAATGAATATCATAAAGCAATGAGAAATGTTCTTGAAAATACTGAACATTTAATTATTAAGCAGGCTGAAGTAACTGAAATTATTTCTGAAGATGTTACTGATAATGGAGATGGAATAACTAAAAAGATTGTTGGAGTTCGTACTTTTACCGGTACAACATATCTTTGTAAAGCTGTAGTCTTATGTACAGGTACATATTTAAAAGCAAGATGCCTTACCGGTGAAGCTATTACTTATACAGGACCAAATGGCTTACAGGCAGCTAATTTCTTATCAGAATCGTTAACTAATCTTGGTATCAGTCTTAGGAGATTTAAAACAGGTACTCCAGCAAGAATTGATGGTAGTACTATTGATTTTAGTAAAATGGAAGAGCAAAAGGGTGATGAAAGAATAGTTCCTTTTTCTTTCAGTACTGATCCAGATTCTATTCAAAAAGAACAGGTTTCATGTTATTTAACTTATACCAATGAGGAGACTCATAATATTATTCGTGCTAATCTTGACAGATCTCCTATTTATGCAGGTGTTATTGAAGGTACCGGTCCAAGATACTGTCCTTCAATAGAAGATAAAGTAGTAAGATTTTCAGATAAAGACAGACATCAGGTTTTTATTGAACCAGAGGGATTATTTACAAATGAAATGTATATTTCCGGTATGTCTTCTTCTCTCCCTGAAGATGTTCAGGTTAAGATGTATCGTTCTGTTAAGGGTATGGAAAATTGTCGTATTGTCAAGAATGCGTACGCTATTGAGTACGATTGTATTGATCCAAACCAGTTATATGCTACTTTGAGATTTAAAAATATAAAAGGTCTTTATGCCGGTGGTCAGTTTAATGGCAGTTCAGGTTATGAAGAAGCTGCAGGTCAGGGATTGATTGCCGGAATTAATGCAGCTTTATCTGTTTTAGGCAGAGAAGAAATTATCTTAGACAGATCTCAGGGATATATTGGAGTTTTAATAGATGATCTTGTTACTAAAGAAAATTTTGAGCCATATAGAATGATGACTTCAAGAGCTGAGTACAGATTATTATTAAGACAGGATAATGCTGATTTAAGATTAAGACAGATTGGTTTTGATGTAGGTCTTGTTTCAAAAGAAGAATATGATAAATTTTTGAACAAGAAAGAACAGATTGAGAATGAAATTGACAGATTGAAGAATACATTTATTGGTGCCTCTTCTTCTAATCAGGATATATTAAAAGAATTAAATTCTGCTCCTTTAGCTAAAAGATGTTCACTTGCAGAACTAATGTGTCGTCCGGAACTTAATTATGAATTGATTAAAGCTTTTGATCCTGAAAGAAGTCCTTTACCTTCAGATGTTATTGAACAGGTTGAAATTGAAATCAAATATGAAGGTTATATAGAAAGACAGCTTCGTCAGGTTGAAGCATTTAAGAAAATGGAGAATAAGCTTATTCCTTCTGATATTGATTATGATGATATCGAAAGTTTAAGACTTGAAGCCCGTCAGAAGCTTAAAAAATTTCTTCCTGTATCTGTTGGTCAGGCATCCAGAATTTCAGGAGTTTCTCCTGCAGATATTTCTGTTTTACTTATTTATTTAAACTTAAAGAAGTGATTATGGATAATTTAGATATTAATTTTTTAAAAGATAATCTTAAAGAATTAAATATTGAACTTTCTGAAACTCAGATTAATATGTTTGTAAAATATTATGAGTTACTGGTAGAGTGGAATTCTTTTATGAATCTTACTGCCATTACTGAGTGGAAAGAAGTTGTCATTAAACATTTTATTGACAGTCTCTCATTAGTAAATGTAATAGAAAATATGACAGATGTGTCATATTCTGTTTTAGATATTGGAACAGGTGCCGGATTTCCCGGTATTCCATTAAAGATTGCTTTTCCTAATTTGAAGATTACTTTGGTAGATTCATTAAATAAAAGAGTTAAATTTTTGAATGAAGTTATTAATGTTCTTGGTTTAGAGAATATTGTTGCCATTCATTCACGAGCAGAAGATATAGGTCATAATTCCATGTATAGGGAACAGTATGATATTGTTGTTTCGAGAGCAGTTTCAAATCTTACTGTTTTAGCTGAATATTGTGTACCTTTTGTTAAATTGAATGGTTGTTTTATTCCTTATAAATCTGAAAAATCTGAAGAGGAATTAACTAATGCTTCCAAGGCCTTATCTATTTTAGGCTGCAAATATATTAACAGTGTAGATTTTGATTTACCTTCTTCGGATATATTCCGTTGTCTTTTAGTTTTTGAGAAGATTAAAAATACACCTAACAAGTTTCCAAGAAAAGCAGGGTTGCCTACTAAAGATCCTATTTGTTAATTGATTATGAATAATATTAAAGTATTAGAAGAATTATTAAATTCATATTTGGATAATAAGAAAGATGCTATCAAATTAGTAGATACTAATTTAGATAGATTAAAAGTGATTGATGAATATCTTTCTGAGGTATCAATTAAATCTGATGACTTAAAGATTTTTTCACCAAGAAGTAAGGATGATATTTATGGTGATGAATTAATTAAGTTGCAGGATGAGAAAGATAGATTAATTGAAGAGAATGAAATAAAGAATAAACTTATTGATGAGCTGACTTATAAAATTGATCAGATTAAGTCTGTGATTGATGATGTTTCTAAAGAAAAAGCTAATGTAGATAGTATTGATGTTAATAATTATAATGATATTGATTCTTCTTTAGTTGATAAAAGTAATGCTTTTGATTTATGTATTAATATTCAGGAAAAGGAACGTAATAGAATTGCTACTGAATTGCATGATACTACAATTCAAAATTTAGTTCATCTTATTCATTCGATTGAATTGAGTTCTATGTTTATAGATACTGATCCTATTCGTGCTAAGTTAGAATTGGCTACATGTTCTAATATATTGAAGTCTTCTATTGATGGTATCAGAGATATTATATTTGATTTACGTCCAATGTCATTAAATGATTTGGGATTAAAAAAGTGTATTGATGATTTTATTACTAATATGAAAGTTCATTATCCTTCAGTATTTTTTTATTGTGATATTGATGATTTTGAATCAAAATATGATTTTAATATTAATGTTCTTCGTATTGTTCAGGAATGTGTTACTAATTCACTTAAACATTCTAAATCTTCTGATCTATATTTAAATTTGAAATATTTAGAAAATTCTATTAACATTATTGTTAAGGATAATGGTATTGGTTTTGATATTAATAATATTAATAATATTCATTCTAATCATTTTGGATTATCTATTGTTGAAGAGAGAGTTAAGTTATTGAAGGGTACTCTTAATATTAACAGTATTATTGATAAAGGTACTGAAATTATTATTAGTTTACCTATATAAGGAAGGGTTTATTATGGCAATTAAAGTTATGTTAGCGGATGACCATTCTCTTATTAGAGAAGGAATTAAGCAGTTACTTGAATTTGATGGTTCAATTGAAGTTGTTGCTCAGGCTGCAGATGGACTTGAATGTTTATCTGTTTTAAGTTCTGTTTCTCCTGATGTTCTTTTACTGGATATTAATATGCCTAATATGAATGGTTTAGATGTTCTTTCTGAATTAAAAAGAAAACGTAGTAAGATGAAGATTCTTATTCTTACAGTTCATAATGAAGTTGAATATCTTATGAAAGCTATGGATATGAATGTTGATGGTTATATTCTTAAAGATTCAGGTTCTGCTGAATTAAGAGAAGCTATTCAAAAAGTCTATAATGGAGAACAATATATTGAGACTTCAATGATTCCTGCTCTTAATTCGAGAGTAATTAATAGGGACATAGATAAAGAAAAGATTGAATCTTTGACTAAGCGTGAGGTTGAGATTCTTAAACAGATTGCCGGTGGTAGATTTAATAAAGAAATTGCTGATTCATTAGATATTACTGAAAGAACAGTTAAGAATCATATTTCTAATTTGTTTAAGAAAATTGATGTCAATGATCGTACACAGGCTGCGGTATTTGCAATTAGAAATAATCTTGTTACTTTATATTAAATGATTTATTAATATTGTTTCTATTTTAGGAGTTGATAATTAATCAGCTCCTTTTTTGGTTTCTTGGTGTGTTTGTTTCACGTGAAACATTTTTGATTATGTTCTCTTTTTTACAATATCTTGTGTGAATATAAAAAATCTAAAACATACATTTTGTATTTTTATCCGTGAAACATATAATTATTAAAATACGTGAAACATTTATGAAAAAAGATAAGGATGAGTATTGTTTAAGGCTATATGAGTTAATCTGAAGAAATTGAAGGTCTTCGTATACATATTTGTTCAAAAGACCTTTGACAGCCGTCGTTACTTAATGAGCATGAAGTGCGAATTTAGTAACGCAACGAGCTGACATAGAGCGAGAGCGTGTCGTTAAACAAATATGTTAAAGAAGACTTATGATACTTAGTTATATTAAAAATAATCATGAATATACATTCTGGACATATTCGGTTCATCATCACCTTGAACCATGCATAAGAATTTCCATCCATATCTTTCATAAAATCCTATATGATCAGTTATAAGATATAAAGGACTGATTCCTTTTGACTTACAATCGTTAACAACAAAATTTAAAAGATTACCGGCAATACCTTTACAACGATATTCTTCTTCGGTATAAACAGCACAGACATTTGGAGTTAAATCTTTTCTATCATGAAAATCATTTTCAATTACACCTAAACCAGCTATAATCTTGTTATTATCTAAACAAAGATACCATCCATATTCAGTTTCATTATTTAGATATGAATCCATGCATTCCAGGTAAGCTTCTGTGGGTACACCCCATTTACTATGAAACCATTCAGCTGCTTTAATTTTTAGTTCAGGTTTATTTTTTAATGTTATAATTTTGTAATTTGACATTTTATAAACTCCTTAATGTATATACATTATATCATCAAATTAATATAATATTTATACTTCACTATATTTTGTAAAATGTTTCACGTGAAACACTATATATTGAAAATATTGAAAAAACGAATGAAAACAAAAGATTTAACCATATTAGGATATGATAATAAAATAGAAAAATCGGAAAAAAATAAGAAAAACGTAAAATCATTAGCAGGACTATGTTTATTTATATCTATATTGACAATTATAGTGAAAGAGTCAGGTAAATATGACATTTTCAATATTGTACTATGGATTGTATCAACATTACTCGTATTCGTCCTATTTTACATGGATACAAGATATTCTATAGGAATAAATGAATTAAAGAAAAAGATATATGAACTGGAACTAGAAGATTTATATAGGAAGAAAAAGATAGCAGAAATAAGAAAAGAAATATTATCTGATACAATACTAAATAAGATTATTATTGCACCGGAAGAAAAGGTATACTATCCATTGACATTCTATGCAATAATACTATTTTTAGAATGCATAATAGGAATTATTCTTTTTTTCATGTAAAGTGAATTAGGATATTACGCCGTTAGTCTTGTTATTGTCAAGTCGGAAATAATATAAGTTATGAAAAAGAAGAAACTAAAATATATATTGATATGGTTATTGCCTGCATTATTACTAATCGGAAGTATATACACATTTGTCTACCAGGCTATAATATATATGTATGCGAATGAAAAATGGGAAAGATTAGACAGTTTTGCAGTCTTGGTAATATCAATAGCGCACTTCATAGGATTCCTTGTGTCTGGAAGTATAGCAACAGCAATAACTATATATTTGCATAAAAGAAGATAAATATATAAATAGTCGAAGTAAACATGATTGTTTAAAAGACCTTTGACAGCCGTCGTTACTTAATGAGCATGAAGTGCGAATTTAGTAACGCAACGAGCTGACATAGAGCGAGAGCGTGTCGTTAAACAATTATGCTGTACTAAGACTTTATCTATAACTTAAATTGTATTTTCTTCTAAAAAAATACTCTGTTAAAAAATCTTATAAATATTAATGTGAAAATATATTAGTCTGAGTAAACATATTTGTTTAAAAGACCTTTGACAGCCGTCGTTACTTAATGAACACGAAGTGTGAATTTAGTAACGCGACGAGCTGACATAGAGCGAGAGCGTGTCGTTAAACAATTATGTTATACAAAGACTATATACAATAAACTACATTTTAGTTCTTTATATATAAATTAATAATTCCACATACATTCCATCCTATAAATATAATGTCGTAATATATTGGTTAAAGTAAGCATATTTGTTTAAAAGACCTTTGACAGCCGTCGTTACTTAATGAGCATGAAGTGCGAATTTAGTAACGCAACGAGCTGACATAGAGCGAAAGCGCGTCGTTAAACAATTATGCTGTACGAAGACACTAATATGAAAGACATTAATCTATACCTAAATTACACTTTTAATATAGAAGAAGAAGTATTAAAGTGATATAATTTATTGGCGAGATTTTAAAGGATGAAAATGTTTGAGAGAGATAGATAGGAGTAAAAATGGGAAAAATCATAGCAATTGCAAATCAAAAAGGTGGGGTAGGTAAAACTACAACGGCCATTAATTTGTCAGCAGCAATAGCTGTTAGAGGTAAGAAAGTTCTTGTTATCGATATGGATCCACAGGGAAACACAACAAGCGGATTTGGTATTGAAAAAAGCAGAGTAGATAAAACAGTATATGAATTGTTTATAGGAGAAAATACTATTAAGGAAACAATAATCCCTAATGTATTTGAAACAGTATCAATTATTCCGGCAAACGTTAATCTTGCTGCAGTTGAAATTGAATTGATAGGAACAGAGAAAAAGGAATTTATTATAAAGGAAGAAGTAGATTATATTAAAGATGATTATGACTATATAATCATCGACTGTCCACCTTCACTTAGCATATTAACAATTAATGCAATGACAACAGCTGATTCAGTATTGGTTCCAATTCAGTGTGAATACTATGCATTGGAAGGATTAGGTCAGCTGATACATACAATTGATCTTGTTAAAGAAAGATTAAGTCCAAAGCTTGAACTGGAAGGTGTAGTATTTACTATGTTTGATTCAAGAACAAACCTTTCTGAGCAGGTAGTAGAAAATGTTAAAGAGAATATGGATAGCAGAGTCTTTAATACTTTGATACCCAGAAATATAAGATTAGCAGAAGCTCCAAGTTTTGGTATGCCAATAATCAAATATGATCCTAAGTCTGCCGGTTCTGAAGCATATCTTAAATTGGCAGATGAGATAATTAAGTAACATATGTTATTAAAGGATAGAGTCTGTGAAAGATTTTTTTGATAAATATTCGAATCAAATTATAGATATTGGCGGAAAAATATTATTAGGTTTTGTAATACTCATAGCCGGTATATGGGTTATTAAAATTTTAATCAGAGGTATTTCAAAAGCTAAATTATTTAAAAAAATGGATGCTACAGTAAGAGGATTTATTACAAATTTTATTAAAGTAGCTCTCTATTTTTTACTGTTCTCTTCCGTTGCAATAGTTTGGGGATTTCCGGCAACAACGCTTATTACAACGATTGCAAGTGCCGGTATAGCAATAAGTATGGCTTTACAGGGAACATTATCAAATGTTGCCGGAGGAATACTTATACTGGTTACACATCCGTTTAAGGCAGGAGATGTAATTGAAGTATCAGGTCATAGAGGAAAAGTTAAGGGTGTTACACTTATTTATACTACGATTGAAAGTGCAAATAATGAGATAATAACATTACCTAACAGCTCGCTGACAAATGAAAAATTAATTAATTATTCTACAAATGAAACAAGAAGATGTGTAATAGAGATTCATGTTTCTTACGATTCCGATATTGAGTTAGTTAAAAAATGTCTTGTTGAAGCAGTTGCAGATAATGAGATGATATTGAAAGATCCTGCACCTTCGGCTGTTTTAACCGAACATGGAGACAGTAGTTTAGATTTTGAATTAAGAGTCTGGTGTAAGAGCGAAGATTATTGGGATGTAAGATTCCGTTGTGTAGAGGATACCAAGAGAAAACTGGACGAAAATAATATTGAAATTCCATATCCTAAGATGGATGTAAATATTGTTAATAAATAAAGGAGAAATAAGCAATGGCTATAAAAAGAGGATTGGGTAAAGGTCTTGATTCGTTAATACCTGCTACTTCTGTTGCAGCAGAAAAGAAAACAGAAAATGAAAAGATTATCGAAGGTGCTATTACAAATATTAAGATTGGTAAAATAAAGAATAATGAAGCACAGCCAAGAAAGAAATTTGATGACGATGCCATAGAGGAATTATCAGAATCTATTAAGCAGTATGGAATTATTACTCCTTTGGTGGTTCAGGACAGAGGATCATATTTTGAAATAATAGCCGGAGAACGTCGTTGGAGAGCTGCCATGAAAGCAGGTCTTAAGGAAGTACCCGCTATAGTTAAGAATTATACCGAATTGGAAATAGCTGAAATTTCTCTTATTGAAAATATTCAGAGAGAAGACTTAAATCCTATTGAAGAAGCATTAGCCTACAGAAGATTAATAGAAGAATTTAAGCTTAAGCAGGATGAAGTAGCAGAAAGAGTATCAAAGAGCAGAACCGCAGTTACTAATTCCATGAGACTTCTTAAACTGTGTGATGAAGTTCAGCAGATGATAATTGATGAATTGATTAGTACAGGACATGCAAGAGCACTTATCAGTGTAGAAAATCCGGAAAAGCAGTATGAACTTGCACAAAAAATATTTGATGAAAAATTAAGTGTAAGAGAAGTTGAAAAGCTGGTTAAAAATATAGGGGTAAACAAAGAGAAGAAAGAAAAGAAGGTTGATAAGTCACTTCTTGCTATTTATTCCGGAATAGAGAATCAGTTAAAAGAAAAATTGAATACAAAAGTTACTATTTCTCCATCAAATAAGCAGGATGGTGCCGGTAAGTTAGAAATAGAGTTTTATTCTAATGAAGAACTTGAAAAAATAATGGATATTGTCAATAAAGGAGTTAAGTAACATTACTTAAAAATGTGAAAGACATTATTTAAAAATATGAGAGGTATTTAGTAGTGGAAGATTTTAGTTTGTTTTCATACCCGGGAATTCTATTCATAATACTGTTTGTATTACTGGCAGCAGTACTTGTAATATTAATTCTTAATATGCTTAAGATAAATTCACTTAAGAATAAATATGATGTATTTATGAAAGGACGTTCTGCAAAAAGTCTGGAAGAAGATATTTTTGAGATGTTTGACCAGAATAATAAAATGCGTGCAGACATTAATGATAATTCAAGAGATATAAGAAGTATTTACAAGCAGTTATCTACAGCGACTCAGAAGGTAGCGCTTCAAAAATACGATGCATATGACCAGATGGGTGGAAAACTTAGTTATTGTCTTGCTATGCTTGATGAATATGATAACGGATTTATTATTAATAATGTGCATAGTACAGGAAATACATATTCATATATAAAAAAGATAGTTGATGGACAGTGTGATCTTGACTTAAGCGAAGAAGAAGCAGATACATTGAATAGAGCTATGTTCGGAGAAAAGAATGAAGCAGATCAAAACTGAAGATCTTAAAGGTGGAGAAATTCTTGGAAAACCGATTATTACTTCGGAATTTTCTGTATTATTGCCTGAAGAAACCGTATTAAGAAAAGAATATATAGATAAAATAAAAGAACTTGGTATTTCTGTAGTTTATATCAAAGAAAGTAATAATCTTCCGGTGGAAGAAATCGTGTTCTTAAGAAATGAAGTTGAAGAAGTTTTTAAGAATAAGGTTAAAAATATTCTTGAGAGGCACACTTATTACAACAATACGGAATTATCCCAGTTGAGTGATACTGCGGAAGAAATAATAACCAGTATTCTTGAAGAAGATGAGGTTATAGATAAAATCTATGACATTAAAGACAGAAGTGCAGATATTTATGAACATTCTATTAATCTTTGTTCGTTAGCTACACTGACAGCCTTAAAGCTTAAAATGTCGAGAGAGGTAGTTCATGATATTGGAGTTGGTTGTCTTCTTCACGATTTAGGATTAAGATATTTGACAATCAATTATGAAAATCAGGATATTGAATCTTTATCCAAGGTTGAGATAAACGAGTATAAAAAGCATCCGGTATATGGCTATTCTGCTGTTAGGGAAGAAGGGTGGCTCAGTAACCTGGCAAAGAATATGATATTATATCATCATGAAAGGCTTGATGGTTCAGGATATCCTCTTCGAGCCAAGGAAATACCGTTTGATGTAGCAATTATAACGGTGTGTGATGTTTTTGATGAAATGATATGTGGAATAGGTTGCCCAAAGGTTAAAGTATATGAAGCTGTCGAATATCTTAAAATATACAGTGGAGTAAAATTTTATCCGAAGATAGTTGATGCTTTTCTTGAATTTACAGCAGTATATCCTGTGGGAAGCAGAGTATTACTGTCAGATGGATCCATGGGGCAGGTTAAAAAGCAGAATTCAGATTTTTCGGACCGACCGGTAATATTATTAACACATGATACTAAAGGAAAGCTTTTACCAAGAGGTAAGGAAATAGATTTAACGAAACAAAACAATATTTTTATAGAAAAGGAGCTTGTGTAAAATGATTGATATTAAGTTTTTGAGAGAAAATCCGGAAGTAGTAAAGGAGAATATAAAAAAGAAGTTTCAGGATGATAAACTTCCTTTAGTAGATGAAGTTATCGAACTCGATGCTGCATCACGTGTCGCTAAGCAGGAAGCTGACGATCTTCGTATGAAAAAGAACCAGATTTCAAAGGAAATCGGTGCTTTGATGGCTCAGGGTAAGAAAGAAGAAGCTGCTGCCAAAAAAGAAGAAGTTGCTGCTAATTCAAAGAGACTTGCTGAACTTGAAGTAGAAGAGAAGGAACTTGCAGAAAAAGTTACCAAGATAATGATGACTATTCCAAATATTATCGATCCTTCTGTTCCTATCGGTAAGGATGATAGTGAAAATGTGGAAGTTCAAAGATATGGTGAGCCTGTTGTTCCTGATTTTGAGATTCCTTATCATACAGATATTATGGAAAGATTCGATGGTATAGACATTGATGCAGCAGGTCGTGTTGCCGGAAACGGATTTTATTACCTAATGGGTGATATCGCAAGATTACATTCATCAGTTATTTCTTATGCAAGAGATTTCATGATTGACAGAGGATTCACATACTGTATACCTCCTTTCATGATTCGTTCAAATGTTGTTACCGGAGTAATGAGCTTTGCAGAAATGGATGCCATGATGTACAAGATCGAAGGAGAAGATCTTTATCTTATCGGAACTTCAGAGCATTCAATGATTGGTAAGTTTATTGATCAGATTATTCCTGAAGCACAGCTTCCAAAGACATTAACAAGCTATTCACCTTGTTTCCGTAAAGAAAAAGGTGCTCACGGTATTGAGGAAAGAGGTGTATATAGAATTCACCAGTTCGAAAAGCAGGAAATGATTGTTGTATGTAAGCCTGAAGAGTCACCAATGTGGTTTGACAAATTATGGCAGAACACAGTTGATCTTTTCAGATCAATGGATATTCCTGTAAGAACTCTTGAATGTTGTTCAGGTGATCTTGCAGACTTAAAGGTTAAGTCAATTGACGTTGAAGCATGGAGTCCTCGTCAGAAGAAGTATTTCGAAGTAGGAAGCTGTTCTAATCTTGGTGATGCACAGGCAAGAAGATTAAAGATTCGTGTAAATGCAGAAGATAACTCAAAGTATTATGCTCATACATTGAACAATACAGTTGTTGCTCCTCCCAGAATGCTTATTGCTTTCCTTGAGAATAACCTTCAGGAAGATGGAAGCGTTAAAATTCCTGAGGTTCTTCGTCCATATATGGGTGGTAAGGAAAAGCTTGTTCCTGTTAAGTAAGGTGTTATTATGCATAAATATATGCGTTCGATCGGCTTTAGTAAACTGAATAGAAAAGAAATACAGAGGCTGGTTACTGACGTAGTTGTGAATGCACCGACGAGAGCTTATACAAGCCTCGATGATGATAATATTATTGCTTCGTTTTCAAAGGAAGTTGCTCCGGGTATCGGATTAACTGTTGTGGGTGAATTTGATGAGGAAGATAATTTTTCGTACGATTATTATTTTCCTTACATAGAACCCACAGATATAAGTACTGAAGAAGACGTTTCAGTAGAGCGACATGCTGCTACAGAAAGCTATTCCGGGGTCTTTGAAGATGTAAGAATGGGTGTTTCCGTTATTTTTTATCTTCAAAACATGATTCCTTATATTAAAGCATTGCGTTCCGATATTTTACCGATGCAGGGAACAACTTTATCTTTGTCAGCGCTATCATTAGATGGTATAATACTAATGCCGCTTAAAAAAACGGCAAAAGACATGGTCAATAATATTAAAACATCAAGAAGCCGTGCTAAGCTTATTATGGCGGCAAGGTCAGGTGATGAAGAGGCAATAGAGAACCTTACGCTTAAGGATATGGATACATATACTTCAATAGCTGAAAAGATTCATCACGAAGATGTTTTTTCACTTGTGGATACATATTTTATGCCATATGGTATTGAATGTGAATTGTATTCAATTATGGGTGAAATATTAAGTTATGAGCTTGTTACTAATTCATTAACAGGAGAAGAAATGTATAGAATGTCGATTGTTTGTAATGATATTCAAATGCAGCTTCTTGTTAATAAAGCCGATGTATACGGAGAGCCCGGTGTTGGCAGGAGGTACAAAGGCACAATATGGTTACAGGGAAAGATAAATTTCCCGTAAACTAAGTCTTCTTAGTTAAATGGATATAACGGGTCCCTCCTAAGGATCAGTTGGGGGTTCGATTCCCTCAGGAGACGTGTTTAGGCCGGCGCATATGCGTCGGCTTATTATAAATACAGCATATTTTTGTACATTTAATAGTAACACTAACAAAACAAAATTGAATTGGAGAAAATCGGAATGAAAAAATTCGTATCTTGGAATGTAAATGGTATTAGAGCTTGCAGAGAAAAGGGATTTGAAGATATATTTCCCAATCTTGATCCTGATATCTTATGTCTTCAGGAAACAAAGCTTCAGGAAGGACAGATAGAGCTTGAAACACCAGGTTATTACCAGTATTGGAATTATGCTGAAAAGAAAGGCTATTCAGGAACAGCTATATTCACTAAAGAAGAGCCTCTTAATGTAACCTACGGAATAGGAATTGAAGAACACGATCATGAAGGAAGAGTTATTACTCTGGAATTTCCTGAATATTTCTTCATTACTGTATATGTTCCCAATTCTCAGGATGAACTCAAGAGACTGGACTACAGAATGAAATGGGAAGATGATTTTTTGGCTTATATCAAGAAGCTTGATGAGAAAAAGCCAGTTATATATTGTGGTGACTTAAATGTTGCACATCAGGAAATTGATCTTAAAAATCCTAAAACTAACAGACATAATGCCGGTTTTACGGATGAGGAGAGAGAGAAGTTTTCGAATGTTCTTGCAAGTGGAATGATAGATACTTTCAGATACTTTTATCCTGAGCAGAAAGATATATATTCATGGTGGAGTTACAGATTTCATGCAAGAGAAAAGAATTCCGGATGGAGAATTGACTATTTCGTAGCATCAGAAAGATTAAGCGATAAGCTTAAGGATGCAAAAATTCACACCGATATCTTTGGCTCAGATCATTGTCCGGTAGAATTGGATGTGGAATTATAGATATTTATGTGATTTAAGAAATGAAAGTTTAAGAAAAGCGCTTATGAGAGTGGAGAGCGCACATA
Organism: Lachnospiraceae bacterium; assembly: GCA_024403415.1. Lineage (GTDB taxonomy): Bacteria > Bacillota > Clostridia > Lachnospirales > Lachnospiraceae > JAILLW01. Next base: position 31,798 of record JAKSRY010000004.1, read on the forward strand.
AATAATTGCAACTAAAAATAATTAAGGATTTGAATATTGTATATCATCTCCATAATTTTCATTTAGATATTCAGCAGCATTAAATGCATATTCAGAAACTATCTCAAAGGATGAATTCATATCGGATTCATCCTTTATTTCATATTTACCTTCTTTAAGATAGTCACAAAGCACGTGGTTGATATTTTGACTAAAATGCAGAGAATCCATAAAGAGGTCTAAGTTATATACAATATCTAAATCCTGTTGGAAATTGAACACACGTATATTTTTTTCTTTAAGTAATTCAGATACAGCATATTTTTCGGCCTTAAGGTAACAGCCTGTTTCTCCGACATTGTAAATACTGTCCCACCATACGATAGAATAAGGTGGAATAAATATATAGAACTGTGTTTCCGGATGCTTTTCGGCAGTTTCTTTTATAAGTGCTACGTTTTGTTTTGCCAAATCCATATAATAATCTTCATCCTTCACAGGTTCAGGGGTTGTGCTTCTGTAATAATGACTGAAAACAGCGTCCTTACTGAAGGTTTTACTTGAATACCAGTTATAAGATTCTCCTTCATCATAATCACGCATGTATGAAGAAGCGATGGTATAAGGAATCTGCTTAAATAAGACATCCTTATTTAGAAGATATTCAATATCATTTACCGGATTCTTATCATAAAGATATAGCGGTGCACCGGTAAACTCAAATGTGTCTTCACATTCTCTTGTGACAGAAGTTGGATCAAGATTCATGAAAACATATTTCAATTCATGAGTGTCAAAAGCTCTGTTCAGGTAATAAATCAAATCATAAGTGGCTCCATATGAACGAATTGCTTTGATGCTCCTGCAGTCAAAATTATCATCAAACCATCTGTTATTGTAGTTTTCAGCAACAGAAGACCCAAGAATTACCGCATCATAATCAAAATGATCCAAAGATCCTGGAACCTGATATTCCTTTTCACTTAACACTGATTTTAAGAAAGGAAGCGGTTTATGATAATGATAAAAGGGGTCAAAAAATACAACCAGTCCAACAACAAGAACTGCCAATATCAAAAATGTGACGAAAAATGTCTTTATGAAATTTTTTGAAGAAATCTCTTTTTTCATACTTTACGGTAATAAATATTATGATATGAGTGTAAAAAGTATATTCTAGTGTCATTAGTCTGAGTAAACATATTTGTTTATAAGGCCTTTGACAGCCGTCGTTACTTAATGAACACGAAGTGTGAATTTAGTAACGCGACGAGCTGACATAGAGCGAAAGCGTGCCGATAAACAAATGATGTTGTACGAAGACCAATTTCAATAACTAAAAGTTAAAATATATAAACGTACTTATCTGCGAAAAACTGATCACACACCATATAAATAAAACAGCAAATCCAACTGCCTTTTTTGTAGTTAATGGTCTTTCAAGTACAATCTGTCTTGCATTTTTAGCTTTAATAACCAAAGCACTTATTACTAAAACAAGGCACAGTAAAAATAGATACACATAATTACTATATTGCGGGGCCTTCATGGAAACTGCTTTATTTACAAGATAGAATTCTGAGGTATTAATTGATGAAGCCAGCTTATAAATATAGCCGGTATTCTTAAAAGCAAACAGATTCTTAAACATTGTTATGGATGTTGAAATGCTGTCACTTCCAAAGAATAAGAGAGACAGACTCCAAAACATAAATGTATATAGCCATCCAACAAATCTCGGTAACTTAATCTTTGGAACCTTTTGTTTTTTACTATCTGAAGAGTTCTGATTAGCATTGGCAGGAACAGAACCTATAAGATACAGATTGTCAAAGGCAACCATTAATCCATGTGCTGCACCCCAGATGAAAAATGTCCAGTTAGCTCCATGCCATATTCCACTTAGGAAAAATACAAGAAAAACATTAAATGTAGTACGAAGCTTTCCTTTACGTGAGCCGCCTGCAGGAATATAGACATATCTGAAGAAAAACTTTGATAATGTGATGTGCCATCTTTGCCAAAATTCTTTAACAGTTGTTGCATGGTAAGGAGAGTTGAAGTTAACCGGAAGTTCTATGTTAAACATTCTTCCAAGTCCGATGGCCATATCGGAATATCCACTGAAATCAAAGTATAGCTGGAATGTAAAGCAAAGAGCAGTAACAAGTACGGATGGAGTATCCAGGAATCCCGCATTACTAAAACCATGATTTGCCGGCATGGCAAGAACATCTGCAAGAAGTACCTTTTTTGAAAGTCCTATTACGAAAAACATAAGGCCTTTTGAAAAATTGTCAGTATTGAAGGATTTTTTATTTTTATCCTCAAACTGAGGAATCATTTCCTCATAAAGAACAATGGGACCTGCAACCAATTGTGGAAAGAAGGTAACGAAACAAAGGTAATTGGTGAAATTATAATGAGGAGCCTTTAATTTTGCCCTGTCTATAATAAATGATAACTGCTGGAAAGTGAAAAAGCTGATTCCAAGAGGTAAGAGAATATTATGAAGTCGTAAACCTGCATTAAAAAAGTAATTTATATTATCGAGCAGGAAATCAAAATATTTGAAATAAAAGAGAAGACTAAGATTAGCCAGAACTCCTGTAAGCAAAAAGATTTTTTGCATGGATTCTGAGACAGAAGAACTGTTTTTCCTATAATAACGGTCGATGATATAACTTAATGAGTAATTAAAAATAACAGATCCAATAATGATAAAGAGGTAATAAAGGTTAAAATACGCATAAAACCATAAGGACATACCTGCAAGAAAAAGCTTGGCAATTGAATATTTCTTAAAATGATTAATCAGATAATAGCCAAGCAGGGTGACAGGCAGAAATATGAAAATAAAAATATATGAATTGAATAGCATATTATAAACAAACCTGTAGATTATCTATTTTGCCTGAGAATTAATAACATCAATAATTGCTTTAATAGCATCGTTCTGAGAAGATTTCATCATGGCGTCAATGTATGTCTGACGAGTGAAATATAATTCAGTAATCTTCTCAATTATGGTATCTGCTGTACATTTATCGTCCTCTAATACCATGGAATAACCCTGGGATTCAAAGGAACGTGCATTAAGAATCTGGTCACCTCTTGATGCTTTAACAAGAGGAATCAGAAGATTTGGTTTCTTTAAGGCAAGCAGTTCACAGATAGAGTTTGCGCCGGCTCTTGAAACAACGATATCTGCCATTGCAAATAAATCACTTATTCCATCAGAAACATATTCAAACTGTTTGTAAGAAGGAGTATTGTTTAAGCTTTCATCCAGCTTGTCTTTACCACAGATATGAACAATTTGAAAATCATTCAGGAGTTTTGGAAGAGCTTCCCTTACTGCTTTATTAATTGATGCGGCACCGAGTGAACCGCCAATAACCATAATAACGGGTTTATTGGAATCAAAGCCGCAGAGCTTTCTGCCTTTATCCGGATCTCCCTGATGAATCTCCGGTCTTATGGGTGAACCTGTAAGAACAGCCTTTTTCTTTGGAAGATTATTTACTGTTTCAGGAAAATTACAGCAAACCTTTTTGACAACAGGAAGTGCCAGTTTATTTGATAATCCCGGAGTCATATCCGATTCGTGAATAATAACAGGGATTCGTTTTAAAAATCCGGCATAGGCAACGGGAAGACCTACGAAACCGCCTTTTGAAAAAATAACAGAAGGCTTGAATTTTTTAATAATTTTCTTGGTCTGGTGAATACCCTTGAAAACCTTAAAAGGGTCTGTGAGATTTTTTAAGGTTTTATATCTTCTCAGCATACCTGTTTTAATGCCATAGTATTCAAGACCTGTCTCAGGTACAAGCGTACTTTCAATATACTGATCGGAACCAACATATATTATTTCATACCCTGCCTCTTTAAGAGCAGGTACAAGAGCAAGATTTGGTGTTACATGACCGGCAGAACCGCCACCGGTTAAAATAATACGTTTTTCAGACATATTAATCTCCATATCATTACAAAGTCATGGTGCTAATATTGAATAAAATTAGCCCTTCATATAAAATAAAAGTATATCAGAATTTTAAGAAAATGACTATTAGGTTAATAACACAAGAATGAAGTCCGCAAAAGACAATAAGTCCTTAAAATTGATTATCATTTTGGGCGTAGGAATACTCTTACGCCTGTTTTATGTGGTCTTTTCTACCATTTATGATAGACAATACGATATTGGAATGATAGATATCGATGCGGGGCATACGGTTTCCGGTGGGCATTTGGCATATATTCAGTATTTTTACCATAATCTGTCTATGCCTGATTTTGATCCCACAACGGTCTATCAGTTTCATCATCCGCCGCTTCATCATTATATCTGCGCACTCTGGATGAGATTTCTGGGTCTTTTTATTAAAGATACATCGCTTTTGGAAGAGTCAATTCAGATAATTCCACTTATCTGTTCAGTCGTTACACTTATATTTTTATACAAAATCATTAAGGAATTTAATCTTTCTTTCAGAGCCTCTTCTTTTATAATGCTCATTTTCAGTTTTCATCCTGCCTTTATTTTATTGTCAGGCAGTGTAAATAATGACTGCATGGCCCTGATGTTTACTGTAATGGCATGTTTTTATACTATCAGATGGGGTAAGAATCAGACGTATAAAAATATAATTGCCATAGCTCTTTGCATCGGTCTTGGAATGAGCACCAAACAGAATGTTGCCGAACTTGCATTTCCGATTGGTATTGTATTTTTATATATCTTTTTTAAGAATATACGCAAGGATAAAAAGAAAGTATCCCTGTTTATTAAACAGTTTGGTATTTTCTTATTGATAGCAGCACCACTTGGCATGTGGTTCTATATAAGAAATCTTGTTAAATATGATGTCAGCATGCTGTGGGTATATGAATTGCCTGAGGATTCATGGCAGTATACGGGAAATGTTCCGGTAATAAACAGATTCCTGTGGCCAATCCCCTCCGATATTGTGGATAATATCAAAAACTTTAAGATAGGCTGTGGTTATAATGTCTGGGTTTCAATAATGAGAACCTCAGTCCTTGGTGAGTGGGATATGGCAGGAGTAGCATCCGTAGTCAAACTTATTTCTGTATTTTTGATGTTAACCGGTGCGGTTCTTGGTATATTTGCGTTCGGAAGCTTCGTCCTTACCTTTGTAACGAGGTACTCGCGAAACAGAGGAGTTCACATAGAAAAAACCAATTCGATTTTCTTTGTTACGGCATATATTGTTACAATGATTTTTTATCTTTCATTTGCCTACAAGTACCCGCAGGAATGCAGTATGAATTTCAGATATATTACAATTGCAATTCTTTTCCCTGCAGTTGGAGCAGGTATTTGTTATGACAAAATGAAAAGACAGATATTCAGATCGGTTATAGGCTTGTGCCTTGCAGCTTTTTGTGTTCTCAGTATTTTAATGACAGTGATTTGGTGCTTTGGTGTTGGAGCATAGAATGAGTATGGATAAGCGAAAAAAGATAATATTTCTTTTAGCCACAGGGGCTGTTACCCTCGTGGCTTTTTGTGCTGTATTCATTTTGGACGGTTTCTTTCCATTTGGAAATGGCTCAACAATTGCGCTTGATCTTCATTCACAATATACACCACTGCTATACAGATTTTATGATATAGTGACCGGTTCAAAGGGTGTGGCAGTAGATTTTCATATAGCCGGTGGGATGAATATATTTGCAGACTCTGCTACCGAACTGTTGAATCCGGTTAATTATCTGCTTCTTTTGTTTGGAAGAGAAAATATTTATCTTGCGGTAAATATAATGCTGATGGTATATGGTCTTTTGGCTTCCATGTCAGCTTTTGGTGTTCTTGATTATCTGTTCCCATCAAAAAAGTACCTGAATATGGTACTGAGTGTATCTTATGCGTTGAGTTTCTTTGCAGCATATCAGTTTGAGATAATAAGATGGATGTTCCCAATGGCGCTTTTCCCACTTATTTTCTTAAGCCTTCTTTGGCTTCTTCATAAGAAAAAGCCTGTATTATTCATTATTTTAATTGCATATCAGTTAATGTTAAGCCTTCAGCTTGGTATTCAGACTTTGGGCTTTTCACTTGTTATAAGCATATTTTATCTTTATAAGGAAAAGAAGAATAATCAAAGTACAGGTTATAAATCCTTCATTTTGATTATCTCCGTAATCCTTGCTGTTCTAATTTCGGCAATAGTTCTTATTCCTGAAATCATTAATCTTATGTCTTCTTCAAGATCACTGGAGAATTCAGTGATAACAAATATAGTAACAAGTCATGGCTTTGATGATATTCTTGAAAGAATACTGGAGGTAATAAGTCCTGTTGTTCTTGGTCTGTTCGTGGTTTTATTTATAAGACTGAAGGGAAAGAGAAAGGATGTTTACAGAGAAAACAGGTTTATGTTTTACCCTCTTTTTCTCCTTCTGATAACAGTTTTGTTTGAGCCGAGTAATCTTATTTGGCATCTTGGTTCCTACAAGTGTTTCCCTGTACGTTTCGGATATATGGTACTGTTTTACAGCATATATCTTTTGAGATTTTTGTTTGAAAAGGTTTCTTTGGAAAATGAAAAAACAGAGACTAAGAAAAAATCAATTGGCAGATTTGTATTGATCATTCTTGCCGTAGTGCTTTCAATAGCAGTACTGGGTTTTGCATACGTGAACAGACTTGATCTTTCACAGGCATTTGCTACTTTGGCCATAAGTTATCTTTGTATCAAAGAAACCATGTGGTTTTATGGAATGATGATTCTTCTTTCGGCAGCAGTTGTCATTTGTGCAGTTAACACGCATTTTGAAAAGAAAGGACTAAGCCGGTATATATTGATTCTCATTACCATGATAAGCGGGATGGTGATGTATATTTCTGTTTTGTTTCCGCAGACCTCGCTTGCCAGAACATATGATGAAAAAGCCTATGAAGTTATGAATGAATCTCCAAATGCCGGTGATTCCAAGGCAGATTCATTTACCATACATGTTCGCGACAACAATAAGCTGCCATTAAATGCTGCCCTTGTTACTAATGAATATTCAATGACAGCATATATTCCGTCAGGTGAAGGAAAGAAATACAGTGAGGGAATGAAAGACCTGTCTTATGCCACACCCTGGATATCCGTAAGAAGTAATGGTGGTCCGACACTTTCAGACATGGTACTTGCCATTGATAATGGTAATATTTATAAGCCTGTTAATATGGGAATTCTGATTTCTGACTCAAATTATGAGCAGTTAAAGCAGGGTTCAGGTTATATGGCTTTATCCAAAGCTCTGTCGGCTGAATATCTTGGTAAGGTAATCGATGTTGAAAAGTCAGATAAGCTTAATGAATTGAATGAAGCTGTTTATGAAAGGAATCAGGGAAGACAGATTATATTTGATAACAGACACCAGACTGTGCAGATTGTTTCTGATAATCCCATGTATGGCAATCTTTTACTTCCTATGGGATATATAGACGGCTGGAATTCAGATAGCGGACAGGTTGGAGCATATCTTAAAGGATTTATTGCACTTGAAGGCCTGAATGGTGAGACTACAGTAACATTAAACTATAACCTTCCGGGTAAAAATACAGGAATTGTTATTTCTGCTGCAGGGGTTATACTTCTCATTCTTCTTATCTTTTTACTGAGAAAGGGCAAACCGGCCGAGGGAGAATATAAACCATGGGCAATAGCCTTTAGAGCAGTAGCTGCAGCATTTATCATTGTTGTATATATTTTAGCGAATCTAATGATGTTTATATATATGGGATTCAAGTTCTTTGGAAAGGATCTGAAACCATTGCTTGAAAGTGCTTCGGTAGAAGAAACCGGTTCAGTGCTTCTTGATGCGACTGTTGAAGATGAAGGAATAACGGTTATTCTTGGAAAAAACAGTCTCACATCGGAAATAGAAGATATTTTGGCAGATTCTGTGGAAAATCCGGAGTTTGATCCGTCAAAAGCTATAGATCATGATGCCAAAACACCTAATTCACGATGGTCTTCAGCAAATGACTGGGAAAATGCAGATCATTTTCTTCAGGCAGAATTTAACGATACGACCACTGTCAGTGCACTTAAGATATACTGGGAAAGAACAAATGCTTCCAATTACGCGATTGAGATTTCAGATGACGGCGAGAGTTGGACAGAAGTAACAGCCTTTGATTCCCCTTCATTAAATAAAGAGCAGACCATCATTTTTGACAGTCCCGTGAGTGGAAAATATATTCGTATTCATGTTAAGGATGTCGAAAGGAAGGAAGAGGACTTAAGTCTGTATTACCAGAATGTTTCCATTCGGGAATGGGAAATCTTTAAGGACTCAGAACTGTTTGTAATAAAAAAACCGGAACTTACATCGGGATATATGAGAGAAATACCGATTCCGGAGGTTCCGTTGGAGTATGAATTAAGCTTTGGCGGAATTAATTATGAAGATCTTCTTAATGAGGATACATTTGCTGATACAATATCAGAGGTTTTGATTAATCTAGGATATATTCTGACTGTTGATGATAAGGAATACGAACTTCCTGGCTTTGATCTTGTTCTTCCGGCAAGTGACGGAAGTGAAAAAGAGCAGTTTCCTTATAAAGATACAGTGGTTCGGGAGTGGAAGAGAAGTGTCGGTGAAATAAATATTGAAAATGCTTCGTTTAAGATATTTAGTCAGATTGATGACTTTGAAGAAGAAAAGAGTCTTTTTGAAAATGAAATTAAAGAGATAATTCCATTGAAGGATTTATCAGATGAGAGCGATAACGAGATAACTGTTGAACTGATGGAAGAGAGTATTTCAGGTAATAGGGATTCGGAATTATATGAGATTATGGTAGATCCATCCGGAAGTATTATAGTTAGAGCTGAAACATACAGAGGATTAAGAAGAGCAGAGATTACTTTGGAAAAGATGCTTATCGAAAATCCTAAAGCCATTCCCTGCGGAACTATAAGAGATTATCCGGAATATGAGGTCAGAGGCTTTTCCATAGATCTTGGAAGAAGACCTGTTTCAGTGGATTTTCTTAAAACTGTAATTGATGAGATGTCGCGAAACAATATGAATTCTCTTCAGCTTCACTTAAACGACAATGCCATTATAAGTGAGAGTGAATTTGATGGAACTGTTGAAGGGGCAAGGAATCTTTATTCAGCTTTCAGACTTGAATCAAAACTCGGTATTTCAGCAGAAGATTTTATTTATACGAATGAAGAAATAAGAGAATTGATACATTACGGAAAATTAAGAGGAATAGAAATTGTTCCTGAAATAGATACTCCGGCACATTCCCTGGCTTTAACCAGTAAATATCCGAATCTTGGATTTTCAAATGATCCCAATATGGTAGATACTTTGGATGTCGGACGTACAGAGGCAGTAAATACGGTTATTGATATATGGTCAGAATATCTGACAAAGGGTGATGCTGAAACATCATTATTTGAGGAAACCGGTACCGTACATCTTGGTATGGACGAATATTATGGAGATTTCGGAGATTATCATGATTATATAATTACCCTTTCACGTGCGATAAAAGATATGTCACCGACAAAGAAGCTTAGAATGTGGGGCAGTCTTACTTATAAAGATATGGAGCTGTCAGACTTGCCAAAGGATATCGAGGTGATGATTTGGAGCACTGTCTGGGCAGAGCCTGATAAACTGTTCGACGAAGGATTCCGCCTGATAAACTGTCTTAATAATAATCTTTATATAATAGTAGGTGGTGGTTTTGATCGTCTGAATACAGAATATCTTTCAAAGTCCTGGGAACCGAATGTATATGAAACTGAGGAAAAGACAATTGTTTTACCAAAGTGGTCATCAAAGGTTCTGGGTGCATGCTATTCTTTATGGAACGATAATTATACCAAGGGAATAGATAATTCTACGGAAGAGGATCTTCTTGGAAGAATTGAAGAACCAATGAAGATTATTGCAGATAAGTTGTGGTAATAATGGTAGTGTCAAATGACCTGTGAAAAAGAATTGAAGGAGAAGATGGTGTATGGAAAAATTATGGTATGGAGAACCGGCCAAAATATGGGAAGAAGCTCTTCCATTGGGTAATGGTCGACTTGGAGCCATGGTAAGCGGTAATGTCATTAATGAGTCTATAGGAGTTAATGAAGAATCCATATGGTATGGTGGTCCGATGGACAGAAATAATGAGGATGCAAAGGAAGCTCTTCCAAAGGTAAGAAAACTTATTTTTGAAGGAAAAATAGCAGAAGCAGAAAGTCTTTTGGCAACTTCTTTTACTGGAACTCCTGAAGCAATGCGTCCGTATCAGTCACTTGGTTCAATTGAACTTCGATTTAAGGATTTATATGAACCAAGAAACTATTACAGAGAACTTGATTTGGAGGATGCTGTATATAAACAGAATTTTACTGTCGAAGATACCAGATTTGTCAGGATGATGCTTATTTCAAGACCTGATGATGCAATGGTTATGTATTTTAAGACAGAAGGTGTTGTTAAGGTCAGCTTAAATGCTTTCTTAAGACGAGACCGTTTCTTTGACGGTGTTAAGAAATCCGGTGAAAATGGTATATATTTGTACGGAAACCTCGGAAAAGGCGGATTCGATTTTGGAATGAGCCTTTCTGCCAAGACAGTTGGCGGAACCGTAAAAGTTGTTGGAGAACAGATCGAAATTGAAGATGCAACAGAGGTAATGCTCATATTTACTGCAGCATCTACTTATAGACTTGGTGAAGGTGCGGACATCGAAGCACATAACAGGGAAATCATTAAAAAGGTTGAGGCTAAGACCTTCTCCATGATAGTTAAGGATCATATTGAAGATTATCAGAATCTGTTCAACAGAGTTACCTTTGAAATTGGCGAATGGACCTCTGCATCTGCTCTTCCTACTAATGAACGTGTTAAGAGAGTAATGCAGGGAAAACGTGGTGATATCAGTCTTTCAAAGCTGTTCTTTGATTATGGAAGATATTTGCTCATTTCATGTTCAAGACCCGGAGACCTTCCGGCAAATCTTCAGGGAATCTGGAATAAAGATATGACGCCTCCCTGGGATTCGAAATATACTGTAAATATAAATGCCCAGATGAATTACTGGCCTGCTGAAGTATGTAATCTGTCAGAATGTCATGAGCCATTGCTTGAGTTCATTAAAAAACTTGTTCCGAATGGTCGTAAAACTGCTAAAGAGATGTATGGCTGCAGAGGTTTTGTATGTCATCACAATACAGATATTTATGGAGATACGGCTCCTCAGGATATGTATATCCCTGCAACCTACTGGGTAATGGGAGCTGCCTGGCTGTGTACACACATCTGGACTCATTATGAATATACTCTTGATGAAGAGTTTCTTAAGGAGTATTTCCCTATAATGAGAGAGGCAGCAGAATTCTTCCTTGATTATCTAGTTGAACATAAGGGATATCTTGTAACCTGTCCTTCTGTTTCTCCTGAGAATACCTTTATTCTTCCAAATGGTCAGACAGGATCAAATATTTATGGTGTAACCATGGATAATCAGATTTTAAGAGATCTTTTCACTCAGTGTATTGAAAGTGCAAAGATTCTCAATGTAGAGGATGAATTAAACGAACAGATTAAGAAGGCTCTTAAGGCAATTAAGCCTACAGAGATTGGATTAAACGGTTATATCCTTGAGTGGCCGGAAGATTATGAAGAAGCTGAACCCGGACACAGACACATTTCACATCTTTACGGATTATATCCTTCTGACCAGATAAGTGTAGATAAGACACCTGATCTTGCAAGAGCTGCAAAGTTAACTCTTGAGAGAAGACTTGCAAAGGGTGGTGGTCATACCGGTTGGTCAAGAGCCTGGATTATTAACCATTATGCAAAGCTTTGGGAAGGTGAAAAGGCATATGATAACCTGGTGAAGCTGTTTGAAATGTCTGTTTATCCTAATCTTTTTGATAAGCATCCTCCGTTCCAGATTGATGGAAACTTTGGTGTTACGGCCGGAATTGCCAACATGATAGTCCAGTCTGACTTTGATAGAATTGTTCTTCTTCCTGCATGTCCAAAGGCATGGAAAGAAGGTTCAATGACAGGACTTAAAACAAAGAAAACAGGAACAATAGATATTTATTGGGAAAACAACAAATTAACTGAGGCATATCTTTCTTTTGAAAAGGACATTGATATGGGAATCAGATACAAGGATATATGCCAAGATATGCACTTTGAGGCTAACAAGACATACCTGATTACGTTAGCTAACGCGTCTACTCTTGATATAAGCGAATATGTCGAAGAGGACGATGCAAATGAGTCTTGAAGATAGGTAATTCTTTATACTATAATGATATGAGTGTGTTGTTTAGGATTAATGCAGTCCATAAATGGAACAATCCATATAGCATATAGTATTAAATTCAAAGAAAAATCAGATAGGAGCGAAAAAATGATTAACTGGAAAAATTTAGATTCTCTGGATTCTTATAAGGAATTACAGAACACCAAGGAAGTTAACCTGAAGGAAGTTATGGCCGGTGAAAACGGTGCAAAAAGAGTAAAAGACTATTCTATTAAGATGGCAGCAGGACTGACTTTCAACTATGCTGCAAAGAAGGTTGATGCTGAGATTCTTTCAGGCCTTGATAAACTTGCAAAGGAAGCAGAACTTGCAGATAAGTTTAAGGCTCTTTACGAAGGAGAAGTTATTAATACTGGAGAAAAGCGTCTTGTTCTTCATCAGCTTACAAGAGGTCAGCTTGGTGCAGATGTTATTAAGGACGGAGTTAATAAGAGAGAATTCTATGTAAATGAGCAGAATAAAATTGCTGAGTTTGCTAAGAAGGTTCATCAGGGTGAAATCACAAATGCAAAGGGAGAAAAATTCACTCAGGTTGTACAGATTGGTATCGGCGGAAGTGATTTAGGTCCTCGTGCAATGTATCTTGCTCTTGAAAACTGGGCTAAGCAGACAGGCAACTTCAAGATGGAAGCTAAGTTCATAAGTAACGTTGATCCAGATGATGCAGCTTCAGTTCTTAACTCAATTGATGTTGCTCATTCAATCTTTATTCTTGTATCAAAATCAGGAACAACTCTTGAGACATTAACTAACGAATCATTCGTTAAGGAAGCACTGGTTAAGGCAGGACTTAATCCTTCTAACCATATGGTTGCAGTTACAAGTGAAACATCACCTCTTGCTAAGAGCCCTGATTATCTTGCAGCATTCTTTATGGATGACTACATTGGAGGAAGATTCTCTTCTACATCAGGAGTTGGCGGAGCAGTTCTTTCACTTGCTTTCGGACCTGAAGTATTTGCTGATTTCCTTGAAGGCGCGGCAGAAGAAGATAAGCTTGCTGCTAATGCAAATATTTATGAAAATCCTGCAATGATGGATGCATTGATCGGAGTATATGAAAGAAATATTCTTGATTATGACTGTACAGCAGTTCTTCCATATTCACAGGCATTGAGCCGTTTCCCTGCTCATCTTCAGCAGGCAGATATGGAATCAAACGGAAAGTCAGTTAACAGATTTGGAGAGCCCGTAAATTACAAGACAGGCCCTGTTATTTTTGGAGAGCCCGGAACAAACGGACAGCACTCCTTCTATCAGCTCCTTCATCAGGGAACAGATATCATTCCTCTTCAGTTTGTTGGATTTAAGAATTCACAGGCAGGATGGGATGTTGATATCCAGGGAAGCACAAGCCAGCAGAAGTTATGTGCTAACGTAGCTGCACAGATTATTGCTTTTGCTCTTGGTAAGGATGATGAGAACAATAATAAGAAGTTCGAAGGAAACAGACCTTCAAGCATTATTATTGGTGAAAAGCTTGATCCTAAAGCACTTGGAGCTTTGCTTTCACACTTTGAAAACAAGATTATGTTCCAGGGATTCACATGGAATGTTAACAGCTTTGATCAGGAAGGTGTTCAGCTTGGTAAGGTTCTTGCAAAGAAAGTTCTTGCTCATGAAACAGAGGGTGCTTTGAAAGAATTCAGCGATTTACTTAACATCTAATAGTAAATAATTATTTAGTCATTCCCTAAGTATATCCATGCTTAGGGAAATTGACTTTTATTGTAAAGATATTTGCGGTTGTCAAATTTGATATATTAAAAACCATAAGGACTACTATGAAGAAGAACATTTGGAAATATATATATGAATATTCACTGGTAATTTTTGGTTCCATGGTTGCTGCTTTTGCAATCGAGGAATTTCTTGTGCCTAATACAATTCTTGACGGAGGAGTAGTAGGTGTGAGTATTATGATTAATGCTTTGTCAGGATTTACTCTTGGTTTGTTAACATTGATTATAAATATTCCGTTTCTACTTATTGGGCTTAAGAAATTAGGAAAAGAATTCATTATAAAATCAGCTGTTGCAATGGCTTTTTTCTCAATCTTTCTTGAGCAGTTTGAAAGCTGGGGCAATGCGACGGAGGAAACTCTTCTTGCAGTTGTCTTTGGTGGTACGGTTCTTGGAATCGGTGTAGGAATTGTAATTAAATTTGGCGGATGTCTTGATGGAACAGAAACTGTAGCTATTATGCTAAATAAAAAGTTCAGATGGCCTGTTGGTCAGACTGTTCTTATCTTTAACATTGTCATATACAGTATTGCAGCTATTTTGTTTGGAAGAGACAGGGCAATGTTCTCATTACTTACATACTTTATAGCTTCCAAGGTAATTGATATCGTTGAAGAAGGCTTTAATAAGGCAAAGGCCGCCATGATTATTACTAATGAATGTGAAGAAATTGCGAGTGCAATCTATCATAAATTAGGTCGTACAGTTACAATTCTTGAAGGTGAAGGCCTTATAAGTGGTAAAAAGGTTGTTCTTTATTGTGTATTAAACAAGTTCGAAGTAAAAGAATTACGTAATATAATAGATTCTGTTGACAGTTCAGCGTTCATAGCAATTTCAGACGTTGAAGAAATAATAGGTAAGCATATTAAAAAATCAGATGGAAATACAGCACTGGGTGTAAATAATGAGCAACAGATTCCAAAGAACTGAAACGCTGATAGGCGAAGATAAATTTAATAAGCTTGTAAATGCCAAAGTGATTGTATTCGGAATTGGTGGAGTTGGAAGTTATGTGGTAGAAGCACTGGCAAGGGCAGGAGTTGGAACCATTGCTCTTGTTGATAAAGATATTGTTGATGAAACAAATATAAACAGGCAGCTTATAGCACTTTCTTCCACAATAGGTAAATTAAAAACGAAGATAGCTTCCGAAAGAATAAAAGATATTAATCCGGATTGTAAAGTAATTACTTATCCGCTTTTCTATCTGCCGGAGACAGCAGAAGAGATTAATCTTTCGGAATATGATTATATTGTTGATGCAATAGACAATGTTACAGCCAAGATACTTCTTGTTACTGAGGCAAAAAGAAACAATATTCCAATTATCAGTTCAATGGGAACCGGAAACAAGCTTGATCCCACAGGATTTATGGTGGCAGATATATATGAGACCTCGGTTTGTCCGCTTGCGAAAGTAATGCGAAAGGAATTAAGAAACAGGGGAGTAGAGAGCTTAAAGGTTGTCTATTCAAAGGAAGAGCCGGTACATCCGGGCTTCAGCGTGGAAACCGAAAACTTAATTGCGTCAAGACGTCCTGCGCCACAATCCATTTCTTTTGTTCCGCCGGTTGCAGGATTAATAATAGCCAGTGAGGTTATTAAAGATATAGCTGGAATTAACAGATAATTATTTGAGAATTATTTTATGTGAGGTTATGTGATAATGGATACTAATAATTTTAATGATCAGCAGAATGTTAATCTGAATATGCAAACGGAAAGTATTCCAAATATACAGCAAATTGCAAATCCTAATGCAGATCTTAATACAATTGCTGCCATGCTGCAGGATATTCAGGAAAATGAGAAGAAACAGACAAAATATGCCAAGAGAAGAAGCATTATGTCTTTTGTAGTTTCAATTTTCAGTATTGCCCTGATTGCTTTAATTGGTTTTTACGTTCTTAAGACCATGCCTGAAGTCAATAAAATTGTAAACAAGACAGAAACAACCATAGATGATGTGTCAGATATGCTTGTTGATGCATCTTCAGCTATTAAGAATCTGAATAATATATCAAAAGATCTTTCAAAGGTTGATATGGATGAATTATTTACAAATGTATCTGAAGCAGTTAAAAAGCTTGAATCAATAGATTTTGAAGGACTTAATACAGCTATAGGAGATTTGGGCGCGGTTATAGCACCGCTTGCGCGATTTTTTAAATAAAATATGAAAATAGTAATACTTGAAAGAAACAGTGTAGGTACAGATGTATCTATGGATGCAATAATGGCTTTAGGTGATGTCACAGCCTATGAAAATACAAGTACACCCGAAGAAGTGGTGGAACGAGTTAAAGATGCTGATATTATTATTGCCAATAAGTCACCATTAAATGAAAATACTCTAAGTGAGGCACATAATGTTAAGCTGATATGTGAATTTGCAACAGGTTTTGATAATGTTGACATTTCATATTGCAGAAAAAGAAATATAAAAGTATCAAATGTAGTTGATTATTCTACAGATGCGGTTGCACAGCATACTTTTGCTCTTTTATTCTACGTTCTTGAGAAGTTGAAGCATTACGATGAATATGTTAAGGGTGGTGAGTATGCTTCTCAGACAAAATTTTCAAACTTTGACTTACCTTTTTGCGAAATAGCAGGAAAAACCTGGGGAATAATAGGAATGGGTAATATCGGGCAGAAGGTTGCTAAAATAGCCAAAGCCTTTGGGTGCAGGGTCATTTTTCATTCTATTACAGGAAAATCCAAGGTTAGCGAATATGAACAGGTTGATTTTGAAGAACTTTTGGCAAAATCAGATATTCTTTCACTTCATTGTCCGTTAAGTGACTTATCCAGGGGACTGATTAATTCAGAAAGCTTGTCAAAAATGAAGAAAACGGCTGTATTAATTAATGTCGCAAGGGGTGCCATAGTTAATGATGCAGATCTGGCAGAGGCATTGAATAATAATATAATTGCAGCTGCAGGACTGGATGTAACAGGTACAGAGCCGATGAGAAATGAGAATCCTTTAAGTAAAATAATGGATTCAAACCGGCTTATCATAACCCCGCATCTTGGATGGGCTTCAACTGAAGCAAGAAACAGATGTGTAAGTGAAACAGTGAAAAATATTAAAGCATTTCAGGAAGGTACAGGAAGGAATTACGTATGGGTATAGCTATTAAAAATGTTCTTGCAGTAATCAATAATGCAGGAAAGAATGAAGTAAAAAAGACTTCTATATTTATAGAAGGAGACAAAATAGTAGCACTTAATGACAAGCCGGAAGGTTTTGTCGAGGATAAGGTTATCGACAGGGAAAATCTTCTTGTTATACCGGGACTGATTAACTGTCATACTCACTCATATATGTCTTTTATGAGAAATGTTGCTGATGATTTAAGTTTTATGGACTGGTTATTTGGAACAATCGATCCTATAGAGCAGCAGATGACAGATGAAGATACATATTGGGGAGCATGTCTTGCAATTATTGAAATGATGAAATCAGGAACAACATGCTTTAATGATATGATGATGAATATCAAGCAGACCACAAGAGCCATTAAGGAATCCGGAATGAGAGCTGTTATGTGTCGTGGACTTGTCGGAACAGCTGAGGATGATGGAGGAAGAATTGCACAGACTTATGAGGAAATGGAGTTCTGTAAGGATTGTGACAGAATAACCTTTAAGTTTGGACCTCATGCACCTTATACCTGTTCAGAGGATTATTTTAGAAAAGTATCCGATGAAGCAAAAAAGGCAGGAATCGGTATTCATGTACATCTTTCTGAATCTGTAAGTGAAATCGAAGGTACAAAGGAAAAATATAACTGTTCACCTATTGAGATGGCAGATAAAAATGGTTTATTTGATGTTCCATGTATTGCTGCACACTGTGTACAGATTGATGACAAGGATATGGATATTCTGGCTTCAAAAAATGTTTCGGTTGTATCAAATCCGGCAAGTAATATGAAGCTTGGAAATGGATTTGCTCCTGTTCCCGAGATGCTTGAAAAGGGAATTAATGTATGTCTTGGAACAGATGGTGCTGCTTCAAACAATTCGCTTAATATGTTCCACGAAATGAGCCTTATGGCACTTATTCATAAAGGAACTCATAAGACTCCTCAGTGCGTGGGTGCAAATGAAGTCTTTAATATGGCAACAATTAATGGAGCTAAAGCACTTGGTCTTGAAAAGGAAATTGGATCAATAGAGATTGGAAAGAAGGCAGATCTTGCAATTCTTGATCTTAATAATCCTTCTTTAATGCCTAAGAATAACCTTCTTGCAGGTCTTTCATATTCTGCGAACGGTTCAGAGGTTGATACTGTAATTATTGATGGTGTTGTTACCATGGAGGGAAGACAGGTTCTTACAATGGATGAAAATCTTGTATATGACAAGGTTAATGAGATCATAGCCCGTATGGGTTTAGATAAAAAGGAGTATTAATTAATATTTCGGGATGATAGGACAGACGACCATCCTTAAAAATTCGGCTGGAATAATCAAACTTGGAGGAAAAAAATATGGCAAGTGAAATCAGAGATTTGAATCTGGCTGAATCTGGAGAAAGAAAGCTGGAATGGGTTAAGAGAAATTGTGATCTCTTAAGAACTCTCGAAGAGGAATTTTCAAAAACAAAGCCCTTTGCGGGTAAGAAGGTAGCACTTTCAGTGCACCTTGAAGCAAAGACAGGATATCTTTGTCTTGTACTGGCAGCAGGTGGAGCCGAAATGTATGTTACGGGATCAAATCCGCTTTCAACACAGGATGATGTTGCAGCTGCTCTTGTTAAGGCAGGACTTGAAGTACATGCATGGTATGATGCAACTCCCGACGAGTATAATATGCATATTCGTCATACACTTGAAGCCGGCCCCAATATTATTATTGATGATGGCGGAGATCTTGTTAATATGATTCATAACGAGATGCCTCATCTTATTCCAAACATCATCGGTGGATGTGAGGAAACGACAACAGGTATTATAAGACTTGAAGCCATGAACAATGCAGGAAAGCTTATGTTCCCTATGGTTAGAGTTAATAATGCTGACTGTAAGCATCTTTTTGATAACAGATATGGTACAGGCCAGTCAGTATGGGATGGAATTAACAGAACTACAAACCTCATTGTTGCAGGCAAGATTGTTGTTGTTGCAGGTTATGGCTGGTGTGGTAAGGGAACTGCCATGAGAGCTAAAGGTCTTGGTGCAAGAGTTATCGTTACAGAGGTTGATCCGATTAAGGCTATTGAGGCAGTAATGGATGGATTCGATGTAATGCCTATGAATGAAGCAGCCAAGGTTGGTGATTTCTTCGTAACAGTAACAGGCTGTGATGGTGTAATTGATAAAGAGGACTTTGCTGTTATGAAAGAAGGAGCTATCCTTTGTAATGCAGGTCACTTTGATTGTGAAATAGATATGGCATGGCTTAAAGCAAATGCTGTAGAAAAGCGTGAGCAGAGAAAGAATATTATGGGTTACAAGCTTCCGACAGGTCAGTGGATATTTGTTCTTGCAGAAGGAAGACTTGTAAATCTTGCAGCAGGTGACGGACATCCCGCAGAGATTATGGACATGAGTTTTGCAATTCAGGCTCTTTCAGCAAAATATCTTGTTGAGCATGCATCAGAACTTAAGGAAAAGCTTATTGATGTTCCAAAAGAGGTAGATAATGATGTTGCGGTAAGAAAGTTAAGATTTCTTGGAAAGGAAATTGATGTTCTTACACCTGAACAGGAAAAATATTTACATAGTTATAACATTGAACAGTAAAATCGAAGATACATACAGTGTTGTAAGATATGAAAAAGGCCCCGATAATTCGGGGCCTTTAATAATATCAAAATATAAAAAACAAATTATTCAATGGTTAAGATATCACAAAATCCGGTAACATCAAGAATTTCCATTATTTCAGAGTTAACATTGGATACTACCATGTGACCCTGCTTATTCATAACTTTCTGCATTGAAAGAATAACTCTGAGTCCTGCTGAAGAAACATACTCAAGATTAG
The DNA here is from genome assembly GCA_024403415.1 of Lachnospiraceae bacterium. Classification (GTDB taxonomy): domain Bacteria; phylum Bacillota; class Clostridia; order Lachnospirales; family Lachnospiraceae; genus JAILLW01. Next base: position 51,856 of record JAKSRY010000004.1, read on the forward strand.
CCATATCAAGCTTAAGATTAGTGATTCCATCAAGTGAATCTTTTGCAACAGCCTCAAGTTCGGGAGCTGTTGTTGTATCAAGACGTCCACCGATTGCAATTGTCAATTCAGAACCATTGAGATTTTTATCTATAGTCATATCATAAATCCTCCTTGCCATTTAAGAAAAGAATAGCACAAATAATTTAAAAATGCCATAAAAACGTAGATTATTGTATTTGTTTTAATTGAATATTATAAAAATAAATGTCATAATCTCCATCATTAAGCCTTATGTCCGCCTATTTGATTATTTCTTTCAATAGTGGTCGCTTCTTCGTGAAGATTCATACCTTTCAAAATAGAGTTTTTACCATACTTTTCTTTAACCTTCAGAACAGCTTCCTGTATTTTATGATTTTTTTCTTCCAGCATCCGTGCTTCATTTGTATCAAAAATGGATAACTGTTTATAACCATCAGCGATTATGGAGTTTGCGGATATATTAATTCTTCTCACAGGATAGGCTTCGTCAACAATTCTGTTATAGAGTTCTACCATTTTGGGAATAAGAACAACATCTGCATTTGTTTCATTAAGCAGGGAGAAAGATCCATGAACCGGTTCTTCGGGAATGTAGTTTGAATAGCCTACATACAGGGAATAGGATTTTGATACCACATTCTTTTGAACCATTTCAAGGCATAGTAAATCCATCATCTCTTTAATGATGAGCTCCCCTTCTTTAAATGAGTAATCTCTTGGAAGGACCTGACCATTGCTTAAGGAATTAGTTGATGGTTTATACATTTTTATATCCTGTATGGTTACGGTCTCGATGCCCTTTGAATGATCGATGAGCAGTTCAGCATCTATTCCAAACAATTTGTATAACAGGTCTTCATCTGCATTTGCAATGTCTTTCATTGTATATATGCCATAGGAATTAAGCTTCTTTTCTGTTTTTGAACCGATTTTCCAAAAGTCTTTGAGAGGTCGATGGTTCCAAAGTGTTTTTTTATAAGTTTCTTCATCCAGTTCCCCTATGAAATCCGGAGAATGTTTAGCGCTTATATCAAGAGCTATCTTTGTAAGATATAAATTGGTTCCTATTCCACAGGTTGCACGGATATGAAGCTTTTCGTATATTTCGGATATTATGGCCTTTCCGAGTTCTCTGGCTGTCATTTTATATAAGCTCAGATATTCGGTTACATCCATAAAAGCCTCATCTATTGAATAAACATGAATATCGTCTTTGGATATATATTTGAGATATATTCTGTATATTTCTGCTGCATAATTAATATACAGCTGCATTCTTGGCGGAGCTGCTATATATTCAATATTTTTCGGAATTTCAAAAACTCTGCAGCGTGAGCTTATACCCATAGCCTTCATGGGTGGAGTAATAGCAAGACATATGGTCTTTTCGGATCTTGATAAATCGGCCACTATTAAGTTGGTTTTCATGGCATCAAGTCCGCGTTCGGCGCATTCAACCGATGCGTAAAAGGACTTGAGGTCAATACATATATATTTGCGCTCCATAATGTATCATTATAGCAAACGTGTGTTCAGTTATGCTATACTATTTTTATGAGTACTGACAGAGTGATTTTTCACGTAGATGTGAACAGTGCTTTCCTTTCATGGGAAGCAGTTGAAAACTTAAATAATGGTGGAACCGAGGATTACAGGCAGATGCTGGTGGCTGTCGGAGGAGATATTGAGAGTCGTCATGGTATTATTCTGGCAAAATCAATTCCGACAAAGCCTTATGGTGTGGTTACGGGTGAGCCGGTAGTAAATGCTCTCAAAAAATGCCCGAAGCTGCAGCTTCTAAAACCCCACAGAGATATATATTCAAAATATTCAAAGGCTTTGATGAATATATTAAGGGGATACACAGATAAAATTGAGCAGTTCAGTATAGATGAAGCATTTTTGGATATGACGGGTACAAGTCTTTTGTTTGGAAGTCCTGTTGAGGCAGCTGACAGAATTCGGAATCAGGTTCGTGAAGAGCTGGGATTTACTGTTAATATCGGAATTTCAAATAATAAGCTTCTTGCAAAAATGGCTTCTGATTTTACCAAGCCTGACAGAACCCACACTTTGTTTCAGGATGAAATACAGACTAAAATGTGGCCACTTCCTGTAAATGACCTGTTTTTTGTAGGAAAAAGTTCGGCATTAAAGCTTAACAGCCTTGGAATCAGGACCATAGGAGATTTGGCGCGATTTGATAAAGATACACTGGTTGGCATTATGAAAAAGCATGGAGAAGCCATGTGGAACAGCGCCAATGGCATTGATGACAGTGAAGTTGTTGATATTCCGTCAGATCCCAAGGGATATTCCAATGAAACAACAATTCCTTATGATATAACGGAAGCAAATGAAGCTAAACAAATCCTTAGAACACTTACTGAGAAGGTTGCAAGAAGAGTAAGAGAGGATGGAGTAAGGGTGGAGTGTGTGGATGTGCATTTCAGATTTAATGATTTAACTCATGCCTCCAAGCAGTGTCAGCTTCCGGCAGCAACCAATATTACGGATGAACTGTATGAGAATGTTTGTAAGTTATTTGATGAAAAATGGGATGGTACACCGATAAGGCTTCTTGGTGTAAGAGTGTCAAAAATTGCAGATACTAGTTTTAGACAGATGTCACTTTTTGACAATCGTAATTATGAGAAGCTTGAGAAACTGGATCAGGCACTTGATTCAATTAAAAATAAATATGGAAACAGTGCCATCAAAAGAGCTTCAAGCATCGAAACCACCAAATAAGGTATATAGGATACGGAAATGATCAGGGTAGACAAATATTTAACAGACTGCGGAACAGGAACAAGAAGCGAAGTCAAAAAACTGATTCAGAAGGGGCGAATCAGTATAAATGGAACAGTTATCAAAGATCCGGGAACAAAAATAGATCTTGATAAAGATATTGTATGCAACAATAATGAACCGGTAGTATATGAACAGTTCAGATATTTTATGCTGAATAAGCCCATGGGTTGTGTTAGTGCCACAAAGGACAATTTAAGTGCCACGGTGCTTGATATACTAAAAAATGAAAATACCAAAGGTCTGTTTCCGGTAGGCCGTCTTGATAAAGATACAGAGGGACTTCTTCTTATCACAAACGACGGAATGCTGGCACATAATCTTCTTTCACCTAAAAAGCATGTGGAAAAGTTATATTATGTGGAGGCAGATAAAAAACTGTCGGATGAAAACATGACAGAGATGGAAAACGGCGTTGATATAGGAGATGAGAAACTGACTTTACCTTCCAAAATCGAATTTGTCGGTGACTCACAAAATAAATATTGTTACAATCTTTCAATTAAAGAGGGAAGATTCCATCAGGTTAAAAGGATGTTTGAAGCCTTTGGGTCAAATGTTACTTATCTTAAGAGACTGAATATGGGGTCACTTATTCTTGATGATGATTTATTACCCGGAGAATATCGGAAGCTGAGTGAAGAAGAAATTAAAAGGTTATATGCAAAATAAATGTCGACAATCTTTTGATTGTCATATAAATTGCCGATATGATGCCGATTAAGGGTGTAATGGAATATATCAAAGACTCAGGTAATGCTGCAAACCTGACACAGTGGAAGGGAGAACATAATCAGAACCCTGATTATGCATTAACGATGGATAATATATTTGCATCCTGGATTAATCTGTTTTTCTTTGCAATACTGTTTGTAATAATAGCAGTAGTTTTCCTTGAAAGGATAGACAAAGATAAGAGATAATTCATTGTATCTTCAGTATGGTATGGCGTTGACAATTCTGTTGACGCCATTTTTTATATACTTTTTATATTTCTTTAGTAATTCTTTCTAAATAATCGGATTTATTCATGCTATACTATTTTCATGGAATTAAAGACAAGAATAAAAATCACATGTGTGATAATAGTGGTGCTTCCAATTGTATTAGCTGTCATAGCATTTACTGTGATAGGTAATGTACTTGCGAATGTATATGGACTCCCTGACAGGTTAAATTCTGCAGGAGATTTTTTTACTCCGGCAGTTGGTCCAAAGCTATTCTTATATACAGCACTTGCAGTGTTTTTGATATGGGTAGTGACTGCAGTTCTTCTTGCAAGATGGATTAGCAAAGCTATGGTTAAGCCACTTAAGGACATAAATATTGCAATGGAAAAGATTGCAGAGGGGAATCTTGAGTACCGACTTCCCGAAAATCAGGAAGGAGAATTTGGAGATCTCTGTCGAAATTATGAGCAGATGCGTTTGAGATTAAAGGAGTCTGCTGATGAAAAGGTAAGGAATGAAAACCAGAATAAAGAGCTGGTCAGCAATATTTCACATGACCTTAAAACACCGATTACTTCGATTAAAGGATATGTCGAAGGAATAATGGATGGAGTTGCGGATACGCCCGAGAAGATGGATAAGTATATTAAGACTATCTATAACAAAGCAATGGATATGGATCGTCTTATCAATGAACTTACAATTTATTCAAAGATTGACAGTAACAGAATTCCCTATCATTTTCAAAAGATAAATATTGCAGGATATTTTGGGGACTGTGTCGAGGAAGTTGGTATAGACCTTGAACAAAAGGGAATTCAGCTTGATTATACAAATCTTGTTTCAACCAAGACAGAGATTATTGCAGATCCGGAGCAGTTAAAGAGAGTAGTTGACAATATCATCAGTAACAGTGTCAAGTACATGGACAGATCCAAACCAGGACATATTGAAATTCGTATTCTTGATGAGAGCGATTCTGTAAGAATTGAGATAGAAGATAATGGATTTGGAATAGCTGCCAAGGATTTACCTAATATTTTTGAAAGATTTTATCGTACCGATGCTTCGAGAAATTCTTCACAGGGTGGAAGTGGTATAGGTCTTTCGATAGTTAAAAAAATAGTCGAAGACCATGGAGGATATATTTGGGCGACTTCTAAAGAAGGAGAAGGCACCTGTATGCACCTCGTATTCAGAAAATATGAAGCGCCGGAATCGGGAAAGGATGTAATATATGAACAGAATATTGATAATTGAAGATGAAGAAGCAATTGCAGAACTCGAAAAGGACTATCTGGAATTAAGTGATTTTGAAGTATGTATAAAGAACAATGGAACCGATGGTTTGGATGCTGCTCTTTCAGAAAACTTTGACTTAATAGTATTGGATTTAATGCTTCCGGGAGTAGACGGGTTTGAAATATGTAAGGAAGTACGTGAAAAAAAAGATATTCCGATAATAATGGTTTCGGCCAAAAAGGAAGATATAGACAAGATAAGAGGCCTTGGTCTTGGTGCGGATGATTACATGACAAAGCCCTTTAGTCCAAGTGAGCTTGTAGCCAGAGTAAAAGCTCATCTTGCAAGATACGAAAGACTTGTTTCGTCATCAACCGTATCAAATGATATAATTGAAATACGTGGTATTAAAATAGATAAAACTGCAAGACGAGTATGGATAGATGGTGAGGAAAAGGCATTTACAGGAAAAGAATTTGATTTACTGACATTCCTTGCAGAGCATCCAAACCATGTATATTCAAAGGACGAACTTTTCAGGGAAATCTGGGATATGGATTCAATCGGAGACATAGCAACAGTTACAGTCCATATCAAAAAGATAAGAGAAAAGGTAGAATATGACAGTACAAACCCTCAATACATTGAAACTATTTGGGGTGTAGGATACAGATTTAAAGTGTAACAATGAAAAATATAGTATACGAAGACAATCAGATATTGGTAGTATTTAAGCCCGCAGGAATAGCAACCCAGACATCAAGAATAGGGCAGCAGGATATGGTTTCGGAGCTTAAAAACTATCTGGCAGGAAAAGATAAAAATAACAGAGAACCATACCTTGGACTTGTTCACAGGCTGGACCAGCCGGTGAGCGGTCTTTTGGTTTTTGCAAAAACAAAGTCGGCAGCAGCTTCACTTTCTCATCAGATAGATAACGGGCAAATGAGGAAATATTATTATGCCATTGTTCTCGGAAGACCTAAGGAACAGACAGATGTTCTGGTTGATTATCTTTACAAGGACGGAAGAACAAACAAAAGCTTTGTTGTCGAAAAATCCTTTCCGGAAGCCAAAAAAGCTTCTTTGGAGTACAGGAGTATGAAGACACTTGTAGCTCTTGAAGATAATGTTGAGGCGACACTTCTTGAAATCAAGTTGCTGACAGGACGTCATCATCAGATAAGAGTACAGTTGTCAAATGCCGGAATGCCTATACTTGGTGATGGAAAGTATGGTAGTATTGATTCAAAGGATTTTAGCAGTAAGGCCTGTAGAGGGTTGGCACTTTGTGCTCACAGATTATGTTTCAGACATCCCGTTACAGGCAAAGAATTAACCTTTGAAAGGGATCCGGAAGATGAAATTTACGAAGCCTTCCTTTAATAAAATAGATCCGAAGGCATTAACGACTTTTATTTCAACAGTCTACTTAATTGTATTCTTTCTGATATATCCGCTATTTATGAAAAGTGGATATGTCAATATCAGTTATGACAAATATACATTCTTCATATATAGTTCGCTGGTAGCAATTCTGTTATTACTTGTAACAGGTCTGTTTTTGCTATTCAGGGAACTAAACAGGATTCTTATTACAGATTTCTTTGTTCTTATATTTATCCTTTTAAGTACAATTTCATTTCTTTTATCCAGTTACCGACAGGATGGCTTAAACTCAGTTCTCGGAGCGGAAGGCTGGTATATGGGGTATCTCACGATTCTGGTTATGTGTGTGCTCTATTTTTTGATTTCGAGATTGTGGTTATTTGAAAAGATAGTAGTTTACGCCATCTTTATCGGTTCATTCCTGGTATATTTGCTGGGAATTCTTGACAGATATTCTCTTTATATAATTCCCCTTGAGGTAAGAAACTCTTCCTTTATTTCTACATTGGGAAATATCAACTGGTTTATGGGATTTTATTCCGTAATAACACCGCTTGGCGTAGTGTTGTTTCTTCTTGAGCTTAAAAAATCGCATGAAAACGGGATTATTTCGCTTAATGCAAAGCTTTTGGCTGTCTATGTATTCGTGGCTTTCCTTGCAGGCTTTGCTCAGGGCAGTGATGGCATAGTACTTTTTGATGCAGCTCTGTTTGTATGCATCCTTTGCCTTGTGAGAAGCAGAAGAATATATCTTGAGCATTCCTGTCTGGTATTTCTCATGTGGGCGCTGTCACAGATTATATTTGTACTTATGATGCATTTTCCCGGACTGGATTATAACTATGAAATATCCGGTATTTATCGACTTCTTACAAATATATATATTGCACCGATAGTAGTCGTGCTTGTATTACTTACATATTTATTTATCAGAAATAAGGTTCGTAAAGGTCATGATGTAAGCATAACTAAAAAGAGAATGGCCGGTGTCGTACTGGGCATATTTTTCAGTTTGACAGTTTTGTGGCTTGTAGTGTGTATTATTAATACAAATACAGGATTCATTGATGAAAATAGCGGTTATTTAAGCTTTGACAGACACTTTGCATCCGGCAGAGGTGAAACTATATGGGCAGGTACTGAAGCTTTTAAAAATTCCGGTGTCAGGGAAAAGCTGATAGGTGCAGGCCCTGATATGTTTGACTTAAAAGTTTATTCCATTGAATCAGTTTCCTCAGAACTGAAAAGAGTCTGGCCTAATGACAGACTTACCAATGCACACAGTGAGATTCTGACAATCCTGGTTAATCAGGGTATTCTCGGAATTATAACTTATATTGGAATATTTATTTCCTATATTATACTTATATTCAAGGGTTCGAAGAATGTTTCTAAAAAAGATATTCCGGGCTTTTCTCTTGCTGTGGCAGTATCGGTTATATGCTATCTTTCACATAATCTTATGTCTTTTTCACAGATTCTCAGCACTCCCTTTATATTTATAATAATGGGAATGGGAGTGTCAGCCGTTCATAAGAATAATTCCACAGGAGAATGAAATACAGACCGAAGATTTTAAGGGTTTTTGAACCCTTTGTGGTGCTTTACATTTGAGGTCTAATTAGCTAAAATATACTATGTATATCTTTATGTATATTTATGAAAAATATATAAATAATTCCCCGTTTTACGGGGTCTATTGAGGAGAAAAGCAATGGCAGAAAAGAAGTTGGTTGAAGCAATTACTTCCATGAGTGAAGATTTTGCACAATGGTACACAGACGTAGTTAAAAAGGCGGAACTTATCGATTATTCCAATGTTAAGGGTTGTATGGTTATTAAGCCCGCCGGTTATGCAATCTGGGAAAACATCCAGAGAGAACTTGACAGACGTTTTAAGGAAACAGGTGTAGAAAATGTATATATGCCTATGTTCATTCCTGAAAGTCTTCTTCAGAAGGAAAAGGATCATGTTGAAGGTTTTGCACCTGAGGTTGCATGGGTAACTCACGGTGGACTTAATCCCCTTCAGGAGAGAATGTGTGTAAGACCCACTTCGGAAACTTTATTCTGTGATTTTTATAAGGGAGATATTCATTCTTACAGAGATCTTCCAAAGGTATATAACCAGTGGTGTTCTGTAGTTCGTTGGGAAAAGGAAACTCGTCCTTTCCTTCGTTCAAGAGAGTTCTTGTGGCAGGAAGGTCATACAGCTCATGCTACAGAAGAGGAAGCTGTTGAACGTACAGAACAGATGCTTAATGTTTATGCTGATTTCTGTGAAGAGGTTCTTGCCATTCCTGTAATCAAAGGAAGAAAGACTGACAAGGAGAAGTTTGCAGGTGCTGCCGCTACTTATACTATTGAAGCATTAATGCATGACGGAAAGGCTCTTCAGTCAGGTACCTCACATAATTTCTCTACAGGATTTGCAGAAGCATTTGGTATTCAGTACACAGACAATGAGAATAAGCTTCAGTATGTACACCAGACCTCGTGGGGAATGTCAACACGTATTATCGGAGCTATTATTATGGTTCATGGTGATGATTCAGGACTTGTACTTCCTCCTATGATTGCGCCTACACAGATTACAGTTATTCCTATTCAGCAGAAGAAGGAAGGCGTTCTTGATAAGGCATATGAATTAAAGAATATGCTTGCAGGCAAAGGCTTCAGAGTTAAGGTTGATGATACAGATAAATCTCCGGGATATAAGTTCAGCGAACAGGAAATGCGTGGTATTCCTATGAGAATTGAGATAGGACCTAAGGATATCGAGAATGGTAAGTGTATCATCTGCAGAAGAGATACCCGCGAAAAGATAGAAGTAAGCCTTGATGAACTTGCTGCCAAGGTTGAAGAACTTATGCCACAGATTCAGAAGGATATGTTTGACAGAGCCAAGGCTCATCTTGAAGAGCACACATATGAAGCTCATAACAAGGAAGAGTTTGTGGATGTATTTGCCAATAAGTCAGGATTTGTTAAGGCAATGTGGTGTGGAGAAACTGCATGTGAAGAGCAGATTAAGGAAGATATGGCAGTTACTTCAAGATGTATTCCTTTTGAGCAGAGCTGTCTGTCAGATACCTGTGCTTATTGTGGAAAGAAAGCCCAGAAGATGGTGTACTGGGGAAGAGCATATTAATTTGTAAGTTAATGTTTTCGGTGAAATATGTCTGATTTAACAAAAGAGAGTAAAAATCGAATATTGATTGTTGATGATGATCCGGAATTTTTAGATTTGATGCGTAAGTATCTGGATGACGATTATATTGTTGGAACAATAGCTTATGGTAAGTTTGCTGTGGATTATATCAGAGAGTATCCGACAGATCTTGTCATCATGGATGTAGTAATGCCCACGATGGATGGCTTTGAGACTCTTAAAAATATCAGAGAATCAAAGGAAGGAGCAGAGATTCCTGTAATTTTCATCACGGGTAAGAGCACGAGGAATACAGTTCTTGATTCAATAAATGTTGGTGTGGATGCTTATCTGCTTAAGCCGATTACCAGGCAGAATCTCACTGCCAAGATAGAAGATATTCTGAGAATCAAAAATTCCATGACGTTAAAGAAGACTATTTTGACGGTGGATGATGATGTTACTTATCTTAAGATAATTAACAATTCCTTAAAAGATGTATTTAACGTAATCATGCTGAATAGTGTTGCCATGGCAAACAGTTATCTGAGTAATCATAAACCTGATGTTGTTATACTTGATTATCAGATGGCAGAAAACGGTGGAACCATTCTCCTTAATTCTATTAAGAGTAACCCTGAATTTAAGGAAGTTCCGGTAATTATGATGGCAGGACTTGACGATAAATCTATCGCCACCACTGATATGAAGGCAAAACCAAACCGATTTTTGATAAAGCCAATCAGTAAGCTTGATCTGATGAGAATTATCATTTCGAGTCTGAATGATTTTGGCAAAAATATAAGGCCTGAATAAGGCTGTAAAAGGGGTAATAGATGGGGTTATTTGATACTAAAAAATCAAATAAAGAAAAATATATGAAGGAGACAATACTTAAAAGTCTTCTTGATAATGTTGTGGATGGAGTAATTGCGGCCGATGAGAACGCAGAAATCCTCTACGCCAATGCTTTCGCGGATGAAATACTTAAATCAGGGAAGCTTGGTTCGATTGACATTATTTCAAAAAACCCCAAGACCTTTTATTACAATGATATTGAATACAGTGTGAGATATTCAGATCTTCCGGAGGATAACGGTCGGAGGGGAACAATGGTATTCATCTATGATATTTTGAAGGAAAAGAAGAAAGATATAGAAATAGATGAACTCAAAGATAAGCTCGATGATGCAAACAAATTCAAGACAAATCTTCTTGCAAATATGTCGCATGAAATAAGAACTCCGATTCATGCAATTATCGGGTTTTCCGAAATGGTAGCAAAACAGGACATATCTGAGGATGTAAAAGGTCAGATTGATATGATTAAGGAGTCTTCTTACAGTCTTCTTGCTATTATCAATGATGTGTTAGACCTTTCAAAACTTGAATCCAAGAAAGTTGAGCTTGTATATTCGAATTACTATATTTCCTATATCATCAGAGATATTGAAGCTACCTTTTCTTTGTTGGCTATGAGAAAAGGCCTGAAATTTGAGATGCATTTGGATAACAATATTCCAAGCTATATGTATGGTGATAAAATCAGAATCCGTGGAGCATTGCTTAATATACTTAATAATGCTATTAAATTCACCAAGGAAGGCACAGTTTCTTTTTCGATTCATGTGCTTGAAAAGGCAAGAGGAGTTGTTACTCTACAGTTTGTCATTAAAGATACCGGAATTGGTATTAAGGAAGAGGATCAGGGAAGAATCTTTGATTCCTTCAGTAAATTCAGTATAGACAATAATTATGGAATCGAAGGTCGTGGACTGGGACTTGCCATTGCTAAAGGCTATATGGATTTAATGGGAGGAGTTATCGATGTCAAAAGTAAAATCGGCGAGGGCTCTGAGTTTACGGTTACTCTAACACAGAAGATAATTGATGATTCACCGGTAGACATGAAGATTGTCAACGCCAGAAAACAGAAAAATACTGAAAAGTTTCTGATACATGATTATAAAGTGCTTGTGGTTGATGATAACTCAATCAATCTTACGGTTGCAGAAGGACTTCTGAAGACTTATGGACTTAAGGCAGATAAGGTTCAGGGAGGACGTGAAGCAATTGATATATGTAAAGATAAGGAATATGATCTTATCTTTATGGATCAGATGATGCCCGGAGTAGATGGTATAGAGGCTATGAAGAGCATTAAACAGTTAAATGATTTTTATGCAAATACGTGTAAATATATTGTACTTACTGCTGATGCCATGGCAGGTGTAAGGGACAGACTTTTGAAGGAAGGTTTTGATGAATATCTTTGTAAGCCTCTCGAAATTCACAGGCTTGAAGAGACATTAAAGAGATTTGTTCCGGAAGAATATATTTATAAGACGATTGATGAGATTCCAAACAATATTGTTCTCGAGGAATCAAAGGCGTCGGTTATACCTGAAGATAAAAAGCCGGATGAAGTTGAATTGCTGGCAGCAGCTCTTGATATTAATCTGGATGTATTAAATAAGAAGATTAGAGATTGTGGTGGAACTCTTTCTGATTATAAAGAAATATGTGTAATTGCATATAATCATTCAGAGGCCAAAATCAATAAGCTTAATGAATCAAAAACTATAAAAGATTATGACAGATATACAATAGAGGTTCATTCTCTGAAGAGTTCACTGGCAACTTTAGGCGCAATGGATTTGTCGCAGAAGGCCCGTATACTCGAAAATGCAGGAAAAAGCGGTAACTATGAGCTGATTGATGCAGAAGGTGATAATCTTGTTGCTGAGTATTCTGATTTCATGGCTAAAATCAGAAAGGCTATAATTGAAGACTTAACCGGTGAGCAGGCTGAGGCCGAAGAATGGTCACGTGAAGAGATTTCAAAAGTCGTCAAAAAGATGTCAGGTATGGTTGATGATTTTAACTTTGGCGGTATATTCGAGCTTATTGAGCAGATAAAGGGAATGGAAATGGGTCCTGAAACCAGGGCAACATTTGATTCTATCGCAGAAACCATGGACAATATGGATATAGACAGCTTAAAGAAACAATTAGGAGATTTGGTTTGATGGAGTCTGGTATGATGCCGGAAGACGTTAAATATATTATTGATACGATTAAAAAGGCCGGCTACGAAGCTTATGCAGTAGGCGGCTGTATTCGTGATATGTTACTTGGAAAAGTACCTGCTGATTATGATATTACAACATCTGCAGAGCCTGAGGTTGTCAAAAAACTTTTTCGAAGGACGATTGATACTGGAATTAAGCATGGCACGGTAACTGTTATGCTTAAGGATAAAGGCTATGAGATTACAACCTATCGAATTGACGGAAAGTATGAAGATGGAAGACATCCTTTGGAAGTCACATTTACAAAATCTCTTAAGGAAGATCTTTTAAGACGTGATTTTACGATAAATGCCATGGCATATAATGACGAAGATGGTCTTCAGGATCCATTTAATGGGCAACAGGACCTAAAGGATGGTATCATCAGATGTGTAGGCAACCCGATGGAGAGATTTTCGGAGGATGCATTAAGAATGATGCGTGCAGTAAGATTTTCTGCACAATTGGGATATGAAATAGAAGAAGAGACCTTAAAAGCAGTTAAAGAGCTTGCCGGTACAATAAGTGCTGTCAGTATGGAGAGAATTCAGGTTGAGATGACAAAACTTCTGACATCAGATAATCCTGAAAGACTCCTGCTTGCTTATGAGACAGGGTTGACCGGGTATTTTCTGCCTGAGTTTGATGCAATGATGAAGACGCCTCAAAATCATCCGCATCATATGTATTCTGTAGGCCTGCATACCATAAAGAGCATGGAGAACGTCAGGCCGGATAAATATTTAAGGTTTGCCATGTTGTTGCACGATAGCGGTAAACCGCTCGTAAAAACGACAGGTGAGGATGGCATAGATCATTTTCATGGTCATCAGAGTAAGTCTGGTGAGTTGGCGGTTGAAGTATTAAGAAGGCTTAAGTTTGACAACAAAACTGTTGATATTGTTTCGAAGCTTGCCAAACTTCATGATTGTTCGATAGGAGAAGATGAAACTTCAATACGAAAAGCGGTTAATAAAATTGGAGAAGAAATATTTCCACTCCTGCTTGAAGTTAAGTATGGCGATATAATGGCTCAGAGCAATTATTTAAGAGAGGAAAAACTCTCGAAACTTGAGGCGGTCAAAGCAGGATACCGGGAAGTATTATCGAAGAAGGATTGCGTCAGTCTTAAAAGTATGAAGATAACCGGTGGAGATTTGATTGCAATCGGATACCGGCCGGGACCGGAACTTGGCAGCGAATTAAACAGTCTGCTTGAAAGAGTTCTGAATAATCCTGAGCTTAATGACAATGAAATTTTGCTCAATATGGCAAAAGAGGATTTGAATGAAAAAAACTGATTATACTAAAATTTTAATATTTATATCATTACTTGTTCTTGTCCTGACAGGTTGTGCCAGAGGTATGGCACATGAAGCGGAATTTACAAGCAGTTATGGAAATAACGAAATAGAAAATGAGAACATCTATGTTTCGTTTGCACAGGGAATATATAAAGGCTGCAACAGGGAAACAGGAGAATTCTATTTTTACAGACTGGGTTCTGGCGAAGAAGTAACGCTTTTATTTGATGGAACGACAACGATTAATGATAAATATGGTCAGCCTATGTCCATAGAGATGCTACGGCCTTCGGATATCATAAATATAGCCTATAGTGCCGAACTACAAAAAGCCGGAGCCATTGTTATTACGCCTGAGGTTCTTACAATATCAAATATTTCTAAATATACTGTGGATGAGAGTGGTCAGAGTATAGTTGTCGGTGATGAGACTTTCTTCTTTGATGCGAATGCAGTTTTGTTTTCAAATGGTTTTGAACTGACACCCAATCAGTTGATAAGCAAGGATGTTATAACCATAAATACAATAGACAGGAAGGTATATTCACTTATTGTTGATGATGGACATGGTTATTTGCAGCTTACCAACGAAGATTCGCTTATAGGTGGATGGATAGAGATAGGTAATCAGGTAATTTCCCAGGTGATGAGCGACATGATGATCACTGTCCCGGAAGGTACCTATAATGTCAGACTGACAAATACAGGAATAGAAGAATATCGTGAAGTTACAATTCGAAGGAATGAAGTGACTTCTCTTGATCTTGGAGATATTGTCTCAAGTGTTCCGGAAAAGGGTATAGTCTCTTTCAGCATAACACCACAGAATGCAGTTGCTTATCTTGATGGCAGTTATATTGATCATACAATGAAAATGAAGATCCCCGTCGGAGTTCATGAGATTACTGTTTCTGCTTCAGGTTACAGCACAGTAACTCAATATTTTGAGGTGACTGGAATCAATCAGAATGTGGAAGTGGACCTTGAGAATGAAACGACAATAAGTACAGTTTCTGGTAACGCGGTTAATAAAAATTTATATGCTACAGTAACCATTGAGTCACCGATTGATGCAGAAGTATATGAAGATAATATATATAAGGGAATAACACCCAGCAGCTACCAGAAAACGCCGGGAACGCATACAATTACTCTTCATAAAAACGGATATGTGACAGTAAGCTATACAATATATGTTGAAGACGATGGACTTGATCAGAGTTTTTCTTTCCCGGAGCTTGTACCGGAAAGATCGGATGTGACATACGATGCAAATGGTAATCCCATAAATAATACGAATACAGTAAGTGGAAATAATATAAATAATGGTAACGGAGGGAATAATACGGTAAGTGGAAACACCATAAGCGGAAATACAATCAGTGGAAACAGCGTACCAACCTCACCCCCCTCACCGACTGCCGAACCATAAATGAACAGGTATTTCAAAGTAAATGTGGTTTACGTAAGTTTTGGTAACTCCAAAAGGTCAGAAAACCTTGATTTTTCGGCAAAAAATGGGCTTTTTTCTATTGACTTTTCAAGGCTAAAAAGCTATAAATGTAATAGACGTTTTGATGTAATCGTCGTGTAAATATGTTTTTATATAGGAGGAGTTCACAATGAACAAGACAGAATTAGTTGAAGTTATGGCTAAAGATGCCGGAGTATCTAAGAAGGATGCTGAAAAGGCATTAAACGCATTCACAGATGCAGTTAAGGCAGCATTAAAGAAGGGTGATAAGGTTCAGTTAGTTGGTTTCGGTACTTTCGAAGTATCTGAAAGAGCTGCAAGAACAGGACGTAATCCTCAGACAGGCGCTGAAATGAAGATCGCTGCTTCTAAGGCTCCTAAGTTCAAGGCTGGTAAGGCATTAAAGGATGCTCTTAACTAATCAACCGATATAGGAAGAATCCAAGGGCTTGCTCATCCGGGCAAGCCCTTTTGTTATGGTGATGAGGTATATGGAATATGCGATTAGATAAGTACTTAAAGGTATCAAGACTGATTAAGAGACGTACGGTAGCAAATGAAGCATGTGATGCAGGCCGTGTTTCCATTAATGGAAATGTCGCCAAGGCCTCTGTTAATGTTAAGGTTGGAGATATAATAAAAATCAGTTTTGGAAACAAAGATCTGGAAGTAAAAGTAACTTCTGTTCAGGAAACAGTCAAAAAAGAGGAAGCTAAAGAGCTTTTTGAATATTTATAAACAAAATATAGTGTTATTAAAAAATATAAGTACTACATGTTGTATTATTATGTTAACTTAATAATATTAGCGTAAATGTTGAAAAATCAATAAAAAACAGGTTGACGGTTTGCATAATATTGGTTACTATAATATTATGTCACCCAATAGAAGACCAATTAAGGAAAATAAAGTTGCCAGAATGATAATCAACTTTATCATAGTGTTGCTGGTATTAGTGGTGGCGGTTAAAAGCTACGAGCTTAGGCAAAAGAAGAATGAGTATGCCCAGAGGGAAGCATATTTGTCAGAGGAAATTGCCAAGGAAGAGGAAAGAGCTGAAAAAATCGCCGAGTATGAGACCTATACCAAAACGAAAGCTTATGTCGAAGAAATAGCACGAGATAAGCTTGGATTGGTGTACGAAGGTGAGTTGCTGTTTAAGGATGAAAGCAAGGATAAATGATTTTATTAACAGATATGATATGATTCACGATGGCGATACTGTTGTGATTGGAGTATCAGGAGGCGCAGATTCTGTATGCCTCCTTTTTTTGTTGTGTCAAATATCCGGAGATAAGAATTTTAATATAGAAGTGGTTCATGTTAATCATATGCTGAGACCTTCTGCAGATTATGAGCAGGAGTTCGTGAGGAAGCTGACAGAAGACCTGGGAAAACGTTTTGGACATAATATTATATTCCATGCCAAAAAAGCGGATATCAAAACGTTGTCTCATGATAACGGGATGTCAACTGAGGAAATGGGACGAAAAATCAGATATGATTTTATGAGAGAGGTTTTGGGAGACAGAAAAGGTGTTATTGCTGTTGCTCATCATGCGGATGACAGGGCCGAAACGATGCTTTTCAATATTTTCAGAGGATCATCTCTTCAGGGACTGAAGGGTATGGCACCTGTGAACGGAGATATCATTAGACCGCTTCTTTGTTTTGAAAGATATGAAATTGAAAATTATCTTGCCGATATGAATATGTCATATGTCACCGACGAATCAAATCTGACGGATGATTACACACGAAATAAAATTCGTCACAATATCATTCCCTATGTAAAAGATAATATTGTCAGCGGTGCCGTAAAGAATATGTGTCACTTGTCGGACATGGTTATTAAGGCAGAAGATTTTTTAAGTACGGAAACAAAAAGAGCATTGGACAGATGCACTGTTAAGCAGGAAGAAAAGAAAGTCAGTATAGATACAGGAATACTACTTGCAGAGCATGATTACATCGTAGACAGAGTGCTGTATGACGTTTTATGTATGGTTGCGGGTAAGAAAAAAGATATTGTTTCCGAACATATACAGCAGATTAAAAACATATTATCTGCACCGGGAACCAGAAAGCTTGATATGCCATATGATGTCAGAATAATAAAAGAGTATGACATTTTAACCGTTAAAGTCAAAAAAGTTGGTGAAGCGAGCGAAAAAATACCCACGATTGACCTTAAAATGAATATTTTAGAAAAATTTAATATATGTGATATACCACGAGGAAACTATACTAAATGGTTTGATTATGATAAAATATCCACTGTTGCCACAGTAAGAACAAGGCATACCGGAGATTATCTTATATTGAACCTGCAGGGAGACAGAAAGTCCTTAAAGGACTACTTCATTAACGAAAAAATTCCTAAAGATGAGAGAGATAAGATACAACTGCTTACCGATGGTTCTCATGTTATGTGGATTATCGGAATGAGAATGAGTGAATATTACAAGGTGACAGAGGATACAGTCAGAGTTTTGGAGGTCAGCTATGAAGGAACAGATAAAGGTGTTGCTTTCTGAAGAAGAAGTAAATGCAAGAGTAAAAGAATTAGGAAAGAAAATAACTGAAGAGTATGCAGGTGAAAGTGTTCATATTGTTTGCATTCTGAAAGGAGCGGTTTTCTTTGCATGTGAGCTTGCCAAGAGAATTGAGGTTCCTGTATCACTTGATTTT
This sequence comes from Lachnospiraceae bacterium, assembly GCA_024403415.1. Lineage (GTDB taxonomy): Bacteria > Bacillota > Clostridia > Lachnospirales > Lachnospiraceae > JAILLW01. The sequence goes on from JAKSRY010000004.1 coordinate 69,963, forward strand.
ATGTCTGTTTCAAGTTATCAGGGAACTACTTCAACAGGAGAGGTTCAGATAATTAAGGATTTGGAACATAGTATAGAAGGAAAAAACGTAATTGTTGTTGAGGATATTGTTGATACCGGACGTACCCTGCATTATCTGCTTTCAAATCTTTCAAGCAGAAACCCCAAATCATTAAAGCTTTGTACACTTTTGGACAAACCTGACAGAAGAGTGGTTGATGTTAATGTTAATTACACCGGTTTTGATATTCCGGATGAATTTGTGGTTGGTTTTGGTCTTGATTATGATCAAAAATACAGAAACCTTCCATATATTGGAGTTGTTGAATTTGTTGAAAAATAATAGGGAGGAATATTGATTTGAAACCAAGAAGAGGTGTAAGCCTTTATTTTCTGCTTATGATAGCAGTACTTGCGATAATGATTGTTCCAAATCTTTTGATGGATAATCAAAGCAAGTATTCCAAGGCTGAATTAAAAAGTGATATTGCCAACGGAGCAATCGCAGAAGCATATATTTCACCAAGCAAAGTATCTCCGACGGGTGAAGTGAACTTTATATTAAAAAGCGGTACGAAAAAGGTTCTGTATGTTAATAATGTATCTGAAACAGAAAAGTATTTAGAGGAAGCGGGAATTCCAAGAGTAGTGGTTAACAAGGTTGAAGAAGACAGCTGGTTTATGGACAACCTTCTTCCACTTCTTATCTGTGTTGTACTTATGGTATTTCTTATGTCTGTTATGTCAGGTGGTGGCGGAGGAAACTCTACCAACGCCAAGATGATGAATTTTGGTAAGTCAAGAGCCAAGATGACAACAGAGAGTAAGATTACTTTTAAGGATGTTGCCGGATTAAAGGAAGAAAAAGAGCAGATGCAGGAAGTTGTAGAGTTCCTTAAGGACCCTCAGAAATTTACTGCAGTTGGTGCCAGAATCCCTACCGGTATTCTTATGGAAGGTGCACCCGGTACCGGTAAAACTTTACTTGCAAAAGCTATTGCAGGAGAGGCAGGAGTGCCATTCTTCTCAATTTCCGGATCTGATTTCGTTGAAATGTTTGTCGGTGTCGGTGCTTCGAGAGTGCGTGACTTATTTGAAGATGCCAAGAAAAATGCTCCATGTATTGTATTTATTGATGAAATTGATGCAGTTGCAAGAAGAAGAGGAACCGGTCTTGGTGGAGGTCATGACGAAAGAGAACAGACTCTTAACCAGTTGCTTGTTGAGATGGACGGATTTGAGGAAAACAGTGGTATTATCGTAATGGCTGCTACCAACAGAGTAGATATTCTTGATCCTGCCATATTGAGACCGGGACGATTCGACAGAAAGATAACAGTCAGTCATCCCGATGTCGGCGGAAGAGAAGAAATACTTGCCGTACATACAAAGAATAAACCTTTAGCTGAGGATGTGGACCTTAAGAGAGTTGCTCAGACTACAGCAGGATTCACAGGAGCAGACCTTGCAAACCTTATGAACGAATCTGCAATCAGTGCTGCTAAAAACAGCAGGGCATATATTGTTCAGAAGGATATCGAAGAATCATTCATCAAAATAGGAATGGGAGTTGAAAAGAAGTCAAGAATCGTAACTGAGGAAGAAAAGAAACTCACAGCCTATCATGAAGCGGGACATGCAATTTTGTTCCACGTTCTTCCAAAGATGGATCCTGTATATATGATTTCCATTATTCCTACTGGACTTGGAGCCGGCGGATTTACAATGCCTCTTCCTGAAAAGGATGATATGTATCTGACAAAGTCAGAAATAGAGCAGAACATTATGGTTGCTCTTGGCGGACGTATTGCAGAAGAACTTATATTTGATGATATTTCTACAGGTGCAAGCAACGATATTAAGCAGGCTACCAAGAGAGCAAGAAGTATGGTTACCAAGTACGGAATGTCCAAGGAACTTGGTATGGTAAATTATGAGAGTGACGACAGTGAAGTATTTATCGGTCGTGATCTTGCTCATGCGAAATCATTCAGTGAAGCTGTTTCCGGCAGAATAGATGAAGAAGTTAAGAGAATAGTTGATGAATGTTATTCTAAGGCTAAAGATATTATCGTAGAAAATATGGATGTTCTTCATTCATGCGCAAAACTTCTTCTTGAGAAAGAAAGAATCGGTCGTGAAGAGTTTGAAGCATTATTCAATAGTGCTTTTTAGTAAAAATACACAAAAAGAAGGTAATAAAATTGTAGAATTTGTGGAAGTTACGCATTGTACGTAAAATGGTTGGGTGATAGTATACTACTTGTAACCCCCAATACATTTTTTTATAGTTTTTGCTATACCCCATAAGAAAGAAATACCTTCTCTAAAACAGGCAGTTGCTTTAAGCACTGTCTGTTTTACTGTGTTCTAAGATTATAAACTCACTTGAAACCTGTAATATATTCTATTAAAATAGATATGATGCTCATTCCGATTTAATGGGTACAATAAAGAAGAAAGTATAAAGAGAATCGATATGGATCATACTTTATTATCCAAAGTCGAAAAAAACAGCATGTATATTTTTGAAATGAGACCTCCTTTCAATAAAAAAGCTGTTTTTTCAGATACTACAGAAAATTATTTATCACCTGCAGAACCAAATCCGTATTCTGCTGCCTCAGTTAAAATCAGAGTAGAGAAGAATAATGTTGATAAAATCTATTTAGTTCATAATGGCAACAAGTACCAGATGTATGAAGAAGAAAAAGATGATGTGTTTTCATATTTTTCAACAACAATAGAGCTGGAAGATGTTGAATTTACATATTATTTCGAAATACATGCAAGTCATGTAATTTATACGTACGATACAAGTGGTGTCGGTAAAAATACCAATGAAAGTGCATACTTCAGAATTGTACCGGGCTTCAAAACTCCCGAATGGGCCAAGGGAGCCGTAATGTATCAGATATATGTCGATCGTTTTTGTAACGGAGACAAGTCGAATGATGTACTTACCAATGAGTACAAATATATAGGTGAGAACTCTGTAAGAGTTGAAGACTGGGAAAAGTATCCCGACACAATGGATGTCAGATCTTTTTATGGCGGCGATCTGCAGGGTGTCCTTGATAAGATGGATTATCTCTCTGACCTTGGAATTGATGTTATTTACTTCAACCCGCTCTTTGTTTCACCCTCCAACCATAAATATGACAGCCAGGATTATGACAATATAGATCCGCATATCGGTAAGATTGTTCATGATGAGGGAGAACTTCTTGTTGACGGCAGATACGAGAATAAGGATGCGACAAGATATATTGACAGAGTAACGAATCCCGCTAATCTTGAGGCCTCCAACCAGTTGTTTGCAAAGGTTGTGGAAGAGGCTCATAAGAGAGGAATAAAGGTTTTACTTGATGGGGTATTCAATCATTGTGGATCCTTTAATAAATGGCTGGACAGAGAACAGATATATGAAAATGCCGAAGGCTACGGAAAAGGCGCATATATAAGCCAAGACAGCCAGTTTCATAATTATTTTCAGTTTAATGATGAAAACAGATTTCCATATAATCCGACATATGATGGATGGTGGGGTCATGATACATTACCAAAACTGAATTATGAAAATTCAAGAGAATTATTTGATTATGTAATGAAAATTGCCGCAAAATGGGTTTCGCCTCCGTATAATGCGGATGGTTGGAGACTGGATGTTGCAGCAGATCTTGGACACAGTCCGGAATATAACCACTACTTCTGGCATGAGTTCAGAAGTGCTGTAAGAATGGCTAACCCCAATGCCATTGTTCTTGCAGAACATTATGGTTCCCCACGTGCCTGGCTTAATGGCAGGGAATGGGATACAGTAATGAACTATGATGCTTTTATGGAGCCTGTAACCTGGTTTTTGACAGGTATGCAGAAGCATAGTGATGACTTCAGAGGAGATCTTCTTGGAAATTCCGACAGCTTTATCGGAGCCATGAATCACCATATGGCAGATTTTCCGACACCGTCATTACAGATGGCGATGAATGAGCTGTCAAATCATGACCACAGCCGATTCCTGACACGAACAAACAGACGTGTGGGAAGAACCAATTATCTTGGTCCTGAAGCGGCAAATGAAGGAATAAATACAGCTGTAATGCGTGAGGCTGTTGTGATTCAATTTACCTGGCCCGGTTCACCTACTATTTACTATGGAGATGAAGCAGGCGTCTGTGGATGGACAGATCCGGATAACAGAAGAACTTATCCATGGGGCCATGAAGACACTGAAATGATAGCTTTTCATCAGAAGATGATAAAGATACACAAAGAAAACAGAGAACTTATCACAGGTTCACTTAAATATGTTGCCAACGGCTATAATATTCTAGGTTACGGAAGATTTTCAAAGGATGAAGTTTGTGTAGTCCTTATTAATAACAATGATCATGAAGTAACGGAAGAGATTTCTGTATGGCAGTTGGGAATTCCAAAGGAAGCAGTTGTTAAGCAGCTGATAATGACTTCAGATAAAGGCTTTAGCGTAGGTGGAGCTGAACATGTTGTTTTTGGCGGCAAACTGAATATAACAATGCCGGCAACATCTGCTTATGTATTAAAGTATAGCGCCAAAGAGTAATTGCATTAAAAGGAATAAATCGTGTCGCATAACAAGTTTGAAAACGATATAGGAAAAAGAATATCATCATCTCTTAAGGACAGTTTGAGTTCAGGTAATTTTTCGGGACTTAAAGATGCTATTTCCGATTCTGTGATTGATGTGATAGAAGAAGCATCAAGTGCTTTTAAGGAATCAGGGTCCGGCAATGGGCAGAATCGTCCTTATGGATATTATAAGCCGCATTCCACTCCCAAGGACTCTCAGGCATATTCCGAAGAACTGATTGCCAAGAGAAAGGCTCATAACGAAAAGGTGAGACAGAATGCTGAGGCTATGAAGCAGAAAAAGGCATCCTATAGTTCAAATAATTACGTTGAAGTTGATTCGAAACCAATCGTTACAGATACCGGTGCTGAGATTGTTCCAACAGAGAATTTTAATCCGGTTGGACGTGTATCGGGTAATGTCTGTTTCGGACTTGGTATTGCCGGCATGATAGTTTCATCTGCAGCAACACTGGTTAATGGAATCGGATTTCTGGTTTCGGGTGGCGGTTTGTTCAGTCTGATTTTTTCAGGAGTAACACTTGCTGCTTCGGCCATTACACTTAAGGTCGGACTGTTTAAGAAGGGACTTTTGGCAAAAGCAAAGCGGCTTTTACAGATATGCGGTGAAAATATGTATGCCCAGGTTTCTTCGATAGCTTCGGCAATGGGAGTTAAAACCTCAAAGGTAAAAAAGGATATTAAAACTCTTTTACAAAAAGGTTACTTTCCACAGGGTTATCTTGATGACCAGGAAACAACATTAATGCTTTCCGAGGATGTTTATAAGCAGTATAGACTTACACAAAGTAATTCCTTAAAATTGATAAAAGAGGAAGAAGAAATAGAAAAGAGTATTCGTGAGGAACTTGACAGAGCAAAAGCTACATTAAGTCCTGCGGATGCCGAGGAACTTGAAAATATGGTTACGGAAGGTTATGCATGCGTTAAGAGACTTCACAAGCTTAACGAGCAGATACCTGAAGAATCAATAACAAATAAGCTAAACGACCTTGAAAAAGTATTAAGGCAGATTTTTAAGGGAGTTCAGATTCATCCCGAACAGATGAAAAGAATGCATAAGCTGATGGATTATTACTTACCTACAATGCTTAAACTGGTTGAAGCATATGCAGAGTATGATAAGGTTAATAATCCGGGAGATGAAATAATAGAAGCTAAGGCAGAGATAGAAGCTACACTGGATACTATTATTGAAGCTTTTAATCAGTTACTGAATAACCTCTTTAGAGATTCGGTGTGGGATGTGACTTCAGATGCACAGGTGTTAAAAACAATGTTAAAGCAGGAAGGTCTTGCAACTGACCTGACAAATGATTAAGAAAGATGAGGGAAAATCATGGAAGAACAAATCGTTGATGTTGCAGAAAAAGAAGTAGTTTTGGAAAACGTTGATATTGAAATCGCCGGAGCACCTAAAATGGAGCTCACAGAGAAAGAACAGGAAACTCTTAAGAGCTATATTTCTCAGATTGATATCACAGATACGCAGATGGTACTTCAGTATGGTGCCGGTGCTCAGAAGAAGATAGCTGATTTTTCAGAATCTGCACTTAATTCTGTTAGAACCAAAGATCTGGGCGAAGTTGGTGACATGCTCACAGATGTTGTTACTGAGCTTAAAGGCTTTGATGTTCAGGAAAGCAAGGGATTCTTTGGTTTCTTCAAGAAAAGTGCCAACAAACTGACAAGCATTAAGGCTAAATATGACAAGGCTGAGGCTAATGTAGACAAGATTTGTAAGGCTATGGAAGGTCATCAGGTAACTCTTCTTAAGGACATAGCTGTTCTTGATAAGATGTATGATACTAACCTTAGCTATTTTAAGGATCTTACTCTTTATATAATGGCAGGAAAAGAAAAGCTTAAAGAAGCAAAGGAAGTAGAACTTCCCAAACTCCTTAAGGTTGCTGAGGAGACAGGACTTCCTGAGGATACTCAGGCTGCCAAGGATTATGCAGCAAAAATAGACAGATTCGAAAAGAAGATTTATGATTTGGAGCTTACAAGAAACATTTCAATGCAGATGGCTCCTCAGATTCGTCTGATTCAGAATAATGACACAACAATGTCTGAAAAGATTCAGTCTACTCTTGTTAACACAATTCCTCTTTGGAAGAGCCAGATGGTAATTGCCATTGGTATCAATCATTCAAGTGAAGCTGCCAAGGCTCAGAGAGAAGTTACAGATATGACAAATGAACTTCTTAAGAAGAACTCTGAAGCTCTTAAGATGGCTACTATTGAATCTGCAAAAGAATCTGAAAGAGGTATTGTTGATATCGAAACATTAACTCATACTAACCAGATGCTTATTGAAACTCTCGATGAAGTAATGCAGATTCAGCAGGAAGGAAGAGTTAAGAGAGCAGAAGCTGAAGAAGAATTACAGCGTATCGAAAATGAAATGAAGGATAAGCTTTTGGAAGTAAGTAATAAGTCACTTGAAAATGCTTCAAAATAATATGGTTTATGATTAATTGCAGAAGCTGAATTATGGTTTTTGTTATTATGAAGATTTTTGTAGGACCTCGCCGCTGGTGAGGTCCTAATCAATTAACAGAAGTTAGCGTGTTCTTGAGGAGTCAGAAGAGGTATCGGAATGCAGGGACAAAAGAAAATCAAAGGAAAATTGCGAATAATTGTTCTTTCTGTGTTTTTATTAATCACCACAGGGGTTGTTCTGCTGATTGTCTACCGCCAAAATCCCAATGCACTGATCATTAATGCATTCGAAAATACAGTCAGGGAATGGGTTCCGAATCCTGTTCTTAAGGACATTGCGAATATGGAAGACTTCGTAGGTGAAGATGGTTACTGTATAGAAACAAGAGTGGAAACAGAGGTTCCGGTTTTAGGTGATATAGCGATTAATGCCAGACAATATATTTCAAATAATAAGATTAATGTAATTGGTGACTTTGATATTGCCATGATACTGCCTGTTACATATGAAATGATTATGGATGAAGACAGTTTTGGAATTACAGTTCCATTTTTGGATGAGCGTATTTTTTGTATGGACTATCGTGGGGAAAGAGGCGACGGTCTGGAAAAATATATTGATGTGGATAAGTTAGGCAATTATGCCAAAAGATATTTTGAGATTATGACCGGTCTGACTTCGTTAAAGGATAATAAGAATGCTTTCCTTCAGGATATGATAAAAAGTCTCGAAGATGTTTCATTTGAAGAAACTCAGGATGCGGCAGCAGATGAATATGCAAAGAAATGCGATATGTATAAAGCTTCCATTAGCAGGGATAAGATAAGTGAGATTGTGGATATTTTTTCAGAAAACAATATCTTTGCGGATAAATATTCCCAATATGAGAATAATGAAATGTTCAGCAATGTAATGAAAGGACAGGAGGCTGATATATACGTAGGTATATGTGAAAACAGAATATCTTATATAAGAGTTGTGAATGGAAGTGAAAGCTATGAGATTAAAAAGATAAAAGCTGATGATGATTCGGAAAGAATATCTTTGTCAAAATCAGAAAATGAACTTATGAGTATAGAGAAGACCCTGGGTGGCAATGAAAATGAGTATCTTTTTAAGTGTGATGGTTTGTCTGTCAGTGCCGTCTATGATAAGAACGAGGATGTCCTGTCATTTAGAGTGCTTAAAGAGGAAAAAGAATATGATATTGATATAAAGATAAAACGATCTGATGACCGGATTAAGTTTGAGACCGATTATTTTGATGTAGGGGATACATATTTTGGTGGTTTTATAAGCTTTTCAAAAGATAAAGAAGAAATTAAGATCAAAGGAGAAGAATTTAATATCGCAAAGCTGACAGAAGAAGAACTTGGAATATTGAAGAATGAAATTTATTCGGAAATCATGAAAGTAATAGGGTGGTAATTAGGCTTTTTCGGTTGATTTTGAAGAGGATATTAAGTAAGATATTTTTTGAGACTGTTTTTTAAAAATAGAAAGGAATTTTTGAAATGGAATTACGTTCATTAGCTCAGGAACTCAGTGAAAATGCATATCCAGGAAGAGGAATAGTAGTTGGATGCTCTGAAGACAAAAAATATGCCGTTATGGGTTATTTTATTATGGGAAGAAGCTCAAACAGCAGAAACAGAGTATTTGTAGAAGAAGGAAAAGGAATAAGAACTCAGGCTTTTGATCCTTCTAAGCTTGAAGATCCAAGCCTTATCATCTACGCTCCGGTTCGCGTTATTGGAAATAAAACAATAGTTACTAATGGTGATCAGACAGATACAGTATATGAAGGTTTTGAAAAGGGACTTACTTTTGAGCAGTCACTTCGCTCAAGAGAGTTTGAACCCGATGCACCAAACTATACACCAAGAATTTCTTCTGTAGTATGTGTTGAGCCGGAGAATAATGTTTTTAGTTATGCAATGTCTATATTAAAGAGTGACAAGGGTAATCCTGAATCATGTCAGAGATTTACTTTTGATTACAATAATCCTGTAGCAGGAGAGGGACGTTTTATACATACATATATGCACGATGGTAATCCTCTTCCTTCATTTGAAGGTGAGCCAAAGCATGTAAAGATTCAGGGAAGCATTGATGAATTTACAGATATGCTCTGGACTAATCTCAATGAGGAAAACAAGGTATCTTTATTCGTAAGATTCATTAATCTTGAAACCGGTGAATACGAAACAAGAATTGTTAATAAAAACAAATAATATAAGAATATCCAATATCGATATTGAAAGGGACGAAAATGAAAGAAATACAGTTAAAGTACGGATGTAACCCTAATCAGAAGCCTTCAAGAATATTTATGGAAAATGGAGCCGATCTACCTGTTGAGGTAATTAACGGACGTCCGGGATATATCAATTTCCTGGATGCATTTAATGGCTGGCAGCTTGTTAAGGAATTAAAGGAAGCAACAGGACTTCCTGCAGCAACATCTTTTAAGCATGTTTCACCTGCAGGTGCAGCAGTAGGACTTCCTCTTGATGATACTCTTGCAAAGATATACTGGGTTGATGATCTTGGTGAGCTTTCTCCTTTAGCTTGCGCATATGCAAGAGCAAGAGGCGCTGACAGAATGTCATCTTTTGGTGATTTTATTGCATTAAGTGATGTATGTGATGCTGATACAGCAAAGCTTATTAAAAGAGAAGTATCTGATGGTGTTATTGCTCCCGGATATACAGATGAAGCTTTAGAGATTCTTCGCCAGAAGAAGAAGGGCAACTACAACGTAATTAAAATTGATCCTTCTTATGTTCCTGAAGAGCTTGAAAGAAAGCAGGTATATGGAATTACTTTCGAGCAGGGAAGAAATGAACTTGATATTAATGGAGATCTTTTTGGAAATATAGTTACTGCTAACAAGGAGATTCCGGAAGAAGCTTTGATTGATATGAAAATAGCAATGATTACTCTTAAGTATACACAGTCTAACTCTGTATGTTACGTAAAGGGTGGACAGGCAATCGGTATTGGTGCCGGACAGCAGTCAAGAATTCATTGTACAAGACTTGCAGGTCAGAAGGCTGATAACTGGTTCCTTCGTCAGTCTCCTCAGGTTATGGGACTTCAGTTCCTTGACGAACTTGGACGTGCAGACAGAGATAATGCTATCGATGTATATATGGGAGATGAATACGAAGATGTTCTTCGTGATGGTGAATGGCAGAAGAGATTCAAGGTTAAGCCTGAAGTATTTACCCGCGAAGAAAAGAAGGAATGGCTTGCAAAGAACCAGAATGTTACATTAGGTTCAGATGCGTTCTTCCCATTCTCAGATAATATTGAAAGAGCTTATAAGAGCGGTGTTAAGTATATTGCTCAGCCGGGTGGATCAGTAAGAGATGATTTGGTAATCGAATGCGCTGATAAGTATGATATGGTCATGGCATTTACAGGAATCAGACTTTTCCATCACTAATTTCTATTAGGTTAATATATTTTTAAGGATAATTAATTGATGCTTAAAGTAAGTAATTTGTCTTTTAGTGCTTCAGACAATGATGCGAAAAAGACTATAATCAATAATGTAAGTTTTGAAGTAAACAATGGAGAGTTGATGGTCATCACCGGTCCAAACGGTGGTGGCAAATCGACTCTGGTTAAGCTTTTGATGGGAATTCTTCCGGCTGATGAAGGGAAGATAATCCTTGATAATGAAGATATTTCAGCTTATTCGATAGATGAAAGGGCAAAGGCCGGAATAGGATTTGCTTTCCAGCAGCCACCGAGATTTAAGGGAATGACAGTAAAACGTTTTCTTACACTGGCAGCAGGAAACAACCTGTCAGAAAGCAGGTGCTGCGATCTTTTAAGTTCGGTAGGTCTTTGCGCAAGGGAATATCTTGACAGAGAACTTGACGGAAGTCTGTCCGGAGGAGAGATGAAGCGAATCGAAATTGCTTCTGTACTTGCTTCAAATCATAAAATCTGTATTTTTGATGAGCCGGAGGCAGGAATTGATCTTTGGAGCTTTAGTATGCTTGTTAAGCAGTTTGAAAAGCTTCATGAGACAAAGGACAGAAGTATTATTATCATTTCCCATCAGGAAAGAATTATTGAGATGGCAGACAGAATTATGGTTATTAAAGATGGCGCCGTTTCAGCAATCGGAACAAGAGAAGAAGTATATCCAAATTTGATTAAGGGTGAATCCCATGCCTGTATGGCAGAAATGAAATAGAAATGGTTAATATTGATGAAACAACTCAGAGTGTACTGTCAAAGATAGACAGCGAAGGCTTTAAGCAGGAAGGTGCATATAATCTTCGTTACAACGGAACTGCACTTTGCCACGGAGACTCTGAAAATATTAAAATAGTAAAAAAGACAGATAAAAACGGAATAGATGTACATATTCTTGCAACTGCACAGAATGAATATGTTCATATACCGGTTGTTGTAACAACCTCAGGTATGACAGATGAAGTGTACAATGACTTCTTTGTAGAACCGGGAGCAAAGGTTACAATCGTAGCCGGATGTGGAATTCATAATTCAGGCTGTAATGATTCAAGGCATGACGGAATTCATGCTTTCCATGTGGGAGCAGGAGCTACGGTAACCTATGAAGAAAAGCATTATGGCGAAGGCGAAGGAACCGGAGCAAGAATTCTGAATCCTGTGACTCAGATATTTCTTGAGGAAAATGCAGTATTTAATCTTGATACGGCTCAAATTGGTGGTGTTGATTCCACTAAAAGAAAGTCAAGTGTTGTTATGGGACCTCACTCAAGGATTAAAGTTACTGAAAGACTGATGACACACGATAATCAGGTGGCTGAATCCGATATGGACATTGTATTAAAAGGTGAAGGTTCATCTGCACAGATTGTATCGCGTTCAGTGGCAAAGGGTAATTCAACTCAGGTGTTCCACCCATGTGCGATAGGTGAGGCACCCTGTCATGCGCATATTCAGTGTGATTCAATCATTATGGATGGTGCAAAAGTCAGATCAATTCCCGAAATTGATGCAAGACATGTTGATTCTGCAATTATTCATGAGGCTGCCATCGGAAGAATTAATAACGATCAGCTGATTAAGCTGAACACCTTTGGATTAAGTAATGATGAAGCAGAAGCAGTTATTATAGAGAATTTCCTGATATAAGCGATGAAAAAATTATTAAAATATTTAAGTTCATATAAGAAAGAAAGTTTATTAAGCCCCCTGTTTAAAATGCTGGAGGCTTCTTTTGAGTTGTTTGTTCCCCTGGTAATCGCAGCGATGATTGATAAGGGAATAGGAGACGGGATAACAGAAGGCGGAGATACAGGATATCTTATTAAATCCTTTGTCATCCTGATTGCGCTTGGCATAGTTGGTCTTATAAGTGCAGTATCTGCACAATATTTTGCAGCAAAGGCCGCAACCGGATTTGCGACAGGCTTAAGACATGATCTGTTCAAGCATATTATGAATCTTGGGTTTGATAAACAGGACGAAGCCGGGGTATCAACCATTATTACCAGAATGACCTCTGATGTTAACACAACTCAGAATGGTGTGAACATGTTCTTAAGACTGTTTTTAAGATCACCGTTCATTGTTATTGGAGCTGCCGTTATGGCATTTACCATTGATGCAGAAGCCGCTCTGGTATTTGTTGGTGTGCTTGCGGTATTGTCGCTTGTTATAGGACTTATTATGAAGGCAAACATTCCCATGCTCATGAAGGTGCAGAAGGGACTGGATAAGGTTCTTAAGTTGACAAGGGAAAATCTGTCCGGGGTAAGAGTAATAAGAGCATTTTCGAGAGAAGAAAAGGAATGTGAACTGTTCAGTGAAAATAATGATAAGCTTTCACGCCTTCAGCTTGTTGCCGGCAGAGTTTCCGGTCTTTTGAATCCACTGACATATATTATTATCAACTTAGCCATTGTAGTTTTGATTAAAGTAGGAGGGGTTAAGGTTAATTCCGGTGTGCTTTCAACAGGAGAAGTAGTTGCACTTTATAACTACATGTCTCAGATTTTGGTTGAACTTATTAAATTTGCCGGATTAATGGTTACCATCAATAAGGCACTTGCTTCAGCTAACAGAATTTCAGAGGTGTTTGATATCAGCGAGGAAATTCAAAAAGATACAGACGACAGCAATATAGCAGATGCCGAAATATTAAAGGAAAACAGACTTGGTATTGAATTTAAGAATGTATCATTAAGATATCAGGAAGGTTCCGACGAGTCCTTAAGCAATGTATCCTTTAAGATTAATCCGGGTCAGACGCTTGGAGTAATCGGAGGTACCGGATCGGGTAAAACATCACTTATCAACCTGATACCCGGATTTTATAGGGCCACTGAGGGAGAAATCCTGATTAATGGTCATAATGTAAATTGTATTTCAAAAAGCGAATTGCGTAAAAAGATAGGAATTGTTATGCAAAAGGCAGTTCTTTTTGAAGGAACCATAAGAGATAACCTTTTATGGGGAAATGATAAGGCATCCGATGAGGAAATACTTAAGGCCGTAGATATTGCAGTTGCCACAGATGTAGTCAATTCCAAAGGCGGACTTGATGCCCATGTGGATTCCGGTGGTCATTCTTTCTCCGGAGGACAAAGACAGAGACTTTCCATTGCAAGAGCACTTGTAAGAAAGCCTGCAATCTTAATTCTTGATGATTCTTCATCTGCACTTGATTTTGCAACGGATCTTAAACTCAGAACAAATATAGCAGGACTTGATTATAATCCGACTACTGTAATTGTGGCACAGAGAAGTTCTTCTGTAATGAATGCTGATCTTATAGTTGTTCTTGATGATGGAGATGTTGTAGGCATGGGAACTCATGAAGAATTGCTGCAAAGCTGTGAGGTTTATCAGGAGATATATAATACTCAGTTCAGAAGGGAGGAAGACTAATGGCACTTACATCATCGGGCTTCATCCCACAGGGTAACTTAAATTCGGATTCTTCAGCTTTAGGTAAAGCCGGAAGAAAAGGAACAGTAGCCAAGGTATTAAAAGCACTTAGAAAATATCGATTTTTAATTGTATTATCGCTTGTTCTGGCTACGGTTTCCGTTATCTTTACACTTCTTGTACCGAAAGAAATCGGAAAGGCAGTAGATAGTATTGTAAGTTCCGGAGATGAGGATTTGTTCATTCATCTTCTTAAGGCCGGTATCTTTGCACTGATAGTTGGAGTTTCCACCTATCTGATGAATCTTATTAATAACAGAATATCTTTTTTGACAGTAAGAGATATCAGGAATGAAGCAATAAGCAAGCTTCAGACACTTCCTCTTAAGTATATAGATTCTCATCCTTCAGGAGATATTGTGAGCCGTATTATTGCTGATATAGACCAATTCTCAGATGGTCTTTTGCTTGGCTTTTCACAGGCATTTACGGGAGTGATGACAATACTGGGAACTCTGTATTTCATGCTGAGTATGAATATAGCCGTATCTTTGGTTGTTATTTGCGTTACACCACTTTCATTGTTTGTTGCAAAATTCATTTCCTCAAGAACTTACTCTATGTTTAAGCTTCAAAGCGCCGAAAGAGGAGAGCAGACAGCACTCATAGATGAAATGATTGGAAACGAGAAGGTTGTAAAAGCATATGGCAAGGAAGCAGATGCTGTTGAAAAGTTCGATGAAATCAATGAAAGATTAAGGAAATCCTCATTAAGAGCTATTTTCTTTTCTTCACTGACAAATCCATGTACAAGATTTGTTAATGCCGTCTGTTATGCACTGGTAGCACTTACCGGTTCACTGTTTATAATCGGTGGTTTTGAGTCAGGTATTGGTGCAGGAATAACTGTTGGAACATTAACTGTATTTTTGTCATACGCTAACCAGTATACCAAGCCATTTAATGAGATAAGCAGTGTTATTTCGGAACTCCAGAATGCCATTGCCTGTGCGGCAAGAGTATTTGAAATAATGGAAGAGGAATCAGAGTCTTCCGATGAAATGATGGGAGAGTTAGCTGAAGCCGGGGGCACTATTGAACTAAAGAATGTAAACTTTTCTTATGTTGAAGATAAAGAACTTATAAAGAATCTTAATGTTGACGTTAAGCCCGGAATGAAGGTTGCGATTGTCGGCCCGACAGGATGCGGAAAAACAACTATTATCAATCTTCTTATGAGATTTTATGATGTAAATTCCGGAGAAATACTTGTTGACGGACAAAATATAGCAGAACTCAAGCGTAAGTCATTGAGAAGTAATTACGGAATGGTTCTTCAGGAGACCTGGTTAAGAAGTGGGACCATAAAGGAAAACCTGCTTTTGGCCAAAGAGGATGCAACTGATGAAGAGATAATAAATGCAGCCAAGATGTCTCATGCACATAGTTTTATAAGACGTCTTCCAAATGGATATGACACCGTTATTGGTGAAGGCGGAGGTTCTTTAAGTCAGGGACAAAAGCAGCTGCTTTGTATTGCAAGAGTCATGCTTGCGCTTCCACCAATGCTTATTCTTGATGAAGCAACTTCTTCTATTGATACACGTACGGAAATAAGAATTCAAAAAGCTTTTAATACCATGATGGAAGGAAGAACATCATTTATTGTAGCTCACAGATTATCAACCATAATGAATGCAGATCTGATTCTTGTGATGAAGGATGGTCAGGTTATTGAGCAGGGTAATCATGAGAGTTTACTTGCAGCCAAAGGCTTTTATTACGAATTATACAATAGTCAGTTTACAAAGATATAAGGAGAGTAAATTATGTATCACGAGAATCCAAACTTAAAATATGTTGAGGTTAAGGATGTTCCACACAAAAATATACTTGGCAGAGTTGGCAGAGTTTCTTCTCCGTTGCCGCTTTTGTTTAACGGAAGTGGAATTGAAGTAGTTGTTACGGGATCAGATCTCTGGATTGAGCTTGAAACAGACTGTGACTTTCATGAGCCGTGGGTTGCTTATGAATTAAATGGATTTATGATGGGAAGACAGATGCTGCTTCCTGGAACACACAGTATGTGTTTGTTTAGAAATATGTCTCCTGATGTACCTAAAAAAATAAGATTTTTTAGAGAAATTCAGGCTATGGGAGAAGACGATTATACTAAAATTCTGGTTAAGGGTTTCAAACTTGATGGTGAATTCCTTGAGGTTCCGAAGTTTGATATGAAAATTGAGTTCATTGGTGACTCAATTACTTCAGGTGAAGGTACTTATGGTGCTTTTGAAGATATGGACTGGCTCACCATGTACATGAGTGTATCCAGAAATTATGCATATATGACAGCTAAAGAGCTTAATGCAGACTATCATATGATTTCAGAAGGCGGCTGGGGTGTTTATACCGGCTGGGATAATGATATTCGTCATAATATCCCTTCTATTTATGAAGCGGTATGTGGATCTGTAGGTCCTAAAATTAATGAAGAGCTCGGAACCGCAGAACCATATGATTTCAGCTGGCAGCCGGATGTAATTGTCGTTAACCTTGGAACAAACGATAGTACATCATTTGTACAACCGCCGTTTGATGTGCCCGGGATGGGAACGTTCAAACAAAGACTTAACGAAGACGGAACTCATAACAGAGAAGATGACTTAAAGGTTGAAAAGGCAGTTATTGATTTCTTGACCATGTTGAGAAAGCATAATCCAAAAGCTCATATTGTATGGTGTTACGGAATGCTTGGTTATGATCTGACACCGGTTCTTACCGAAGCAGTAAATGAATACAGACTTACTACAAAAGATAATAATGTGGCATTTCTTAATCTTCCCAATACACTTGAGGGTGAATATGGTTCCCATATGCATCCCGGATTCCCAAGTCATAAAAAGGCTTCGATTCTGTTGGCAGATTATATAAGAAGTAAGGTTACCGTTCAGTAAATAAATTGTTATTACGGCAGTTACCGTATATTATCTTTATACTTAAATACATTGATACGGAAAGAGCACAATTAATGAAAAAAAATATAACGGCAGGGTTATTAATATGTTTAATGACTTTTCTTGTTGCAGGATGTGGCGCAAATGAAGAGAAGATAGCCTCTGCCCAGGAAAAATACAGAAATCTGGTAGAATTTCATAATCAGATAGTTGAAGAGCATGCTGCTATTAATGACAACTCGCTTGATAAGGAACTTGGAAACATTGAAAATCAAATGAGAGAACTTACGGATTACAATCTGTATGAGATGTCGGATGAAGAGCTCGATATGCTTATGGAAGTCATGGATATAATTGACGAATCATACACAAATTATCGGAAAACGATTAGCGAGATAAAATATTCTGAAGATGCAGCATATTTAAGGCCTATAGTTTTTTCTTTGATTAATAATACTGATTTAGTGTTTACGTCGCTGTCCATCATGCCGGAAGGGGATAATAATACAGCATCCGATTCGCTGGATATGCAGGAAGGTTTTAAACGGGGTCAGGAGATACTTGGTCTTACAATATATGCAGATGTTAATAATTCTCCCTGGGTAATGACACTTAAAAGATATAATGCCGGTGAGGGTGAGGACGAGGTTATCTATCAGGTTACTTTAGATCCCAAAGTTATGACGGAAAGCAATAGCTGTTATGCAATTACTCACGATGTGGAGACGGATACTATTCTTATAAACTAAGTCTTTTTCGTGACTATTTGGTCTTAAAGAATGATAAAGAGATAAATAGTTTTAGGTTAAAAATCTGAAAAATTTATCGATGAAGCAAGTCATATAAAATAAAAAAATGTAACATATCAGTTGGGGGGATAGAAAATCATGAAAGATAAGATGATTGATATTTTTACAAAGGCATATAAATACAATGAAGGAGTTTCGGTATTTTTTGCACCCGGAAGAGTTAATCTTATAGGTGAGCATACTGATTATAATGGTGGACATGTTTTTCCCGTTGCTCTGTCTATTGGAACCTATGGTGCTTTTGCAAAGAGAGAAGATAATAGGCTTAGATTTTATTCAGCCAATTTTGAGGAAGCCGGAGTTATTGAAAGCTCACTTGAGGATCTCAATCCAAGTGAGGAAGCCGGATGGACCAACTATCTTAAGGGCATTATATGGACCTTTGCAGGAAGAGGCATGAAGATAGAAAAAGGATTGGATATAGTTCTTTGGGGAAATATTCCAAATGGTTCCGGTCTTTCATCTTCAGCATCCATTGAGGTGCTGATGGGCTATGCATTAAGAGAATTATATGGTTTTTCCGTTACCAATGTGGAGCTTGCCCAGATAGGTCAGTACTCAGAAAACAATTTTAATGGTATGAACTGCGGAATAATGGATCAGTTTGCTTCAGCAATGGGAAAGAAGGATAATGCCATATTCCTTGATACTGCGGACTTGTCGTTTGAATATGCACCGATTGCTCTTAAGGATAAAAAAATAGTCGTAACAAACTCAAAGGTTAAACATTCACTTGTAACATCAGCATATAATGACAGACGTTCTTCCTGTGAACTTGCACTTAAGGAACTTCAGGGTGCTGTTGCAATTAAAGGTCTTGGGGATTTGTCGGTCGAACAGTTTGAAGAATACAAACATCTGATCAAGGATGAGGACAGAGTTAAAAAGGCTAAGCATGCAGTTTATGAGAATATAAGAACCATACGTGCGGTTCAGGCCTTAAAGGACAACGATATTGAAGCATTTGGTAAGCTTATGAATGAATCACATGTATCTTTGCGTGATGACTATGATGTATCGTGTCCGGAAATTGATGTTCTTGTTGAAGCGGCATGGAGTGTCGACGGAGTAACAGGTTCACGAATCACAGGTGGCGGATTTGGCGGCTGTACAGTCAGCATTGTTGAAGACAGGGCTATTGATAGTTTTAAAGAAGTTGTTACGAAGGCTTATAAAGAAAAATGTGACATGGTTCCTGAGTTTTATGTCGTAGAGATAGGAAACGGACCTTGTACGTTGTAAGAATATTTTTTTGAAAAAAAAAGCACAAAGGTATAGCAAAATATACTATATTTTTGGCAAAGAATATATATACCGTAGAGTTTTACTGTGATAAACTAAAACCGTAACTTATATAATATAAAATATTATGAACACATGGAGGATGAGATGAATAATCTTGAATTGAAAAAGACAGCCAACCAGGTACGTAAAGGTATCGTAACCGGTGTTCATGCTGCTAAGGCAGGACATCCCGGCGGATCTCTTTCGGCCGCAGATATTTACACATATCTCTATTTTGAAGAGATGAATATCGATCCTAAGAATCCTAAAATGGAAGGAAGAGACAGATTTGTTCTTTCAAAGGGACATACAGCTCCCGGTTTGTATGCAACACTTGCAAACAGAGGTTACTTCCCTGTTGAAGATTTAACTACACTTCGTAAACTTGGATCATACCTTCAGGGACACCCTTGTATGCAGCATATTCCCGGTGTTGATATGTCATCAGGTTCTTTGGGACAGGGAATTTCAGCAGCAGTAGGTATGGCTCTTTCTGCGAAGATTGATAACAAGGATTTCAGAGTATACACACTTCTTGGTGACGGTGAAATTCAGGAAGGTCAGGTTTGGGAAGCTTCTATGTTTGCAGGAGCAAAGAAACTTGATAACCTTGTTGTTATAGTTGATAACAATGGTCTTCAGATTGACGGACCTGTTGATGAAGTTAATACTCCTTATCCTATTGATAAGAAGTTTGAAGCTTTCAATTTCCATGTGATCAATATAGATGCACATAATTTCGATGAAATTCGTGCTGCTTTCAAGGAAGCAAAGGAAACAAAGGGAATGCCTACAGCAATTATTGCTCATTCTGTTAAAGGTAAGGGCATTTCATTCATGGAGAATCAGGCAGGATGGCATGGAAAAGCTCCTAACGATGATGAGTATGCTACTGCTATGAATGACTTAAATAAGATTGACGAAGAACTCGCAAAGGAGGAAGCATAAGATGGCAGATAAGATTGCAACCAGAGAAAGTTACGGTAATGCATTGGCTGAGTTGGGTGCTAAGAATCCTAATGTAGTAGTTCTTGACGCTGACCTTGCAGCAGCAACAAAGACAGGAGTGTTCAAAAAGGCATTTCCTGACAGATTTTTTGATTGTGGTATTGCAGAGAGCAATATGGTAGGTATCGCAGCAGGACTTGCAACAACAGGAAAGATTCCTTTCGTTAGTTCATTTGCTATGTTTGCAGCAGGAAGAGCTTTTGAGCAGGTTCGTAACTCAGTAGGATATCCTCATCTTAATGTTAAGATTGGTGCTACTCATGCTGGTATTACTGTTGGTGAAGATGGTGCTTCACATCAGTGTAATGAAGATATCGCATTAATGAGAACTATCCCCGGAATGACAGTTATGTGTCCTTCTGATGATGTTGAAGCTAAGGCTTGTGTTATGGCAGCAGCTGAAATGGATGGCCCTGTATATATGAGATTTGGTAGAGCTGCATGTCCTATTATCAATGACAGACCTGATTACAAGTTTGAAGTTGGTAAGGGTGACATTGTTAAGGAAGGAAAAGACCTTACAATCGTTGCTACAGGTATTTGTGTAGGAAATGCACTTGAAGCAGCTGAAATGCTTAAGGCAGACGGAATTGATGCAGAAGTTATTAACATCTGTACAATCAAGCCTCTTGATGAAGATATCATCATTAAGTCAGCTAAGAAAACAGGAAAGGTTGTTACAGCAGAAGAGCATTCTGTAATCGGTGGACTTGGTTCTGCAGTATGTGATACCCTTTCTGAAAAGTATCCTGTTCCTGTTAAGAGAATTGGTATGTATGATCAGTTTGGTGAGTCAGGATCAGCTTCAGCCCTTCTTGAAAAGTATCGCCTTGATGGAAAGGGAATTTACGCACAGATTAAGGAGTTCTTAGCTTAAAATGTCTAAATATATTCTTGCTCCGTCTTTATTAGCTGCGGACTTTGGTATTCTTGGACAGCAGATTGAAAAGACGAAGAAGTTGGAAGTTCCTTATCTTCATATTGATGTCATGGATGGAGTTTTTGTTCCGTCCATATCCTTCGGGATGCCGGTAATAAGTTCAATAAGACCGATTACAGATCAGTTTTTTGATGTTCATCTTATGATAGTGGATCCTGAAAGATATATAGAGGAGTTTGCTTCGATTGGTGCTGATGGAATTACATTTCATTATGAGGCAACCAAGGACCCTAAGGCAGTGATAGACTTAATTCATAAGTCCGGAGCCAAAGCAGGAATTTCTCTTAAGCCGGATACACCATTGGAGGAGATATATCCATACCTCAGTTCAGTTGAACTGGTGCTGGTTATGTCAGTTGAACCCGGATTCGGTGGGCAAAAATTCATTGAAAAATCTTATGACAGAATCAGAGACTTAAGAAAGTATCTTGATGAGCATAACCTTTCGGATGTCATCATTGAAGTAGATGGCGGAATCGGAAAGAATAATGTAAAGGATGTTCTTAAGGCCGGCGCCACAGCAATTGTTTCCGGATCTTCAGTATTCAGAAATAAGAGTATCGAGGATAATGTGGCAGATTTCTATGAAGCTTTTGAAAGTGTAAAATAATATTGAGAAGTGGCAGTTTTGAATTTATTCAGAACTGCCATTTTTTGTTATGGCGACGAGGAAAATCGACTGTATGCTTGCATGCAAGGAGATTTGACGACCGCTAATCATAGATGCTACTCGCAAAGCGTGTTGCATCTATGTTATACACTATGTATATCGAGTAGGAGCCAGCCTACTCGATTATGGCGACGAGCCAAGTGTCATAAGCGCTGCACCATGCTTGCATGAAGTGCAGCACCAAGACAGAATATTTTTGATAAAGGAACAAATAGCCTGTGCACAAAATTGTGTATACACACAAAAAATGGTAATGAAAAGCATGGTGATAGTTGAATTTAAAATCGTTTAATCGTATAATAGCATTACCCAAAAATGTGGAACACACAAAAACAAGGAGCGCTTGATGGAGATAAAGAGAGATGCCTATCTGGAACAGTTAAAGATTAGAAAAGATAACGGAATGATAAAAATTATCACAGGTATAAGAAGATGTGGAAAGTCTTTTTTGTTATTCACGTTGTTTAAGAAGTACCTATTAGAAAGTGGTGTGGATGTTGACCACATTATAGAAATTGCTTTGGATGGTATTGAAAGTGAAGAGCTTAGAGATCCAAAGATATGTTATCAATATATAAAAGAGAGAATAAAGGATGAAGGGAAGTATTATCTTCTTTTGGATGAAGTTCAATTTATGCCTCGATTTGAAGAGGTATTGAATAGTATGCTTCGTATAAAAAATATTGATGTATATGTTACGGGAAGTAATTCAAAGTTTTTATCCAGTGATGTTATAACAGAATTTAGAGGCAGAGGTGATGAAATTAGGATTTATCCGCTGTCTTTTGCAGAATTCTTTTCGGTTTATGATGGAGATTATGATGATGCATGGAATGAGTACTTGATATATGGTGGGCTTCCTCAAGTAACACAATTTTCTTTGGAACGACAGAAGGCAGAATATCTAAAAAATATTTTTGATAATGTTTACATTAAGGATGTCGTGGATCGTAATAAACTTCAAAATGTTGATGAAATTGACACGTTGGTCGATGTCCTGGCCTCTGCAATAGGATCACCAACTAATCCAACGAAAATATCAAATACATTTAAGTCTGAAAGGGGGATTACTTATAGTAATAAAACCATTTCAAATCATATTGATTATTTGGCTCAGAGCTTTCTGATTTCTAAAGCAAACCGATATGATATTAAGGGTAGAAAGTATGTAGGAGCAAATCTGAAATATTACTTTACTGATATAGGACTTAGAAATGTCAGACTGAACTTTAGACAACAAGAAATCACACATATTATGGAGAATATTGTCTATAATGAACTACTTATACGAGGATACAATGTGGATGTTGGTACTGTAGAGATATTTGGAAAGGATGTAGAAGGAAAAACTACTCGAAAACAATTAGAGGTTG
The DNA here is from genome assembly GCA_024403415.1 of Lachnospiraceae bacterium. Taxonomy (GTDB): domain Bacteria; phylum Bacillota; class Clostridia; order Lachnospirales; family Lachnospiraceae; genus JAILLW01. The sequence continues at coordinate 92,981 of JAKSRY010000004.1, forward strand.
ATTTTGTTGTGAATCAAGGTAGTCAGAGATATTACATTCAGGTGGCTTATGATATGTCATCTGAGGAGAAACAGGCACAAGAATTTAATTCGCTTAGAAATATTCCTGATTCATTCAAGAAAATTGTTATTGTAAATGGAACCAAGAAACCTTGGAGAAACGATGATGGCTTTGTGATTATGGGCATGAAGTATTTTCTTCTTAATGCTGATAGTTTGGAATTTTAATGACTATTTTAAAATGAAGGAAAATGAGAGATTTTGGGAGTCATTCAAGAGATATAGGGCTGAAATCTATGCACACATTGAACTATGATATTTTAATAAACCAAGAGTGAAATAAATTCTTATTTCACGAGATGAGGAAATCGTAATGAAAAGAGAAAGAGTTGAATATCTTGACTATGCAAAAGCATTAGCTATTATTTCAGTATTATTAAGCCATAGTGATTTTTCTTTTCTAGGAATGTGTAGCTTTTCGATGGCTGTATTTTTTATTTCATCGGGTTATACTTTCAATTCTGTAGAAGATAGTTTTGGCATATATTTTATAAAAAAAGTGAAACGCCTTATGGTCCCCTTTTGGATGATTATGACTGTAAATGCTCTGCTGGAGGTTGTTCGAGCTCGGTTTATCGGGTATGGAAATGTGCGAGTTGTGATTCCTGTTATTGTAAACCTAATCTATGGAAGTGGACTCTTTCCAAATTGCGGTAGCTTAGGTCAGATGCTTATGGATATTCCTCCGTTTACATACAATTCGAGATACATGATAGATATTGTTATGCCAACGAATAGTAATTCATGGACCCTTCCGGCTTTGTTTTCGGGCTATATGATATATTATTTGTACCGGAAAACTGTGAAAAAAGCGAGTATTACTACAGATGTTGTGACTATTATGGTTATGCTGCTTCTAGCATCAATAGAAACAATTCCCGGAATTTTTCAATTACCTTTTGGTATCGGAAGAGGGTTTATTTGTGTGGCATTTATGATTGCCGGCTTTTGGTTTAGAGAGCATAAGATTTTTGAAGATACAAAGGTGATTAGAATCATCATTCGTATGACAATTTCCATTGTTGTATCTGTAGTTTCAGTGCTGCTTGGAAGCGAAGGAACCGGGTATGTTATTTCATATTATGGTCCATATGGAATTTTGAGTGTGGCATTGACATTCCTTTGCGGTCTTTGTTCGGCCTACATAGTGATTATGATATGTCGCTTTATTTATTCATTTTCCATTAAGCCTGTGAACAATTTGTTAGCTGTGATTGGAAGAAACACAATGGATTTATATCTTTGGCATTTCGCAGTATTTTTTGTCATAGATGTTATTTTTATACTGATATTCAATCCAGTATTGAGTCCAAATATTTTCTTTGATGAATTGTTTAGTGAAGGATATCTTCTTTATAGGGTAATAAGACTTACTCTTACGATGATTTGTTTGACTTTGGTGGGAGAAAAAAAGGCTAAATAACGAGGGAGATTAGTATATGTATTTTTTACTGGGTGTTGTATTAGAGATTATTTTTGTCATTTTTTTTTCGCTTCTTGGAATGGCTTCTGTTCCTAATGTTATGGACAAATCTCAAGATGAAAGCAGGAAGATTTCGGTGTTCTTATTTTCTCCAATGATTGGATTTGCGATATGGTTAGCATTTACCTGTTGTTTAGGTATGTTCTTACCATATAACAGAATTTTTCTATTGGGTATGTTTATTATTGCAGTAATATTTATCTACTACAAAAGAGAAAAATTGTATTTACCTAATAATAAAGGGATGTGGGGATTTATATTAGTTGTACTTGTGATTTCAGCCTTTATTATTTTTGCAGTTTTACCTTTGATTACTAATGATGGCATTTATTTCTCCATGTCAGCTGCTGATAATACAAGAGTATGTCTTGTAAATTCCATAGTTAGAGAAGGATTGCCTCCTATAAATCCATATCTTACATATAATGGTGATTTACTTCCGGCCTACTATCATTTTGGTATATTTGCATTTGCGGCTCAGCCAGCAATAGTGTTAGGGGTAAACTCAATAGTAGCTTCCGCTATGACTAATGGACTCGCGATTTCTTTCCTTATGTTTATAGCAGGAGCTATATGTTATAGATTTATATATAGTAACAAAGCTTTTATATTCGTTTCTATTTTCTACATGATAAGTGCACCTCATACGGTATTAGAGAGAATACTGCCATTATCACTACAGGAAGTATTATATCCGCATGAGAGCTTTATCGGGTTCTTTCCTCTGATTGGTGAGGTTACTTTTTCGCCACATAGTTGTACTGCATCAGCCTTAATAATATTAATGATATATTTATATGCAGAATGTATTGGCTCAGAAGATAAAAAAGATAGATACCATTACGCTATATTAATTGGACTTACAGCAGTAGCTTCATTTTATAATTCCGCATACGTTGGCTTTTTATCGGCGGCTATATTGGGACTGACTGTGGCTATTCTATTTTGCCTACGAAAAGAGTTTAGAGTATTAATTCGCAATTCATTAATTCAACATATAGTTATTCTGATTGTAGCGCTAGTATTCAGTATTGCATATATTAGATATCTGTTTTTGATACCTGGAAGTAGTGAAGGTGGTATTGTATTAGGTTTTCTTCCAGCGTATGGAGATATTTCAGGATTAGGCATTATCGGAGCAATCCTGGATTTTTATCTTTTCCTGCTACCATCCAACGTAGGTATATTTATGCTGTTTGCACTGGCTGCTATTTTTATTCCTAAGGTATTACCAGATACCCATTTCACCAGGATTGTTAGAACATTTATCGGAATCGTATTAGTCTCTATATTTATTGTTCATAGTGCGGCGCTTACGAATGATTATGGATGGAGAATGACAGAGATACCATATATTATTGGTATTATTACTGCAGTATTTATTTGTTGTAAATTGTTTGACTATTTATCTGAAAAAAATAGATTTTATGGCTATATTTTGATTATTTCTTGTTTTCTGCTTGTTTTTGCTATAGGACAGGAAATAGTGGCAACAACAGTACATACAAAGGTGCCAGGTGATTCAAATAAAGTGTTTAAGGAAGCAGTTGAAGGATGGAAAGTTGTAAGAGAATATACAGATGCAGATGATATAGTTATGAGTAATCCTGAAGATTTTGCCGATGTAAGTCTTCGAAATGAATCCAATAACTATCAGGGAGTAAACTATTTTTCAGCTTATTACGCAGATAGATACATAGTGATTAATGATTTACTGACAACTAAAACATCATTTGTAGGACCACAAACATTTGAAGAGATAGATGATTTATACAATCGAATGGTTAATATTTTTGCAGGTAATGTGAGTGAAGAGGACGTGGAGTTTTTAGCAACAGAGCAAAAAGTGAAGGCATTACTTGTGTTAGCACAGGATGGCCTTTATAGTGATGAAGGTGCGTTAGGCAAAAAATATGATCTTGTTGATGAAAACAGAAACTATAAGGTATATGTGCTGAGGTGACATTCAGAGGAAAACATGAAAAATGAAGAATTTGTAATGATTGCTGAAACCACGAGTGTAATAGAAGCGCTGTCGTATGTGGTACTTAAGCCTTTTGGACTTTTAATTCCATCTATTGTATAATCAACTATGTATGTTGTAGAGGTTTAGGTTTGTTTTTTATTACAGATTGAATTTAAACGAGGAGAAAGATTATGTCACTGGTAGTTAAGAACTTAAAAAAGAAATATGGCGAAAAGACAGTTGTTGAAGACTTGTCATTTACTCTTGATAAACCCGGAGTATATGCCCTTCTTGGAACAAACGGAGCTGGTAAAACAACTTCAATTCGTATGATACTTGGAATGCTTGCAAAAGATGGTGGAGAAGTATTGTGGAAAGGACAGCCACTCGATGCAATGAAGATTAATGTAGGTTATCTTGCTGAAGAAAGAGGACTCTATCCTAAGTATTCATTAATGGACCAGCTTTATTATTTTGCGAATCTTAAAGGTGTAAGTAAGGAAGTTGCAAAAGAGAGAATTAAGTACTGGGCTAAGAGACTTGAGGTTGAAGAATATCTTTATCCCGCACAGGTTAAAGGAAAGAGAGCTGAAAAGCCTAAGCTTGCCGATCAGTTGTCAAAAGGAAATCAGCAGAAAATACAGTTTATGGCTGCTTTGATTTCAGATCCTGAGCTGTTAATTCTGGATGAGCCATTAAGTGGACTTGATCCTGTTAATACAGACTTATTTAAGGGTATTATCCATGAAGAAGTATCAAAAGGAAAATATCTCATCATGTCTTCACATCAGATGGAAGTAATAGAGGAATTCTGTGAAGATATAACAATTCTTAACAGAGGTAAGGCAGTTCTTCAGGGTAATCTTAATGAGATTAAGAAGAGCTATGGCCGTGTAAATATGTTTGTTAAGTGTGATAATGATTTTGACGATCTTATCAAAAAACATGGAATGACAGTAAAGACTGATACTCCTGATGGAAAGCAGTTAAAGGTTGAAGGTGATGAGCAGGCTCAGAGATTCCTTAAGGATTTAATTGATAATAATAAGTCAGTAGTCAAGTTTGAATTAAGAGAGCCTTCTTTACATGAAATCTTTATTGAAAAAGCAGGTGCTTCGCATGAAGAAGCAGCAAAAGAAGGAGGACAGAATGAATAAGAGGGATTTTGCGGGATGGAAGGAAGTCTTTAAGTTTTCTTTCCTTCAGGGAGTTAAATCCAAATCCTATATAGGAGTTTTATTAGTCCTTTCTCTTCTTGTTCTGTGTATTGTGCCTATTTTCGGTTGGATTCAGAACAAGGATAATGAGGTTTTGGATAGTACTTCAATTGAATCATTATATGTTTATGATAATAGTGGATTTGATATTGATTATTCAAAATTTGCTGAAGATTCACGTTATTCAACAGTCAAAATTGACAAGAGTTCTTCGGTATCCTTTGAAGATCGTAAGAATGAATTAAAAGATAACGATACTGTAAAGGATGTACTGGTAGAGATTGAATACGATGTTTATAGTGGTTTTTCGATGACTTTTGTAAAGGCTGCCGGTGCAGATGTGGAGAGCAATGACTATGACACATTTACAGAGGATTTTAAGGTCTTCTTTGAGAGTGCCAAGAACCAGGCAATTGATATTTCTGATGAGCAGCTTATGTTTATCTCAAAGGCAGTAACTACTGAGATAAAATATGTGAATATCAATGAAAATGGTGATGTTTCCATAGATTCCGAGATTGAGAAAAAGGGAATCTCGATGGATGAATACGCTATTATGATGTGGGTGACGATAGTTACTATGCTTCTTATCAGTATGAGTGGTGGTCAGATAGCAAACTCTGTTGTTACGGAAAAATCTACCAAAGTGGTTGAATATCTTATGATTAATGTAAGACCGCTTGCTTTGATTACAGGTAAGATTTTGTCATCATTATTGTTAGTTATAGTTCAGCTTTTGGCAATAGGTATTGCTTACTTTGCTGGATCATCAATTTCTGCATCAATGTTTGAAAGTGCACAGGCAGGTGAAAAAACCGGTGCCATTCAAATGTTCTTTGACATGGTTTCGTCTATTTCAGCAGGTGAATTGTTGCTGGCTTTAATGCTCATACTCTTTGGAGTTCTTTTCTTCAGTATTGTTGCAGGACTTGCAGGAGCTTCTGTGAGTAAGCTTGAAGAGGTACAGGAAGGAATGAAGGTCTTCCAGCTGCTTACAATTGTGGGATGTTACTCAGCTATAATAATGGGAGTTATGCAGTCAACAAGCGGAGTAAGTGAAGAGGTCTTTACCGGACTTTGCATATTCCCCGTAACAGCTCCATTTGTAGTACCTACATATTTGCTGTTTGGTAAGGTTTCCGTACTGGTAGGAATTATCTCTCTTATAGTGCTGGCAATTGCTACCATGGCATTGTTTGTATTCACATCAAAGGTATATGAATCAATGATTTTCTATAACGGAAAGGCACTTAAGGTAAAAGATATTCTTCAGATAGCAAAGAATAGAAGTATTGCAGGAAAGGGGGATAAATAACTATGAAGAGCGGTAATTTTACAGGTTGGCGTAGTGTATTTACATTCACCTTTGCGCAGGATACCAAAGGAAGATATAAGAAGACAACAATAGGTGTCGGACTTGCATTTTTAATAGTTGGTGCCTTAATCAGCATTATTATGGCACTTGTTCAAAAGAGTGATGGTGAAACAGTATCACCCATCAATACGGTATATGTGATTAATAACAGTGACATAAAGGATTTGTCGTTTGATTCATTAAGTAATCAGAATAAGGATAAATATCCATCAATATCCTTTGAAAACACCGATAAAGATGAAATAGCTGTGTCAAATTCAATAAATGAAGATAATAACCTGATTCTTAAAATTGAAAATAAGGATGAAGGTTTTAATGTCAGTGCCATTATTCCCAACAACAGTTCTTTGAGTAATGGCGATGTGAGTGATTTGCTGGATGATTTATCAAATTCGATTGAAGAAAGCAAACTGATTTCTTCCGGAATTTCTCCACAGATGCTTGCAATTGCAATGAGTCATGTAAGTGTAAACAAGATTAATGCATCAGATAAGCAGCAGAGCGTTGGCGAGGAAGTACTTAATGAGCTGTTACCGATGATAATATCGATGCTTATGTATTTCGTTATTCTCATATATGGTATGGCAATGGGAAATTCCGTAAGTGTTGAAAAAACCTCTAAGCTTATGGAAATGGTTCTTACAATGACTAGGCCGGCAGCATTGATATTCGGTAAGGTATTTGCGCTTACATCTGCAGCAATTATTCAGGTTCTTGTATGGATTGGCCTTTTCTCCGGAGGATTTCTTTTAGGAGATTACGTAGCAAAGACAGCTATTTATCCTGAATATGAAAACGTTATTCTTGAAGTTTTAAGTCTGTTAAAGGGTCAGACCAACGGAGTGGCTTTCAGTGCGGGCGCATTTGTTCTTATGGGAGTAACCATAATCGTAGGTATTTTGTTCTACTTCCTTCTTGCGGCATTGGTTGGATCTTTTGCACAAAAGACAGAAGAAGTTCAAAGTTACATGGGCATCTTCACAATATTGAGTGTTGCAGGTTTCATGGCTGTTGTCTATCTTCCAATGTCAGATGGAAATAAATGGGATACCCTTTTAAGAGCTGTTCCTTTCACGAGTGCATATATTTTACCTGCGGATATTCTTCTTGGAAAGGTAACCCTTGTAAGTGGATTTGTGTACATGCTTATACTGTTTGCATTTGCTCTGGTTGCAGTATTCCTTGCTGGAAAAATATATATGAATCAGCTCTTCCACAGAGGTGAATCTTTATTAAGTATACTTAAGAGAAAGTCAAAATAATGAAAATCGAAAGAAATGATCCATGCTGGTGTGGATCAGGAAAAAAATATAAATCCTGTCACTTAAATCAGGATAATAAGGTTAAGCAATATGAACTTCAGGGCCATATGGTGCCCACCAATGACCTTCTTAAAACTCCAAAAGATATAGAGGGTATAAGGGAGAGTTCAAAGATAAATATAGCAGTTCTTGATGCCGTAGGTAAAATGATAGGGCCGGGAGTAACTACGCAGGAGATAGATGATCTTGTATATAATCTTACTACCTCAATGGGAGGAATTCCGGCACCGCTTAATTATGATGGATTTCCAAAGAGTGTATGTACTTCCATAAATGAGGTGGTGTGTCATGGTATTCCGGATCCTGACAGAGTGCTTGAGGATGGAGATATCATAAATGTAGATGTTTCTACGATATACAAGGGCTATTTCTCCGATTCTTCGAGAATGTATATGATAGGAAATGTCAGCGAGGAAAAGAAAAAACTTGTACAGGTTACAAAAGAATGCGTGGAACTTGGTCTTCAGATGGTCAAACCATGGAACTTCCTTGGAGATATGGCAGATGTAATCAACAGACATGCGAAGGAAAATGGCTACAGTGTTGTAGTTGAAATCGGAGGCCATGGCATAGGTCTTGAGTTTCACGAGGAGCCTTTTGTAAGCTATGTTACCGAGCCGGGAACCGAGATGCTTATGGTGCCGGGGATGGTGTTTACGATTGAACCGATGGTAAACATGGGAACAAGTGATATATTTGTAGATGAAGAAGATGACTGGACAGTATATACAGACGATGGTCTGCCTTCTGCTCAGTGGGAAATAACAGTTCTTGTTACCGAAGATGGGCACGAGGTACTGACTTATTAAATGATACAGGGATTGTTGAAGTTCATGGAACGAAACAATCCCTTGATACTTTTAGGCGATAAAAATATATATGCAGGTGATGATATGGGTAAATGTATTCTTTCCCTTGACCAGGGAACAACAAGTTCAAGAGCAATAATTTTTGATAAAGAGGGTAACATTTTAAGTGTTGCGCAGAAGGAATTTACCCAGTATTATCCAAATCCCGGATGGGTTGAACATGATCCTAAGGAAATATGGTCGGGACAGATAGGAGTGGCAATTGAAGCACTAACCAAAATAAGCCTTAATTATTCAGATATTGAGGCCATTGGAATTACAAACCAGAGAGAAACAACAATAATCTGGGATCGTAAAACAGGTGAACCTGTTTATAATGCCATAGTATGGCAGTGCAGAAGAACCTCGGATGCCGTAGACGAGCTCGTAGCCAAGGGTTATACAGAAATGATTAAAAAGAAAACAGGACTTATTCCTGATCCTTATTTCAGCGCCAGCAAAATTGCCTGGATACTGGATAATGTTGAGGGAGTAAGAGAACGTGCACAAAAAGGTGAACTGGCCTTTGGAACTGTGGATACCTGGCTTGTCTGGAATCTTACAGGTGGAAAAGTTCATGTTACCGACTATACAAATGCTTCAAGAACCATGTTATTCAATATTCATGAGAAGAAATGGGATAAGGAATTGCTTGAATTGTTTGATATTCCTGAAAGTCTGTTGCCAGAGGTTAAGCCTTCGAGCTGTATCTTCGGATATTCTGATCTGCTTGGAAACGTTCCGATTTCCGGAATCGCAGGAGACCAGCAGGCAGCTCTGTTTGGTCAGTGCTGTTTTGAAAAGGGTCAGGTGAAAAATACATATGGAACGGGCTGCTTCCTGCTTATGAATACAGGAAAAGAGCCTATTGATTCAGATAATGGTCTGCTGACAACCATAGCGGCAGGTGACAGCGATAACGTTGACTATGCATTGGAGGGTTCGGTCTTTGTGGCAGGAGCAGCGGTTCAATGGCTTCGTGATGGTATTAAAATGATCAGTTCAGCATCAGAAACATATGATTATGCCAAAAAGGTCGAAGATACAGAGAATGTGTATATAGTACCCGCTTTTGCAGGTCTCGGTGCGCCTTACTGGAATCCGCATGCAAGGGGAACAATTGTAGGAATAACAAGAGGCTGTACGAAGGAACATCTGGTCAGAGCTACTCTGGAATCAATTGCATATCAGACCTTTGATGTCCTTAAATCTATGGAAGAGGATGTAAAAGTAAAGATTAGTGATTTGAAAGTGGATGGAGGGGCATCGGCAAATGACTTTTTACTCCAGTTTCAGTCAGATATTCTCGAAACGTCGGTCAGAAGACCTGAATGTATAGAGACCACTGCCCTTGGAGCTGCTTACCTTGCAGGTCTTGCCACCGGTTATTATACAAGTCTTGAAGATATTAAAAAGAATTGGAATGAGAGCAGTCACTTTAAGAGCAGTATGCCTGAACTTCAGAGAGAAAAGCTGCTTAAAGGATGGAGAAAAGCTGTAAAATGTGCTTTGGTCTGGGCAGAAAGTGATTGACTTCTTGCACATATCAATCCTATGTGATACACTAAATCGTGGTATGGTATGAAAAATTGGACACAAGATTTTGTGATTATTACGAGGTACATCCATGGGTGATAAATACGAAAATAAAGTTAAAATAGATGAAATTAAGTCTTTAATATCTAATGGTGAATTTGAATCAGCAATTAATATTGCTGAGACTGTTGACTGGTCGACGATAAAGAATATTCCTACTCTTGGAATGATAAGTGATTTATATAAGATGGCTCATATGTTTGAAAAGAGCCGTTCTATTTTATATATTGCGTACGACAAGCAAAAAAGTCGTCCTATCTTAAAATCTCTCTGTGAATTATCAATTGAATTGGGTGATTTACTGAACGCGATTGAATACTATAAGGAATTCAGACAGATTGCGCCCAATGACTCTAATGTTTTTATCCTGAAATACAAAATATATAAGGCTCAAAATATAAGTATTGAAGAGCAGATTCAGGTTCTTGAAGAGTTAAAAGAGCATGATTTCATGCCAAAATGGTCATATGAGCTTGCTAATCTTTATAGAAAAGCAGGTATGGCTAATAAATGTGTTGAAGAATGTAATTATCTTATACTTTGGGCTGTTGATGGAAAGTATGCAATTAAGGCATATGAATTAAAGGCTCAGTATGAACCACTTAATGAAAGAGAAACATTTAACTATGAACTTCTTAGACAGGCTGGTGGTGAATTAAATATTCAGTATTCCTTAAAGGAAGAAGTTAAAAGAAAAGAGCAACCTAAGGAATTTTCGGTTGGTCAGGATATAAGCCCATATAATACGCAGAATCTTCAGGCTGTTGTGGCTGAGGGTGTTCAGGATTATATGAATCCGACTATGCCGATAGACCTTCAGTCAGCTCCTGTTCCTATGACAAGAGAAGAGGCAATTGCTCTTGATGAGACAGCATTAAACAGTGAAGAAGATGATTCGGATTTAATGGTTACACAGATGTATAATCCGGTTATGCCTGAGGCTCCTGTGGGACAGGAACTTGAAGGTCAGCAGGAAATTCCTGTGACTCTTTCAGATACAGATGTTCTCGGAGATGCAACCACTGTTATGGCATCACAGATTCTTAGTGACAAAGTTCAGGAAGAGTATACACTTAATACAGATACAGATGAGATTAAGCCTATTACGGGAGAACTGCCTGTCAGTCAGATAGCTGATGAAATTCCTCAGGATGCACAGGATGTTCAGAATGAATATGTTTATCAGACTACCTATTTCAATCCGGGAACTCAGTATTCTACCAATAATCTGAGTAATACAGGTATTATTGAAACATTCCATAAGCCGTCTAATTTTGATGAGATCCTTTCACAGGGATCTGATGGACAGATAAGCTTTGTAGTTCCTGAGAATAATACTGTTGAAAGACAGATTACCGGTCAGATCAGCATTGACGATGTAATGCTTGAGTGGGAACGGAAGAAGAAAGAAAACGAAGCTAAACGAGTTGCTGAAATAAAAGACAGAATCAAGCAGCAGACAAGTTCATTGCTTGATGATTTTGATGAATCAACAAAATCAGGATTACTTGCGCAGATTGAAAATGCGATGATTAATGCTGCATTGAAGGAAGAGCATGACAAGCTTGTTGCTTCAAGACCGAAGCAGATTAAGGTTTCAGATATTGATAAGGCTGACGTTGCACAGAACAAGCCTGTACCTGTACAGCAGGAGACTCCGGTTGAGATAATTCCTGATGAAGAGGGAATTGAGGAAATTGAAGAAATACTTGATTCTACAGCAGAGTTGGATAATATTGTAATTCCTGAAGAAATACTGACAGCTGATAAATCGAAGGCTGAAGAGGTTTCAAAGGAAGAAGTTGCGGCTGTTGAAGCACCTGTAATAGCAGAAGCACCGCAGGTGGCTGAAGAACCTGCAACAGAAGAAGCACCACAGGCAGTCGAGGAACCTGCAGCAGCAGAGGCACCACAGGCAGTCGAAGAACCTGCAGCAGCAGAGGCACCGCAGGCAGTTGAAGAACCTGCAGCAGAGGCACCGCAGGCAGTCGAAGAACCTGTAGCAGCAGAAGCACCGCAGGCAGTCGAAGAACCTGCAGCAGCAGAAGCACCACAGGCAGTCGAAGAACCTGCAGCAGCAGAGGCACCGCAGGCAGTTGAAGAACCTGCAGCAGTAGAAGCACCACAGGTAACAGTTGTCCCCGCGGAGGTTGAAGCACCGCAGACGGCTAATGGAACTAAGTCAGCCAATCCACCTGTTAACGCACCTCAAAAGAGAAAATCTGAACCTTCTAACAGAACAAGAAGAATGAGCGATTCAGAAAAGGAACATTTTTCTGCTTTTGTTAACCAGCGTGGAACAGAGAAACAGTTAATTAATATTCTTGATAATGTTACACTTGCACCATATACGGGTAATATTCTTGTTTCTGCAGAAGAAATTAGTGAAGTAACAACATTTTCAAAGTTACTGATACAGGAAATAGCATCAGCAGATTCCAACTTCACCGGAAAGGTTGCTCAGATTTCCGGCGAAAGTCTTAACAGAAAAGATATTAAAGAAGCTATTGAGAAGGTTAAGAATGGAGCTCTTATTATATCAGAGCCGGAACAGCTCAAGAAAAAGACAGTAGAGTCTCTTGTACAGGAACTCAACCGTGACGATATCGGTGTTATTATTGTAATCGAGGGTTATGCAGACATTCTTGATATGCTTGTTGAGAAGAATGCAGGACTTGCAGAAGCCTTTAATCTCAGAATTGACCTGAAAGCTTTTGATGACAAGACTCTTGTTGAATATGGTAAGAGCTATGCATATGACAGAGAGTATGTCATAGATGAACTTGGTTCTCTTGCTCTTCATACAAGAATTGCAGAGATGCAGACTGCAGATCACGAGGTAACACTTGCAGAGATAGAAGAGTTGGTAGAAGATGCAATCTATTATGCCAATAAAAAGACACCGACACACTTCTTTGATATTTTGTTTGGCAAGAGATATGACGAGCAGGATATGATAGTTTTACGTGAAAAGGATTTCATGCATTATTAATAAATTGGGGGAAACAAAATGGCAGTAAAAACTACAACAGCTAAAAGCGAAAAAAAGCCTGCAGCAAATAGTAATAGTAAAGCAAAAGCAGCTCCAAAGGCTGCAGCGCCTAAGAAAGCGGCCTCAAAGACCACAACTTCAAAGGCAGCACCAAAAAAAGAAGCTGTTACTGTTAAGAGCAGAGATAAGGTATTTATTTCTGAAGCAGACCAGTATCTTTTTGGACAGGGAATGCACTACGAAATATACGAAAAGCTCGGAGCACATCTTTCATGTGAGAATGGCGTTGATGGTGTTTATTTTGGTGTATGGGCACCAAATGCCAAGGAAGTATATGTTTTCGGTGATTTCAACGGATGGGACGAAAAGGCTAATAAGCTTAATAAACTGGGTCCCGGAGGAATTCACTCTCTCTTTGTTCCAAATGCAAAAGAAGGACAGTTTTATAAATATATAATTCATACAGCAGAAGGAGAGGTTCTTTACAAATCAGATCCTTTTGGCAACTCACAGGAACTTCGTCCCGGAACTGCTTCAAAGATTGTAGACTTGAATAACTATGTGTGGTCTGATTCTGAATGGGTTGAAGCCCGTAAGAATAAGGATCCAAATCATGAACCCCTGGCTATATATGAATGTCATATAGGATCATGGATGAGACATCCACTTCCTGAAGAGAAGGGATTTTATAATTATCGTGAATTTGCAGACAGAATAATTGATTATCTTAAGGAAATGAAATATACCCACATAGAGCTTATGGGTATTGCAGAATATCCTTTTGATGGAAGCTGGGGATATCAGGTTACCGGATATTATGCTCCAACATCAAGATACGGAACACCTCAGGATTTCATGTATCTTATTGATAAGCTTCATGAAAATGGTATAGGGGTTATCCTTGACTGGGTACCTGCACACTTTGCAACAGATGCTCATGGATTAGGAAAGTTCGATGGTCAGTGTATTTTTGAACATCCGGACCCAAGAAAGGGAGAACATCCTGACTGGGGTACAAAGATATTCAACTATGAAAAGACTGAGGTTAAGAACTTCCTTATTGCAAATGTGTTATTTATGATAAGAAAGTTCCATATTGACGGAATCAGAGTAGATGCAGTTGCATCAATGCTGTACCTTGATTATGGTAAAAAGGATGGACAGTGGTGTCCAAATAAGTACGGCGGAAATGAAAATCTTGATGCAATTGAGTTCTTTAAGCATATGAATTCTGTTGTTCATGGTTATTATCCGGGATTTTTGACTATAGCAGAAGAGTCTACTGCCTGGCCTAAGATTACAGGTGATGTTAATGACAATGGTCTTGGGTTCAACTTTAAGTGGAATATGGGATGGATGCATGACTTCTGTGAGTACATGAAGCTCGATCCATTCTTCAGAAAAGATAATCATTATGGCATGACTTTTGCAATGAGCTATAATGAATCCGAAAATTATATTCTTCCTCTTTCACATGATGAGGTTGTTCATCTTAAGTGTTCAATGGTAGAAAAAATGCCCGGTTATAAGGTTGATAAGTATGCTAACTTAAGATGCGGATATGCATTTATGTTTGGACATTGCGGAAAGAAGCTTCTGTTCATGGGACAGGATTTTGGTCAGGAGAGAGAGTGGTCAGAAGAAAGAGAACTTGACTGGTTCCTTCTTGCGGAGAATCTCAATAAGGGTCTTCACGACTATACAAAAGAACTTCTTGAAATATACAGAAAATATAAGTGTATGTATGAGTTTGATAACTGTTGGAAGGGCTTTGAGTGGCTCAACTGTGATGATAAAGACAGAAGCACCTACAGTTTCGTACGTCGCTCATCAGACGGAAAGAACTCATTAATGTTCGTTATAAATATGACACCTATGAGATGGGACGGATATAAGCTTGGAGTACCTACAGATAAGAAGATGACATTACTTCTTAATTCTGACGATCCCAAGTTTGCAGGAAATGGTGAGAAAGTTAGGAAAACACTTACTCCTGTTGAAGAGAACTGTGATTACAAGGATTATGCAGTTACTCTTGATATTCCTCCTTTCACAGCTTTGGTTTATAAATTTTAATCAGGCATACGGGTTAAGAAAATTTAATAATATGTCGAAATATAGGGTGAATGCAAAAGCATTCGCCCTTTTTGATTGTTATGGTGGGTGGAACTTATGAATATAAGATTTACTGATGTAGACAGGATGTCTGCAAATACATATACAAATGTCAATGGGGCTGCAAATTCAAATATTAATTCTCCCCGAGTTGGAGGAGATAATTATTCATTAGACATTTCTTCAGTAGTTACGGATAACAAAGCTTACAAAGGTCAGGGACGGACCGTTAAGGAAGTGATGATGGATGCATCAGCCATGGATATTGATGCACAGCGTGACTATTTGACAGTAATGTCTAATTGTGTTTCTGCAGAAGATCTTGCAAAGATGCAGGCAGAAGGGTTTGTTCCCGGTAAAACAGAAATTGATGATGCAGTTTCGATAATTGACCATATTAAAGCAGCAGTTGCCAAAGGTGGTACCAATGTAATTGGTTACACAGATAATATTTCTGATGAAGCTCTTGTTGCAATAACAGGAAGTCAGACTTACGCCAATATGCTTAAGGAACAGTTTAGTGAGAACGATATTCCTTTAACAGAGGAAAATGTTAAGGCTGTTGACGAAGCATATGATGAACTTAAAAAGGTTAAGCCACTTACAGATGCAGGTGTCAAATATCTTATCGAAAATGATATGCCACCATCTGTTGAAAATCTTTATAAAGCAACCTATGCAGCAGGAAATAGTGCCAACTTCCAGGGAAGAGGCTATTATGCCGTAGATCAGACCGGAAGTTATTATGCAAAAAAACCTGCAAACGTTGATATTGAAGCTTTAATGCCTCAGATTAAGGATATTATTTCAGAGGCAGGATATGAAATAAATGATAAGACTGTTTCCGAAGCCACTTTTCTTATTGAAAAGGGTATTCCGCTCACAACAGATTCGTTAAGAAGATATGAAAGTCTTGAAGCTGTTGACACTGACATGAGCTATAAGGAATTCGTAAACCATGCCGTATGGGCAATCGGAGATGGTGTAGACGTTAAAAAAGCTGATTTGTCCCTGCAGCATTCTCTCAGAGAAGAAGCTTATTCAATATATGAAGAAGTAAATACCGAGGGAAGCATTAAAGGAAGACGAGTACTTGAAGAGGTTAGACTTTCAATGACTGTGGAAGCAAACCTTAAGCTTTTGAGATCGGGCTTTTCAATAGATACCGCACCGATGGAAGACCTGATTAAAAATCTGAAAGAGATTGAAAAAGAATATGCGATCAATCTTACTCACGATGAGGATGAGATTGAGGCTATTCAAAAGAAGAATATATTTACCGAAGCAAATGACTTAATCGGACTTATCGGTTCAGCTCCAATAAGCATAATCAATGATTTTGAAGCAGCGGATACTCTTAGAATAACAGCAGACAAAGCTCAAAATCTGAAGAATGCATATGACAGAGCAAGCAGAGAATACGAAACACTGATGACAGCTCCGAGAGCAGACCTTGGCGATAGTATTTCGAAGGCATTCCGAAATGTTGATGATATTCTGACAGGAATGGATATGGTTCTTTCGGAAGAAAACCAAAGAGCCGTAAGAATTCTTGGTTACAACGAAATAGCTGTTACTCCTGAAAATCTTAATGCAGTTAAGGAAAAAGACAGGCTCTTAACTTCGACTCTTGATAAAATGACACCGGCCAGGGTGCTTGGAATGATAAGAGATAATATCAATCCTCTGAATATGAGTGTTGAAGAGCTCGATAAATATTTAAGAGATCAGGATGATACAGAAGAGGAAATGCTTTCATACAGCAAATTCCTTTACAAGCTGGAGAAGAACAAGGATATCACCGAAGACGAGGCTGAGGCTTATATTGGAATATACAGACTGATTAATAAGATTGAAAAGGCCGATCACAGCTTCATAGGTGCCATAGAAGAACTTGGAGCCAATTTCAATTTTGACAATATCCTTAAAGCCATGAGAACACGCAGGAAATCCATGGATTACACCGTAGATGACAACTTTGGCGGAGTGGATGTAGTTGATAAAGGAATTAAGTCGATTTCATCTCAGATTGAAAAAGGCTTCATGAATGATATAGCTGACTTAAAGAATTTCATAACCAATCTTGGTAATAAATATGTGGATAAAGAAATAGCTTCTGAAGAAGCAGAAGAGTTTAGAGAAACACTTCAGACTGAGACAGCGGTTCTTGAGAGACTTAAAGAGATGAATATGCCTGTAACGGCTGAAAATATTGCGTCAATGGAAGAAGCGATGAATGATCCGGCAGCAGTATTCAAAAAGCTTAGACAGCTTGGTTTCAGGAATCAAAAGTCAGTAAAACTTGAAAATAAAGAAAGTGCAAAACAAAGCTTCAGGGAAATGACAGGAAGCATTAAGGATTTCCTTAAAGATAAGGTATTCGGAGAAGAAAGTATTCAGGATTTCAAATCAAAAGATATCAAAGAAATGTATGACATGTATGTACATGCTGATTTTCTTCAAAGAGAAGCTGAAGAAGAGAATTATGAAATTCCTGTTGATCTGAATGACGGTCAGGCTGTTATTAACCTAAGAATTATTCATAAGGGAGAAACACCATCAGCTGCTATATCCTTTGAAACTGAAGCAATTGGAGTTGTTACTGCGAAATTCATGGTTAATGAAAAAGGAATTAACGGATATTTAAGCAGTTCAACAGCAGAAGGTGTAAATCTTTTTAAGAAAAATGATGAAGCAATCAGAAGTTCGCTCTCTTCAAATGGTATTAAGGTTGATGACCTCAGAATGATACAGTCTTCTGATGCAAATATTAATTCCTTCATCAAAAATATAACAAAAGGAAGAGAAGAAGATAAGGGAATTATTTCAACAGAAAATCTTTATAAGGCTTCAAAAGCAATAATAGAAAGCGTAACAGAAATATTAAAGTAGGAAGGATTTGATGATATGTATATAAGTTTTAATGCATCTGCCGTAATAGCAAATAATTCATTAAATAAAACAGATAATAAATTAAGAGAGTCTCTTGCAAGACTGTCTTCAGGACTTAAGGTTGTAAATCCAAAAGATAATCCTTCCGGACTTGCAATGGCAAAAAGAATGAATGCTCAGTTAAAGGGTCTTGAGCAGGCAAAAGATAATTCAAATGATGGTATTTCAATTATTGAGATTGCTGACGGAACAATGTCTGAGATGGCGGATATGCTTCAGAGAATGAACGAGCTTGCAGTTAAGGCCAGCAACGGAACAATGTCTGACAAAGATCGTGAGATGGTTGATACCGAGTTGCAGCAGCTTAAGAAGGAGATTACAAGAATCGGTAAGGAAACTTCCTTTAACGGACAGCCATTGCTTGATGGATCCTTTGATCTTAAAGGTTATACATCAGATCTTGATATGAAGGTAGCATATTACAGTGATGACGTAGTATACGGAAAATATACACTTTCAAGTCTTAATGTAACATATGATGCAGACGGACTTGTTGACAGTGCTTCGGCATCAGGACTTACAGATGAGGATGGCAATTCCATCACAATAGACGAGACAACATTCTCAGGCAATACTGTTACTCTTAAAAACAGTAAGGGATTTGAACTTAAGTTTGAAGTACATGACACAACATCTTTTTCAAATACTACTGTTGATATTACAGGAATTGGTTCAATGGATATGCAGATTGGTGCCAATGAAGGTCAGCAGCTCGCGATAAGAATTCCAAAGATTTCTCTTGAAAATATGGAAATAGCCAATATCAGTGCGGCTACGCAGGATGATGCAAGAGAAGCAATCGATGGAATCCAGAGTGCAATGAGATATCTGTCAAAGGCAAGAGCAAATCTTGGTGCATACCAGAACAGACTTGAGCATACAGTAAGTTCAATTGATATAAGTAATGAAAATATGACAGCTGCTTATTCAAGAATTATGGATGTAGATATGGCAGAGGAAATGACTGAATATACAACTCTTCAGGTACTTTCACAGGCAAGCACATCGATGCTGGCACAGGCTAACGAGCGCCCTTCGCAGGTATTACAGTTACTTCAGTAGATTATAAGGGAGAATGCTTATGACTAAAGAAAAAAAGCAGGAATATACATTAAAAATCACAAGAGCGAATAAATCACAGATGGTGGAAATTCTTTATGAAATACTTGAAGAATACCTGATGGATGCAAAGAACAGTTATGATAATAACGACAAAGATGGTTTTCATGACTATATAATTAAAGCTACTGCAGTAATAAAAGAGCTTAACCAGTCCATCAACTGGGAATCGGATCTGGCAAGAAGATTCTTTAGTATATACATTTATTTCCAAAAAGAACTGGCACTTGCCGATATCTACTTTGATATCAACAGAGTTGAGATTATTATGCGACTTGTAGGCAAATTTAAGAAAACCTATGAAGAGGTTTCAAAGATAGACACTTCTGAACCGGTTATGAAAAATACAGAGACAATGTATGCAGGATTAACCTATGGAAAAGAATCTTTGGTAGTTCATATTAACGGGGACAGAAACAGAGGTTATTCAGTTTAATACCGACACTTACATGTTGTTTACACTATAAAAGGGAGCAAAAGTCTGAATTAAATCAGATTTTTGCTCCTTTTTTGACATCCAAAAAGTCAGTAAAATCAAGGCTTGTAGGCTTTTTTGGTCGTAAAAAAATAGACTTATTGTGCAGGTCTTACAAACTTTATTTTTTTGATAAAAATATATTTACAATCGTACAGATTTTGATTTATACTTCGTTCAACAATTATTTTTAAGTCACGTTCGTGACGTTCTTACGGAAGAGATCCTTCCATTTTTCAAATGAATTAATAATTTGAAAGGAGGCAATTTGGAGAAAAGAATCCTTGCGATTTTGGACAGCGAGGAGAAATATGCTTATGGGCTGACTGAGTATATGTCAGAGAAACCGGTTTTACCTTTTCGTATACATATGTTTACGGATAAAGAGAGATTTATCAGTTATAGCAAGGGTGAAGATATAGAATGTCTTCTCGTAACCGAAAATCTTTATAACCAACAGATTGATGAGCTGGATATCCCTCACATCATCATTCTGAGTGAGACGGGTAAAGTAATTAACCAGACTCTTTTGCATGTAAACAAGTACCAGTCGGTTGAATATATATTCAGGGAAATTCTTCAGTATTTTTCCGAATATGACAATTCTTCATCGAGGCAGTTCAGATTATCGCGTAAAAAAATGAAAGTTATCGGTGTTTATACACCTCTTGGAAGATGTCTGCAGACGACATTTTCCATAACACTTGGTCAACTGTTAAGTAAAAGAGGAAAGACTCTGTATCTTAATTTTGAGAGGTATTCAGGTCTTTCAAAAATGATGCGAAGAGAATTCAATTCCGATATATCGGATCTCATGTATTATTTCGAATGCGCAAAGGAAAAGCTGACGTTGAGAATCGAGAGCATAGTTGAGAATGTTAACGGAATGGATTTTATACCTCCTGCTCAAATATATCAGAGTCTGGCAGGAATTAAAGGAGAGCAGTGGCTTGATCTCATGGGTGAGATAGAGAAATGTACCGATTATGAGTATTTGATACTTGATCTTACAGACGGAGTACTTGATTTGTGGGACATTCTCAGATTCTGCGATGTGGTTTATACAATATCACGAAAGGATCCGCTTGCACTTGCAAAAATCGAACAGTATGAAAAAGCGCTCCATGATGCGGATTATAAGGATGTTTTAAGCAAGACTCAAAAATATGGATTTCCGCAATTTCATGATTTGCCATACGACTTTGATGAGTTAACCAAAACAGAACTTGCGATTTTTGTTAAGGACAAAATTCTTCCGAATTTATTAAAAGAAGAGGAGTGAAATTGCATACCGATTACGAAAAACAGATTATCGGCAGGCTGGACCTGTCCAAAGATATTTCAACGGAAGAAATATTCAGTTCAATAGACGAAGAAATACAGAAAATCAGCAAAAAGACCGCAATGAGCATAACGGAAAGGGAGAATCTTCGAACCAGTATTTATCACAATATCAGAGAGTTAGGTGTATTGCAGGAACTGATAGATGACCCGGATATTACGGAAATAATGGTGAACGGAACTGATGGAATATTTGTCGAAAAAAAGGGAAAGCTTTTGAGGGTGCCGCAAACCTTTGACAGCAAAGAGAAACTAAGACAGGTAATTTACAGAATCGTGTCAGATTGTAATCGCGTGATTAATGACAGTTCACCAATCGTTGATGCCAGACTTAAGGATGGAGCAAGAGTTAATGCAGTCCTTGATCCTGTGGCGCTTAACGGCCCCATTCTTACCATAAGAAGATTTCCGGACAAGCCAATAACCATGAAAGATCTTATTAATCTGGGATCTCTGACTGAAGAGTGTTGTGAGTTTTTGAAACAGGAAGTAGCGGAAGGCAAAAATATACTGGTAAGTGGCGGGACAGGTTGCGGAAAAACCACTTTTTTGAATGTTCTTTCAAATTTTATTCCAAGTGACCAGAGAATCATCACCATCGAAGACAGCGCAGAACTTCAGATCAAAAATATACCCAATATCGTAAAACTGGAGACAAGAAATCAAAACGATACGGGGTGTAATGAGATAACGATAAGAGATTTGATTAAGTCAAGTCTCAGGATGCGCCCGGACAGACTCATTGTAGGAGAGGTCAGGTCCAAAGAAACAATTGATATGCTTCAGGCTGTAAATGTTGGTCAGTCAGCCATGACGACTGTACATGCCAATTCTGTCAGGGACGTTATTTCAAGGCTTGAAACCATGGTTTTGATGGGCATGGATATACCGCTTTTAGCAATCAGAGGTCAGATTGCGTCAGGAATTAATCTGTTTATACATCTTGGACGTCTGGAGGATGGAAGCCGGTGTGTTTTTGAAATAGCAAGGCCGGATGGAATTTGTGACCAAAATGTAGTATTCAGAACGATATTTAAGAGAACCGGGGAAGGACTTAAGTTTGTTGAAAAAGAAAAAACCGGAAAATGAATATATTTATATGACAAAAAAGGAAAAACTGATAAATACAGTCAAAAGTCTGATGGTGGTTCTTGTTATGGATTTTTTCTTTTATAGGTCATTATGGGGCCTGATAATGCTTGTTCCTGCTTTTCTTTTTTTCAGAAAAAACGGAGAGAAGGATCTGGAGGTCGGTAAAAGAAACAGAATCAAAGAACAGTTTAAGGAGCTTCTGCTTCTTTCGGAAACAGGGCAAAAAGCAGGTATGTCAGTAGATAATGCCCTTATTAACAGTAAAGATGACCTGGTAGTATTATTTGGAAAATATCAGCCGGTTGTCACTTTGGTTGAGAGGATTATTATCTTTCGAAGGAATAATAAACCGATAGGTGATGTGTTTATTGATGCGGGTGAAAAAACCGGCATAGAGGACATAACACAGTTTGGGCAGATTTATGAAATTGCTTATGAAAAAAGCGGAAACATGTCAGCG
This sequence comes from Lachnospiraceae bacterium, assembly GCA_024403415.1. GTDB lineage: Bacteria > Bacillota > Clostridia > Lachnospirales > Lachnospiraceae > JAILLW01. Next base: position 115,393 of record JAKSRY010000004.1, read on the forward strand.
GTTATGCATGAAACAGCAAACAGCATAATAGAAAAGCTTGAAACCGAAAACGAAATATACCTTGCACTTAATGATAAATCTTTCGAACTAAAGGTTTTAGAGATGATGCCATTTTTCATTATGGGCTATATAGAGCTTACAAACAAAAACTATTTTGAGATGATGTATGGAAGCATATTTGGGATAGGAGTTATGAGTATTTTTGTCATGATATACCTGCTGGTTTATGGATGGGGAAGGAAAATACTAAAGATAGAAGTATGAAAAAGAAAAGCCAAAATCATTCTGTTCTTTATAAAATCAGGCAGCCTAAAAACAGAATATCATTAATAGTTTTATTACTTGGAATGATGGCAGCACTCTATGTATGGATAAGTGAAAACCAAGTCGAACTCCTTAAAGGAAATGAAATAATAAGAAATGAATATGGTGATGGAGATTATGAAAGAGAGTTAACGGCCATATATGGAGATGAAAAGGAAAAAATAAACATTCTCGTCACTGAAAGGAAATATTCAAAAGAAGAACTGGAAGATATTTTTTCTGAATTTATGAAAAATATTCATAACAGAATTAAAGGTGAGAATACTTCCTTGGAAGAGGTAAGAGATAACCTGCAATTGCTTAATAAATATGATGGATATCCTTTCAGCACCTATTGGAATACATCGGATGAGACAGTTATTGACAGGAAAGGAAGGCTACTATGTCCAACATTATGTGACAAATATCATGATATTGAACTTAAAGGAACTGTTATTTATATGGATTATAAAGATAGTTTTTCTGTTTTCGTTCATGTTGTTCCAAGGGCACTTGAGCCTGGTGAGAAGAAAAAGATATTGCTTGAAGAGCTGGTAAAGAAAAGCAATGAGGACAATATAAACGAAAAATCTTTTCAACTTCCGAACAGTGTCGAGAATGAGCCGATAGAGTGGGAGACAAACATATCTCAAACCGGTTTATGGATAGTTCTTATTATGGCAGTACTTATTCCGTTATTGAGACTTGCCTATGACTATGATCGAAAAAAAGAAAAGGAAAAGAGAAAAAGCTCCCTGGAGAATGAATATCCACTGTTTGTTACCAAATTAAAGCTGTTTATGTGCGCTGGCTTAAATATCAAAAATTCTTTGGTTGCCATACAAAAAGATATGAGAGAAATGAAAGCAGAGCGGAATTCGATGTTACTTAATGAACTTGATTACACAATAAATATGGTTAAGAACGGAACTGACGAAGAGCATGCAATAGAAGAATTTGGCAGAAGATGTCAGGGGTTATACAGAAAACTGGCGTTTCTTTTGTCGGTAAATCTTAAAAGAGGAAATGACAAAATACGACAGCTGTTGGAGGAGGAATGTCATACAGCATACGCGGTAAGAAAGGAAAGAGCAATGAAAAAAGCAGATGAGGCAGCAGTGAAACTATTATTTCCCATGATGTTGATGCTGTTAATGATAATGATAATTATCATGCTGCCTGCATACTACGATTTTGGAGGTAATTGAGATGAAAAATAATAAAGGAATGGGGACAGTTGAAATAATACTGATAATTGTTGTTCTGATAGGTCTTGTTCTTATTTTTAAGACGCAGATAACAGAACTTGCAAAGACAATCTTTGATAAGATTACTGCTGATTCTTCTGATGTTTTGGCATATGTTCCGGAACATTTATGAGAAAAATAAATGGATCTGTTACCATCTTCTTTTCACTGACTATATCTACATTCATTCTTTTTTTGTCAGTTCTGATCCGGCTTGTACTTGATCGATATGAGAAAGAAAGATTCGAAATAATATCAGACATATGTATCACTTCAATTCTTGGAGAATATTCAATACCACTATATGAAACTTATGATTTGCTGTACATCGATTCGGGATATTCCGGTTATGCAGGTGATGTCGAATCGGTTGATACGATTAAATCAAGAGCAGAGTACTATTTTGAGCAAAACATATCGCAAAACAGTGAAGTTGCGGCTACGGGTGAAACGAGGCCACCCTGGGGAGAGATATGCATTGAATCTGTCGGAATTGATGATTTTCAGACAGCGGCAGCAGGTTTTGGCCAATCCATGAGAGCTCAGATAGGAAGAAACGCTGAAAGTGGAAAATATGATTCATATAGGGCTGATGATGTGCCAGGTGATATTGAGTCCATAGTGCTTAACAATGAAAATTCTTTTTGGGAAGAATGGCAGGGTCTGATGCAGGCAATAAATGAGAAAAAGCTTCCAAAGAAGATGAATTCAAAGACCGGTAAATTAGAAGAAGTGCCGTTAACGAATCCCGCTGACTGGGTATATTCATTAAGCCGGAATGACATATTGTTTAATACCGGAACAGACATATCTGATATATCGAATGCTTTGTTACCTCTTGAGGATTGTATTTCACAAAGAGGTGCCAGGAACACTATGGAGTTGGGAAATATTCCTCACTATGATAACTCAGCCATGGACTGTTTTCTTCTACAGAAAATGAACAGTTTTCAAAACAGATTGCAGGTTCGGCTGTCTGGTAATGAACTTGAATATATTTTGGAAGGAGAAGGCAGTGATTATGTGAATTTCCGTAAGGTTGTAGAAGATATAACCGACATACGCATATCAGATAACCGGAATCATATTGAAAATAACAGTGAGATTATCAGAAGAGCAAGTGAAGAAGCACGAAAACTTGAAGTTTGTACGTTGGATGAAAGTTTCATTGAACCTGTAGCAAAGAGCATAGTGTATGCATGTGTATACCTGGAAACACTGAATGATATTACCAGATTATTAAAAGGGAACAGGATTCCTTTGGTTAAGAATAATATTTACGTCAGGGTTGAGAATGTGATAAGCGAGTCGAGAGTATCAGCTGAATATGGAGGGGGTTATACATATATTCAGTATCTTATCGGAATGATAAATGAAATGGATGAAATGACATTAAATCTCAGAGTGATGGACCTTATTGAAATGGAGATAAGAAGACAGACAGGCTCACGCTTTAGGATGGATTTTTGTATTGAAAGACTATATATGTCGATTGAAGGAAGCGGCAAATATGGAGGAAAGAATAATATAAACAGGGTTTATGGATATTATTAGAGGAATACGGAATGCTCTCTGTTAAGGCAACACACATAGAAAACATATTAAGTACAAAAACAGATCTCTCTCAAAGAAAACGACCTAATCCCCCGAAAAATGCTTTAAGAGAGAGTATTCCGCTTTCCTTTAAGGGAAGTTTGTCGCTGGAAGCAAGTCTGGTGATGCCTATGTTTATGTTCTTCCTGATGACTATTCTGATGGGGATTGAAATAGTGAGGCTTCAGTCCAATGTGATTGAAGCCCTTCATCAGGCAGAAGGAGTGGCTTTTGCTACTGGATCAGGAGACATGTGTCAAAGTATCTGTTCAGAATATTTTTCTGAAAAGGATAATCCTTATGTATGTGTTGAGGGCAGGGAATCAGGGCTTAGGTATAGTAATGAGTCTTCTATTGATAATGATGGACTTATCAGAATAAAGGCAGAGTATTCTGTTAAACCTTTTATCAATCTTCTTCCTGTTCTGAATATGCACACGGAAGACAGAGTAATAGGACATGCATTTACGGGATATGTACCTATTGAAGGCGATAGTTTTATTAATGCTTTGGGTGAATATGTTTATGTTACAAGAAGCGGAAGCCGTTATCATTTATCCGCTAACTGTTCTTATCTAAATTTAAGTACAAGAAAAGTATTATTCAGTGATCTTGTGAACATTAGGAATGCAGGTGGAGGAAAATATTATCCCTGTGAGCGATGCCATCCTTCACATTCCGGTGCTGTATATATAACAGATGATGGCGCGAGCTATCATTCGAGGAATGACTGCTATTCATTGCGAAGAACAATCAGAATAATTCCCATAAAGGAGGCGCTGGATAATGGTTATTCTCCATGTTCTAAATGCGGTTAATTTGTTCCTGCTTGGAAAAATGTCTCTTGAGGATTTCAGATACTTTTCCATATCCATGAAAGAAATCGTAATCTACCTGATGTTTGGATTTATATGTGGATATATCAGAATGAATATGTTGGATTTGGTAACGGCACTTATTCCCGGAATATTTTTACTGATTATTGCATTTATAAGTAATCAAAAAATAGGATATGGAGATGCGCTCATAGTTCTTTCCAATGGATTTTGGCTTGGCAGCAGAAAAATGTTTATATCTTTATCGGTCAGTATGATTTTGGTCTTCTTAGTATCATTAGTCATGCTAATCAGATATCGATATGTTTATAAGACAGAGCTTAAAGACCGGAGAATCGCTTTTATTCCATTTATTTTTACTGGGACACTAACCGCTTTTTTGTATGCATGTTTCAGTTAATAAAAATGGTTGAAGAATGAGATATATCAGATAAATTCAAATGTTTTTGCAGAGTATATTAAGTGAATGGAAGGGCTTTTGTCTGTGAATATAAAAATATCAGGTAAAGGAATAATCAGGAAGAAAACTTTTAGTTGTAAAAAGTCTGCTTCCCGGAGACTAAAAGCATATATGTCTGTTGAAGGCAGTGCCGTCTTTTCCATAATTCTTTTATGGTTTTTATTCTTCTTTTTGCTGTCATTCAGATTATTCAATGAATGTCTTGAGAGCCAAAAGAATTACATTAAAGGATTTTATGAGGAAAGATTTAGTGAGATGGAAGAAGAATATAAGGGAATTATATGGGGAAATACAGAAAAAGGTGTATATGTAACGCCGTCAGGAATCTGGCATATAAATCCACTTGAGGAATAACAAAGTAACAGGAGAAGGAATGGTGTTAACAAATGTTTGATTATTCGTATGAAAGAGATTACAAAAATAACTATCTAGTAATACCTAATAACAAGGTCATAAATAACAGTTATCAGCTAAAGATGATTATTAAAAATGATATAAAGGGTCTGCTCCGCTGCAAGGAGCGGCTTGTTAACGGAGAGGGTATGATATGTTATGAGATTACATCAAAGCAGCCATTAAGTAATATCTGGAAGAACAGGCTGATTAAATATGATGATGTAAAAAAGCTGTTTCAAGCACTTCGAAAGGTTATTGATGATATTCATAAATATATTCTTTATAGTGAAGATCTTATTTTGAGTCCTGAATTTATTTTCTATGATCTTGATGCGGAGGATTATTATTTCCTGTACCACCCATTTCGGGAAGGAGATACTGAAGGTTTATTTGAACTGTTTAATTTTTTAACAGAGAATCTGGATAATGATGACAATGAAGCGGTTGAAACAGTTTATCGAGCATTTAATATGGTACAAAATTCTCAATGCAGTGTCGAAACGGTACTGGATGGAATCATTAAGGACATTGATATGTTTGATGAGAATAGTGAGGACAATGATACCCCCATACCGGATGAAAATCCTGATTATGATGAATCTTCGGATGAGGACAGTTATTTGGAAGATGTGCATAACAAGTCTTTTTTTGTAAGAATATGGGAGTTTTTCTTTGGAGAAAAAGATACAGAGAACAAGAATATAAGTTGTTCAGGATATCGTGAAAGAAAAGAGGGAAAAACATTCGGAAAACAAAATCATTATACCGAGAATGATGAGTATTATGGGAGAGAAGACGACGAAAAGGATGATGTCACGGTTTTTATTCCCTGGAACGAGAATAGTGAGAATAAACTATATGGGGTAGGAAGAAACAATAAGAATCATATTGATCTTGGCAGACTTCCGATAACTGTCGGAAAGTTAAGTTCAGCCGTAGATATTTCCATTCAGGATAACAGCCTCAGTAGAATGCATGTAAGATTTTTTAAGGAAGGGGGTCGTATCTCAATGACAGACCTGAATTCCACCAATGGAACCTTCAAGAATGGAATGAGACTTCGTCCCAACGAAACTGTTATCATTGAGCCGGGTGACGAGATAGGGATTGGGAAGCTTAAGTTTATGTATAGGTAAAGTTCCATCGGAAAAGATGGTGTCTGGATATAGAAAGATGATCACTTGACAATATGTCGTATACGACATATTATATTTGCTAGGATGAATAAATGACAGAAATAGTTTTTTATGATACGGAAGATGGTAGGTGTCCATTAGAAGAGTACTTAAATTCTTTGGAACCTAAATTATTGGCAAAAACACTTAGGACTGTTGATTTACTTGAAAATAATGGAATGTGCTTAAGGGGGCCATATTCAGAACATATAGGTGATGGAATATTTGAATTAAGGACTAAGCAAGGAAGTGATATTTCAAGAATTCTATATTTCTTTTTTGTAGGAAATAAAGCGATTCTTACAAATGGATTTACTAAGAAATCACAGAAAACGCCAAAGAAAGAAATTGAACTTGCAGAAAAATATAGAGCTGACTATGAAAGAAGGTATTTGGGATGAGTAGTTATAAAGATTATAAAAAGAAAGCACTCGAGAATCCTGAAGTGAAAGCAGAATATGATGCATTTCAGCCTGAATACGATTTAATTCAAGCTATGATAGATGCTCGTGTCAGTCAGAATATTACACAGAAAGAATTATCTGAAGCAACAGGAATAACGCAGGGAGATATCAGTAGAATCGAAAATGGAACGAGAAATCCTAGTCTTGCTATGCTTAAGCGACTTGCTGCGGGGTTAGGTATGCAGCTAAAACTTGAGTTCATACCTACATCTGCAAAACATAATTGATATAGATTTAATGAACATTAATAATCAAAAGCGTCCACCTTTGTGGACGCTTTTTGTCATAATCATAATAATTGTTCGAGACGATTTATTTAGCCAATTCTACATATTTCTTCAATGTATTTCTTACAGCTCCGGGTCCCTTGTTAAGTTCTTCAAAGATTTCAAGAATTCTGTTTCCTAAAGAATCTTCAAAGAGGTCAAGTCCAAATACTTCTGTCTTCTTAAGTACATCAGTAGGGCTTAATGCTTTTAATTCTTCAAGCATTGGATCAGGGCTCAATTCAAAAGCCTTTCCTTCATCATCAATTCCCTGAAGATATCTTAAATATCCTGCAAGAACAAGAGGAATCAGAGTTAATGAGGCTGTATCAAGCTCGTTGCTCTTACGATATGCTTTAATCGTTTCACCGAAACGGATTGGCAGCTTCTGAGAAGTATCACATGCGATTCGCTGTGGAGTATCAGGCATAAAAGGATTTGGAAGTCTCTTTGTAAGAACTGCATCAAGGAAATCCTTAGGTGAAAGAACCTTTGGATCTACAACAACGGGCATTCCTTCTTTGTTTCCAAGAATATATACAAGATTCTTTAAATCCTCATCATCCATTTCATCATGAATGCTTGTGAATCCAAGAAGACATCCATAGATTGCAAGTGATGTATGAAGAGGATTAAGACAGGTACATACCTTCATCTTTTCTGTCTTATCAACAGTTTCTTTATTGGCATAGATTACACCAACCTCATTAAGGGGAAGCTTTCCGTTAGGAAAGGCATCTTCAATAACAAGATATTCTGTTTCTTCAGCATTAACGAAAGGTGCAACATAGGTATTTTTTGAGGTGATTACCGGCTCCAAACCTTCAACACCATCAGCAAGAAGTGATTTTTCAACATTGGAATCAGGTCTTGGAGTAATCTTATCTATCATTGACCAGGGGAAAGATACAAGCTTTGGATTAGTGATATATTCAAGGAATCCTTCATCAGCCTGACCATTTTCAACCCATCCTTTAGCAAAGGTCAAAATTGCATCAGATAACTTGTCGCCGTTATGAGAACAGTTATCCATAGATACGAAGGCTATCGGGAGCTTTCCTGCCTTATATCTTATGTACAGTAAAGAAGCAGTCTTTCCCATATAAGATCTGGTATTCATTGGACCATTATCAATATCTTCTTTGATAGCGGGAAGAATTTCACCGGCAGGATTCTTAACAACATAGCCCTTTTCAGTAATTGTAAAGCTTGCCATTTTCAAAGAAGGATTTGCAAAGATATCGGATAATCTTCCGAAATCTTCAGTATTGTCTCTATCAAGGATAAGAGACTCAATTACAGAACCAATAACTTTCTTTTCCATGGTTCCGTCAGCCTTAAGTGTTACAAGAATATTAAGGTTGTCATTGGGTCTGTACATCTTTTCTATGATTTCATAGTCAAAACCTTCTACAACAACAATACCGGTATTAACCTTGCCATCTTCAATAAGTCTGTCCATAAGGTTGGCCTGAAATGCTCTGAAAATATTACCGGCACCGAAGTGAACCCATTCAGGTGCATCAACTGTATTTTTCTTTATTTCTTCTCTATCGAATGAAGGACAAATATATCCTTTTTCGCTAAAAGAATTTCCGTTTTTGATTTCTTTATTATTTAGCTGCATGACTCTTAACTATTGCCTCCCATAAACCATTAAGATATGTTGCACCAAGTGCCCTGTCATATAAGCCGTAACCCGGCATAGCCACTTCATCCCAAATCATTCTTCCATGGTCAGGACGGATAGGACCATCAAAACCGATGTCATATAAAGCTCTCATTATCTCATATAAATCAAAGCTTCCATCTGCAGAAAGGTGAGCTGACTCTTCAAAATCATCAGGTGAATTGAATTTAAGGTTTCTTACATGAGCAAAGTGAATTCTGCCTTTAAGAGCACGAATCATTTCAGGAAGGTTATTTTCAAGATTTGTACCATAAGAACCTGAACAGAAAGTAACTCCGTTATGAGGATCGTCAACCATACTCATCATTCTTTGAATATTTGGAAGATTTATTATAATTCTTGGAAGACCAAAGACGGGCCATGCGGGATCATCAGGATGGATGGCCATCTTAATATCATATTCATTACATACAGGCATGATTCTTTCGAGAAAATATTTAAGATTTTCAAAAAGTTTTTCGTCATCAACATCCTTGTACATCTCAAAAAGATCCTTAATCTTAGCCATTCTTTCCGGCTCCCATCCGGGAAGAACAACTCCGTTTGCATCATCCTTTATGGAATCAAACATTTCCTCAGGCTTAATTGAGTCAATTGTCTTCTGAGAATAAGCAAGTACTGTTGAACCATCGGCGCGCTTACGTGCAAGTTCAGTTCTTGTCCAGTCAAATACCGGCATGAAGTTATAGCATACAAGGTGAATGTCTTCTTTTCCAAGGTTACGAAGAGTTTCGATATAGTTATCTATATATTTGTCTCTGTCAGGAGTTCCTACCTTAATTGCATCGTGAATGTTAACTGATTCAATACCTGCAATATGAAGTCCTGCCGCTTCAACTTCTTCTTTAAGAGCATGAATTCTTTCCTGACTCCATAATTCTCCGGGAGTTGTGTCATAAAGAGTTGTGATCACACCGGTAACCCCCGGCACCTGTCTGATTTGCTTAAGTGTTACGGTATCGAAGCCTGTTCCATACCATCTCATGGTCATTTCCATAGCTTTTTCCTTTCTAAAAACAATGTATTTATACCTGGTATTTCTTACATCAGGTAAGAAATATTTATTGTACGAATTGATACAAATGTATGAATTATCATAAATGCAGGGTTCATTACAGAACCCCACATCTATGTACTCAAGGTCTGAATTATTTGAAAAAATCAGGGAAGTTCTTTCTAATGTTATCTTCGTCGAAACGATATCTGGAAAGATGTTTATTAACAAGAAGAACCGCATTTTCCTTGTCGTGTTTTTTGATAGCTTCAAGCATTCCCCGATGATCGTTTACTATCTTTAGGTCTTTAACGGTTTCAACAGATAACGTTCTGACTCTGTCGAAATGTATCATCATAGTGGAACTCATATCGTAAATGATGTCTTTTTGAGCAGCAGTGTAGATTGCCTTGTGAAACATATTATCAAGCTCATATATTTTTTCTGCATTACCCTTTTCAAGATAGAATTCCTGTAAAGAGACATTATCCTCAAGGATGTCTAAATCTGCAGGGTTTATACTCTCACAGGCTGCTTCTATTACTGCAGTGTCTAAAACTCTTCTTAAAAATCTTGCTTCTTCAACCATCTTTGGATCTATAAGTGCAACGAAATTACCCTTTTGAGGATAAGTTTCGATAACTGAGGCTTTAGACAAATCGATGATGGCCTCGCGAAGAGGAGTCCTTGAAATACCAAGTTCAGCAGATATCTCATTTTCGGAAATCAGTGTACCGGGTTTAAGATCAAGAGAAACGATATTCGCTTTTAATACCTTTAAGGCATAATCCCTGGCAGATTCACCTGCCAATCTGTCAAAATGCTTCATAATATCTCCATCCTGCTACCAATCGACGGTATAAACAGTAATAATGAAAGCGCTGGTTTTTTACATAATTGATTTTATAGAACGTTGCTAGTCTACTTGTATACAAGTATGCCACATAATTAAAATAGCACTTATTTTGGTGGATGTAAATATTTTTCCATATTTAAATACAAATATAAATCTGAATAAAATATATTTGGATGATTCATATATATGGAAACTTTGGATTTGCCGAATTGAAGTTTCAATTTCGTTTACAGAAATAAAATAAGGCTTTATACTTAAAAAGATAGGGAAATTTAACTATCCAAAGAAAGGATATTTTTATGAAGATAAATATTTACTACGGTGGACGTGGACTGATAGATGATCCAACATTATATGTAATCAATAAGTTTCAGTCGGTTCTTGAAGAATTACATGTTGAGGTCGAAAGATTTAATCTTTATGAGCAGAAGAATAATATAACAACGCTCCCACAGACTATTAAATCGGCAGACGGAATAATTCTTGCAACTACAGTTGAATGGCATGGAATTGGTGGTTATATGACACAGTTTCTTGATGCCTGCTGGCTGTATGGTGACAAAGAAAAAATATCTAAAATTTACATGTGCCCGATAGTAATGTCTACAACCTATGGAGAAAGAGAAGGCAAGCTCGATTTGGCAGTTGCATGGGAAATTCTCGGTGGCCAGCCATGTAGTGGTATCTGTGGATATATTGCCGATACAAGCATTTTTGAGAGAAATGAAAACTATAATACCATTATAGAAAAGAAGGTTGAGAACCTGTACAGAACTATTAATCAGAAGCTTGAAAGCCTTCCGGCAAGTAATCAGGCTGTCAAAAAGATGGTTTCGATTAACAGAAGTAATGATCTCACGCCTCAGGAATCTGAGCAATTGTCACACTATGCTTCAGATGACAGTTATGTTATGCAGCAGAAGGAAGACCTTCAGGAACTTACCTCTATGTTCAGGGATCTGATGGGCAAAGATACAGTAAGTGGAAACAACGAAGATGAATATGTAAGAATGTTCAGAAAGAATTTTTCACCTCAGCCGGGTATTGCTGCTAAATATAAACTGACGATTGAAGGAGAGAAGAAGCCCTTTGCCATAGAAGTCAATGGTCCAAAAAGTGAGTTTTATTTTGGAAATGTGGAAGAAGCTGATGTTGAAATATCAATATCGAAGGAAAATATTGACGATATTATGTATGCAAGAATGACATTCCAGAGGGCATTCATGACCGGTCTCATTAAGATGAAGGGTGATATGAAAAAGCTTAGAGATTTGGATTTGCTGTTCACATTTATGGGTAAGGACTAAAGAACGATAAACATACATTATATATTATAGGAGGATTTGCAATGATTAAGGACGATTGCATTTTTTGTAAGATAATTAAGGGGGATATTCCTTCAAGAACTTTGTATGAGGATGATTCTTATAAGGTAATAATGGATATTGAACCGGCAGATAAGGGTCATGCACTTATTCTTCCAAAGGATCATTATGCAGATTTATATGAAATTCCCGAAGACCTGGCAGCAGGTGCAACTAAGCTTGCGAAGAAGTTAATTACTGAGTTCACAACTAAATTAAACTGTGATGGTTATAACATTCTTCAAAATAATAAGGAAGCAGCAGGCCAGACAGTTTCACACTATCATGTTCATCTTATTCCAAGATATGCAGATGGTCAGAAATTGTTCAGATATGAACATCTTAAGCTTACTTCAGAGGAAATGGATGAGATAGAGGGAAAAATCAAAAAATGAGAACAGTAAAATCAGATATTATTATTGAAACAGTAAAAGAAATGTGTATAGAAGCTAACCACTTTCTTTCACAGGATGTCAAGGATGCTTTGGATAACGCAAAGAATACCGAAAAGTCATCAATAGGTAAGGATATTCTTACCAAGCTTGAGGAGAATCTTAAGATAGCCGGAGAGGACATGATTCCAGTTTGTCAGGACACCGGAATGGCAGTATTCTTCGTCGAGATTGGTCAGGATGTGCATGTTGAAGGAAACCTTACAGACGCAATTAATGAAGGCGTGCGAAGAGGATATGTTGACGGCTTTTTAAGAAAATCCGTTGTTAAGGATCCTCTCATCAGAGAAAACACCAAGGATAATACTCCGGCCGTAATACATTACAATATTGTTGAAGGAGATAAAATAAAGCTCACTATAGCTCCAAAAGGATTTGGATCAGAGAACATGAGCAAGGTATTTATGCTGAAGCCTGCAGATGGTATTGAAGGAGTTAAAAAGGCTATTATCAGTGCTGCTAAAGATGCCGGCCCCAATGCCTGCCCTCCCATGGTTGTAGGAGTAGGTGTAGGTGGTACCTTCGAAAAATGTGCAATAATGGCAAAACAGGCTCTTACCAGACCGATTGGTGTTCATTCTGACATTGAATATGTTGCAGAACTTGAAGAAGAAATGTTCACAGAAATCAATAAGCTGGGAATAGGTCCCGGAGGACTTGGCGGAAGTACAACTGCTCTTGCGGTAAATATAAATACTTATCCTACTCATATTGCAGGATTGCCGGTTGCTGTTAATATTTGCTGTCATGTATACAGACATTGTGTCAGGGAGATTTAATTATGGATAAATATATTAATGCACCAATCTCTAAGGAGGTTGCAGCTGATTTAAGAAGTGGAGATACCGTATATATTTCAGGTACAATCTACTCTGCAAGAGATGCGGCACATTTACGAATGTCTAATGCTCTGAAGAATGGTGAGGAGCTGCCGTTTGATATTGTGGGAAACGTGATTTATTATATGGGTCCGTCACCATCAAGAGAGGGTCGCCCGATAGGATCTGCCGGTCCGACTACTGCAGGAAGAATGGATAAATATACACCGCAGTTGTTAGATTTAGGTCTTCGTGGTATGATTGGCAAAGGCAAAAGAACTCAGGATGTATATGAAGCCATCAAGAGAAATGGTGCAGTATACTTTGCGGCAATTGGTGGAGCCGGAGCACTTTTATCAAAAGCAATTAAAAAATCTGAAGTAATTGCGTACGATGATTTGGGAACCGAAGCCATAAGAAAACTTGAGGTAGAGAACTTTCCGGTCATAGTTGTAATAGATTCCGAAGGTAACAATTTGTATGAAACAGCAATCGAGGAATTTAAGATGGATTAAATATATTATAGCCGCGGCTTTGGTTGCGGCTATTGTTATTGCTTCATTTCTTATTTCCCAAAATATTTTTAAAGAGAAATATACAGATAAGCTGTCAGCTCAGAAAAATAAAATGACAGGAATCAACGCAAGATTGTGTGAAAGATATGACAGCCTGCAAATTGGTAAGACAACACCGCTGGCGATGGAAGAAGCAGACATATCAGTATGTTCTCAGGATTATTACCGAAATATAGAAGCATTACATACTCTTGATGAAGTAAAGGTTTTGCTTCAGGAACTGCCGGACGAATATGCCCTGGTGGTGCAGAGAGAGGATATTTATAGTGTAATGTTTGGAATGGCTCAAAATGGTCTTGATGCTTATAATAAGTTCATTTCAGAAATGCGTTTACACAGGCCTGCTGAACTGGTTATGGCTCAGTTTACAACCAACTTTGATCCAATATATTACTATGTTGAATATAATGGTTCGGACTTCCATGTTGTTGAAGATAAGACAAGAGACGGGTATGATACCGAGTCGGGTTATTCGGATTATTATGCAAAATACTTAAAAGTAGAGACCTACGATAATTCTGATGGAATAATAGAATATGCATATCTTTCTGACGATGAAAGCATGTCATATCAGAATATAAAGAAATATTTTGCAGAAGTAGAAAAAGGAAATACTGATTTATCGCATCCTGAATTTTGGGAATTTTATATAGGAACCATATCTGCGGAAGAGATGAGAAGCAGAGTTCTGCCTCCTGACAGGGTATCAAAGGAGTTTAAGTCCGAATACGATGGTTTTGCTGATTTACATCCTTCCTTTAATGCAAATAATCCCATAGTTGATTATGACGGCGATGGAATTTTAGACAGGGTCTACAGAGATTATCACATGTCGGTTAATTCAGAGTATACTGCCAATGCTTTTCTTTTCCTTGGAAATGGTAAGAATCTCCTTCTTGGAAGTGATCTTTGGGGAGAAGACTTTAAGACAGAAGGTGCTGACTTTACCGGAAATGGAAGCAATGATATTTGCTTCATTCAATATACTCTTGGCCCAAAGTATGATGAGTATGAAATCAGTATTTTTGAGTACAGAGATGGTGAGTATGTTATGGCAAATCTGCCGGAAGGAAGATACTCTTCCGTAACTGTTGGGGATGGAAGCGGTTCTAAAAAAATACTTAGATGTTTATCTTTGCCGGACGGAAATGGAGACTGTGAAGAAGTATTGTTAGAATATGTAAATGGTGAGTGGAAGATAGGTTGACAAATATCCTATCCTTGAATATAATATGAAATGCGCGTGAGGGCGCAACTGAATATTGGTAGTGGTTAAGTTCAGATTTGGAGAAATACTCAAGAGGCTGAAGAGGCGCCCCTGCTAAGGGTGTAGGTCGTTCGCGCGGCGCGAGGGTTCAAATCCCTCTTTCTCCGCTTAGGAAATAAAAGCTTGGAATTATTGATTCTGAGCTTTTTTCTTTTTCATTATAATGAATATGGAAAGGAGTAATGATGAGAAAAGAATATAGTACAAAAGAACTTATTAAAAGATTTCTGCCGTATTATGGACGTCATAAAAAAATATTTTTCATAGACCTGTTCTGTGCAGCATTAACTACAATATGTGAACTCGTTCTACCTATGATATTAAGATATATAACTAATACAGGACTTAATGATCTGGCATCATTAACCATTAAAACTGTAGGAATGTTAGGCCTTTTATATTTGGGATTAAGAATAATTGACTGTGCGGCTAATTATTTTATGGGATACCAGGGGCATGTGATGGGGGCTGCCATGGAAACCGATATGCGAAAAGATGCTTATGAACATCTTCAAAAGCTTTCCGTCACTTATTATAACAATACCAAAGTTGGTACTTTGATGAGCAGAATTACGAGCGATCTGTTTGATGTTACGGAATTTGCTCATCACTGCCCGGAAGAGTTCTTTATTGCATTTGTTAAAATTATTGTAGCCTTCATAATTTTGTTAACTATAAATATACCATTAACATTAATGGTATTTGCGGTTGTGCCGGTAATGGCTTTTGTATGTATTAAGCTTAACAGAAGAAACAGAGAGGGTTTTGCAAAACAGCGTGTTCAGATAGGTGAGCTGAATGCATCGTTAGAAGACAGCCTCCTTGGACAGAAGGTTGTCAAGGCTTTTACTAATGAAGAGATGGAATGTAGTAAATTTGAGGAAGGTAATGGCAAATTTTACAAAATCAAAAAGCTCACTTACAGATATATGGCAACCTTCCATACTGCAACGAGAGGCTTTGATGGAGTTATGTATCTTATCGTTCTTCTTGGCGGAGGCTCATTCCTTGTAACGGGTCATATTGAAGCAGGGGATCTAGTTGCATATGTCATGTATGTAACTACACTGATAGCTACCATAAGGACTATTATGGAATTTGCAGAACAGTTTCTTCGTGGAATTACAGGAATAGAAAGATTCTTACAGATAATGGATGCCGATATAGAGATATTTGACGAACCCGATGCAGTAGAAATGCCAAAACCTGAAGGCAATATTGAGTTTAAGAATGTTTCTTTTGAGTATCCCGATGATCACAATATTGTATTTACCAATCTGAATCTTGATGTTAAAGCAGGCGAGAAACTTGCAATAGTTGGTCCGTCGGGAGGTGGCAAGACGACATTGTGTAACCTGATACCTCGTTTCTTTGATATCAATCAGGGAGAGATACTTATCGATGGTAAAAATATAAAGGGTTATACTCTTAAGTCATTAAGAAGTAATATCGGTATTGTTCAGCAGGATGTGTATCTGTTTTCAGGAACTGTACGTGAAAATATATCCTATGGAAGGCCGGGTGCTTCTATTGAGGAAATCATTGATGCTGCAAAGAAAGCCGGAGCACATGATTTTATTATGGCACTTAAAGATGGCTATGATACTTATGTAGGTGAAAGAGGTGTTAAGCTGTCAGGCGGACAGAAGCAGAGAATATCCATTGCAAGAGTATTTCTCAAGGATCCTACAATAATGATACTGGATGAGGCCACCTCGGCGCTTGACAATGAAAGTGAATTTGAAGTAGCTAAGTCGCTTTCAAGATTGTCTGAAGGAAGAACAACCATAACCATAGCACACAGATTATCCAGCATTAAAAATTCCGACAGAATACTCGTGCTAACAGAGGACGGAATAGTAGAAGAAGGAAATCATAATTCATTAATGGAATTAAAGGGAATCTATTATGATTTCTATACCATGGCAGACAGAATGAAATAGCAGACCGTTTGATAACAATAATTGTATTAGTTATAAGGCAGGTATTATACACATTATAGGTGAAAAACTAATATTTTTGTTTCATTAATAAATCATAATAGGTATATAATGTCTGAACACCGTTTTCAAGAAAGTAATAATGAAATACATATGGGATTAACAATACGAAAAATAAACCGCAAAGAACCATAAGAGTTGTTGATGGCATGAAAAGACATGTAATTATGGAAGCAACACTCAATATTGCAAAGGTCAGTGTGACAAGAAGATGAATAAGCCTTTCGTGTTGAAAGAAGGAAATCTGAGTTAAGAGATCCTCTTTTAATTCCTGCGTTTTCTCATTGTCCAAGTTATCATATTTTATTTCCGATAAATATATAAGATAGTTGCGAAGTCTTTTTTTCATTATTATATTGAAACCTCCGGAAACGTATTTAGCACTTACATATAGTCATTATATAACGAGCTGTTGGTTTGTCTATATTACAAGTTATATGTATTTGTTAATAAATACTATGAATATAACTTAAATCTGTTGCTTGCAGTCATATCAGAATTGATTTACAGCTGAGATTAATATTTAATTACATATTATATATAGGAAGAAACACAATATATAGTGGTGAGTTTTTTGACCTGAATACAAGAATAAAAAAACCTTTAAAAGATTAAAAAAACTGCATTGACAATGCAAAAAATGTAGTGTTATAATGACATTCGCCGCTGAAAAAGGCGGCAAAGTTTTAATGTTATTTTGATGATTCAAAAAAATATTAAAATTTTCAAAAAAAGATATTGACTTACACATTTGATAATGATATTATGTGTGAGTTGCCGCTAAAAAGCAGTAAGCTTGAAGCGACAAGAACCTTGACATTTGAACAGCAATGCAACCCTGAAAAATTCCT
>JAKSRY010000040.1 GCA_024403415.1 Lachnospiraceae bacterium
TACGGAATTTCCCTGCAATATCTATACTGGCCTGCATGTTTTCGGCAATAATCAGTTCCGGTCTTAAAAGGAAGGCGGCCAGAGCATTGAATTGTTGTCTGATGATAGCAGTTGGTATTATGTCGCTTATGACACTGATGTATACACTCTCAACGGGAGAGTCTTATGTTTATGTCATGGGTAAGTTTCCTGCTCCATGGGGAAATGAAATAAGATTTGGAGTTCTGGAAGCCGGAATGGCACTTTTCTTTAGTATCATCATGCTGCTCTCAATGCTTGGAGGCAGACAAAAAATTAAAGATGAAGTGTCTGAGAGAAAAGAGTTCCTGTACTATGTACTTGTTGACCTTTTGCTCAGTTCTTTACTTGCACTTATATATACTAACGACCTTTTCACAGCGTATGTATTTGTAGAAATAAATACTATTGCAGCAGCCGGACTGATTGTTATTCGTGAGAACGGAAGAAATATTGAGGCCGGAATAAGATATATGATTATGTCATTGCTGGGTTCGGGACTTCTTCTTCTTGGAATAATGATGACGTATGATCTCACAGGACACCTGCTGATGAGTAATATTAAGGAATCACTTGCAACAGTAATGGCAGACAGCAGTCAGACAGTTACTGTGTCAGTCACCATTTCACTGCTTGTCTGTGGTCTTGCGGTAAAGAGTGCTCTGTTTCCATTCCACAGCTGGCTTCCGGATGCATACGGATATTCAACAGTATCGTCAGCAGCTATGTTGTCAAGCCTTGTTTCGAAGGGATATATATTCCTTCTCATTAAAATATTCTACAGAGTAGTTGGATTTGATGTTATTTCAGGTTCACACATTTTCAACGTGCTGTTTGTATTCGGACTTATAGCAATGATAAGCGGTTCCGTGAGTGCCATCAGGGAAAATGATATTCGAAGAATGGTTTCATTTTCATCAATTGCTCAGATAGGTTATATCTATATGGGATTTGGACTTGGAGTAAGGGAAGGTATTATAGCTTCCATTTTCCATATTCTGTCGCATGCTGCTACGAAATCAATGTTGTTTATTTCGGCAATAGGTCTGACAGATGTTTCAAGAGGCTCAAGACACTTTGTGGATCTTACGGGATCTGCACTTCGTAATAAGCTTGCAGGTGCCGGATTTATGGTTGGATCCCTGTCAATGGTAGGAATACCACTTTTCTCAGGATTCATCAGTAAGCTTCAGTTTATGGATGCCTCTTTTTCGGCAGGAAAAATAAAATTGATTCTTGCACTTGTTGTACTTGGTATCAGTACTATTCTTAATGCTATCTACTTCATGAAGACAGTATTGAGAATTTATACTCCGGTTGAAAAGATAACAGAAGCAACAAATGTTACGGGAATAGTTGCAGGGGGGGCTGAAAGCGAAATCGTTCATACCGACAGAATTGGTATCAACGGAGTAGTAGAAGAAAGAGACAGACTTACCTTTAAGCAGCAGAAATTATATGGTGTGGTTATTATATGTTTTATCGCATTGAATATTGCACTTGGTATTTTCTCCAATACTATTCTTGACTGGATTAACAGAGGACTTGATTTGTTCTCATAACGTTGACATAGGATAATGGATACCTGTTTTCATAATACTTAAATAGGATAAAGGATATCTGTTTATGTATTTTGTCTTGGATAATCACAATAGTGATAAAAGCGTTTTATTTATATTTTAATATTTTATTTAAGGAATCTTTTTTAAGATGAATGTTTTATTATTTGCAATTACAATTCCAATATTGATGAGTGCCATACTTTTTATATTTGGCAAAAAGATACCTTCCTTTAAGGGCGTATGCGTATACGCAGGAATAGGTCTTGTGGTGACATTAATTTTAGCAGGTTTAAGCATTATTTCATTTCCTAAGGAAAGCATAAGTGTGATTAGTCTGAATGATGTCATTACTCTTTCTTTTAAGATGGATGAGCTTGGAAGATTTTTTGCAGCATTAATATCCATTGTATGGACTGTCATAGGTTTTTATTCATTTGAATATATGAAGGAGGAAGAGCATCAGGTCAGATTCTACGGCTTTTATCTGCTGTTGTTTGGAGTGCTTCTTGCTCTTTGCTTTGCAGAGAATCTTGTAACCTATTATGCATTCTTTGAAATGCTGACTCTCGGATCATTCGCACTTGTTCTCCATGATCGTACTCATGAGGCCTTGATGGCAGGACTCAAATATATGTTTTACTCATTTGCAGGGGCATATATGGTTCTGTTTGGTATATATTTCGTTGCAAAATATGCAACAGATTCGACAATGACATTCATCCAGGGCGGATTTATTGCTGAAGGTGGACCGAAAGTTTTGACAGTAGCCCTGCTACTTATGATAGTAGGATTTTCAGTTAAAGCAGGTATGTTTCCTATGCAGGCATGGCTTCCGACAGCGCATCCTGTTGCACCATCACCTGCGTCAGCTGCTCTTTCGGGAATTATTGTTAAGGCCGGAGCACTCGGTGTCATAAGAGTTATTTACTATGTATTCGGACCTGAATATTTTGGAGGAACCTGGGTTAGAAATGTAGTTTTGATTCTTTCATTAATTACTATTTTGATGGGTTCGGCACTTCCGTTCAGAGAGCAGATATTAAAGAAGAGACTTGCATATTCAACAGTAAGTCAGGTTTCATATATTCTTTTTGGTATCTTTATGATAAATCCTGTTTCTTTTAAGGGATCTTTAATTCATGTTGCAGCGCATGCATGTATTAAGAGTACACTCTTCATGGTTGCAGGTGCAATCATTCATATTACGGGATGTAAGAGAGTGGATGAACTTAAGGGAATCGGCAGGAAAATGCCGGTTATGATGTGGTGCTATACCATTGTTTCATTAGGGCTTATCGGTATTCCGCCATTTGGTGGTTTTGCATCCAAGTGGTATCTTTGTTCAGGTGCATTGGGAACAGATTATGGTGTATTTGCGTGGCTGGGCCCCGTTATTTTAATGGTTTCTGCATTGCTTACAGCAGGATATTTGCTTCCAATCACGATTAATGCGTTCTTCCCCGGTAAGGACTTCAATGAGAATGAAGGCAAAATTGCCGCATGGAAGGAACCTAATCTTCTTATGCTTGTTCCAATGATTATTTTGACTATTCTGTCAGTATTAATCGGAATGTTTCCGGAGGTGATGGTATGGGCTTAAATTTAAGTAGTTATTGGTATTGTATTTTAATTCTGTTTCCGATAATCGGTGGAACAGCACTGTTCTTTATTCCCTTTAAGAATAGGGCAAGGATGTGTGTATATACTGAAGTGATTACGGTTATCACTTCAATTATCAGTTTCCTGTTGCTGTTCAACAGACCTGCAGAGAACCTTGACATCATTACTTTTGTTGGTAAATTTACAATCAGCCTTGGTTTTGATGGAATGGGAACTATTTTTGCAGGACTCGTTTCGTTCCTTTGGCCCTTGGCTTCTTTATATGCGTTCGAGTACATGAAGCATGAAGCAAATGAAAAATCATGTAAAGAGACAACTTTCTTTGCTTTTTACACAATGACCTTTGGAGTGACTCTTGGAATTGCTTCAGCTTCAAATCTGTTAACAATGTATGTTTTCTATGAAATGCTTACACTTGTAACAGTTCCGTTGATTATATTCAGCTTATCAAGAGAAGCTACACTTGCCACAAGAACTTATCTTTACTATTCACTTGGCGGTGCGGCATTTGGATTTATCACACTTGTATTCCTGTTCAATTATGCTGATTCGCTTGATTTTGTATTAGGTGGTGTCTTAAAGAATGACGGAAGCTATTCAGAGACTTTGATGAGAATTGTATATCTCTTTGGTTTCTTTGGATTTGGTGTTAAGGCGGCTGTTTGTCCACTTTGCTCATGGCTTCCAAAAGCCGGTGTAGCGCCCACACCTGTTACAGCACTTCTTCATGCGGTAGCAGTTGTTAAATCAGGTGCATTTGCAATTTTAAGAATTACATATTTCAGCTTCGGAACAGACATCCTTAAAGGTTCGTTTGCTCAATATATACCAATGCTTGTGGTAATAATAACAATCGTCTATGGCTGTTCGCAGGCTGTCAGAGAGCGTCATTTCAAAAGACGACTTGCATATTCTACGGTTTCAAACCTTTCATATATTTTATTTGGATGTCTTATAATGACTCCGCTTGGAATGATTGGTGCACTCACACATATGTTGTTCCACGGAGTAATGAAGATTTGTTCATTCTTCTGTGCTGGTGCTGTTATTACAAGAACCGGAAAGACTTATGTATATGAACTCGACGGACTTGGACGAAAAATGCCCTTTACATTCGCTGCGTTTACGATATCTTCGCTGGCACTTATGGGAGTTCCGGGATTATGTGGATTCATAAGTAAATGGAACCTTGCAACGGCAGCTGTTGAATCACAGAATGGTTTTGCCTATTTTGGAGTAGGAGCTCTGCTTATTTCGGCATTGCTGACTGCAATATATATGCTTCAGGTGGTTGTAAGAGCATACTTCCCGAACAAAGATTTTGATTATTCAACTGTTGAGAAGTTCTCTGATCCCGGATGGAAGATGTTGGTTCCTTTTGGAATATTTATTGTGTGTATGTTTGTATTTGGTCTGTATTCAGAGCCAATTGTAAGTTTACTTACGAATGTTGCAATGGGAACTTTTTGAGAAAAATCAATTAGAATAATTTACGTGTTGTGAATAAGTAGATTAAGAATAAAAAATTGAGTATTGAAAGACTATATGTTTATTTAAGGAAAATGAAATGAATATATTAGATGCAATTTGTGGAAATGGAATAGGGTTTACCGTAGATGGCTTTAGAATCGTATATACGATTATTGCGTTGTTTATGTGGCTTATGACGGCAATTTTTTCCATTCAGTATTTCAAACATCATGAACGAAACGGAAGATATTTCTTCTTCTTTGGAGTAACACTTGTAAGTCTGGTGGGAGTATTTCTTTCAAAAGATTTGTTTACAACCTTTATATTTTTCGAACTGATGTCTTTCACTTCTTATGCATGGGTTGTGCAGGAGGAGACTAAAGAAGCAATAAGAGCAGGTGGAACCTATCTTGCAGTAGCGGTAATTGGTGGTCTTGCCATGCTGATGGGAATATTGCTTCTTAATAATGGTGGATATAATAAATACCTTACATGCGGACTTATATTCTTTGGATTTGCTGCAAAGGCAGGTGTGTATCCCCTGCATATATGGCTTCCAAAGGCTCACCCGGTTGCGCCGGCTCCGGCATCAGCATTATTGTCAGGTATTCTTACCAAATCAGGTGTATTCGGAATTATTATTATCAGCTTTCAGATGATGAATGGCGATATTGGTTGGGGCAAATTTATGCTTGCGCTTGGTGTAATAACTATGGCACTTGGTGCTATCCTTGCATTATTTGGTGTTGACCTTAAGAGAACCCTTGCGTGTTCGTCAATGTCCCAAATCGGTTTCATAATGGTTGGAATCGGAACGGGAACCATGCTTTCTGAAGAAGGTGCCCTTGCAATGAGAGGAACCATGCTTCATATGGTTAATCATTCATTACTTAAGCTTGTTCTGTTTATGATAGCAGGTGTGGTTTTCTGCAATATTCATAAACTTAATCTTAACGATATAAGAGGCTTTGGAAGAAATAAGAACTTCCTCAAAATCTGTTTTGGAATCGGAGTAGTCGGAATCGGAGGAATTCCGCTGTTTAACGGTTATATTTCAAAGACACTACTTCATGAAGGAATTCTTGAATGTGAGCATATACTCGGAAGCGGTATGACATCAATGGTTGAGTGGATTTTCCTTGTATCAGGTGGATGCACTCTTGCATATATGATTAAGCTGTTCTGGTGTATCTTTGTCGAAAAGAATGAGGACAGTGCACTTCAGGAAAAATATGATGGAATGAAGAAGACATATATTACAGTTCCATCCATGTTTGCAATCGGACTGTCAACTTTGGTTCTTCCCGTACTTGGAATGCTTCCTGCCAAGACTATGGATAAGATTGCAGATCTTGGATCAGAGTTCATGCATGCACCGGAACTGGAAGAGAGTATTTCATATTTTAGTTTTGAAAACCTTAAGGGTGGATTGATATCTATTGTATTGGGTATTCTGATTTATATCTTTGTAATAAGGCTGTTTCTTATGGAAGGTGCTACAGCAAAAGAAAGAATCAGTCTTAAGGGTGGCGTATATGCTGACAAATGGCCTGCAAAGCTCGATCTTGAAAACCTGATATTCCGACCGCTGTTGCTGAAGATTTTACCGGGTATACTTATATTCTTTGCAAGGATATTGGATAGTATTGTTGATTTTGTGATAGTTGTGTTAAGAAAGACATTGTACTCAGACCGACAGGTTCCGAAAGAATATGTGGAAGGAAATGCAATCACACATTTCTTTGGGGACAGATTTGACAGAATTCATTACAGATTAACCAAAGAAGATCGTGAGCCCGTTAATAGTTATGAACACAGAATGGCAATGGCTAACCTCAGGGCTTCCGAAAGCCATAATATTATTTCAAGATCACTTTCCTTTGGCCTCGCACTTGCAAGTCTCGGACTTCTTTGCACACTTACATATCTGATTTGGAGCGCGATGAAGTGATTTCGGAAGTGACCATATAGTTGTAGATAATAATATGTCGGGCAGTATCCTGATAGTAATGGCAGTATTTTAATAATATAGTAATTTATAGAAGTATAAAACTAATATAAAAACGCATATCTTAGTGTGATAAGCACCGGGATATGCGTTCTTTTATTTTATACAATTGTTTATACAATCAAGAAAATCTATTCTACTTATTGGAATTGAAATAAAGCAGAATATTTGTATTACATAATAAATCCAAATACGAGGAACGTAATGGTTGCGAGTGCAGCACTTATCAGTGCATATGGAATCTGGGAGACGGCGTGTGACATGTTGTCTATCTCACAGGTTGCTGATGACAGTACAGTTGCATCTGAATAGAAACATGCATGGCTTCCAAATACTCCGCCGGAAACTACTGCACCAAGTACGAGGAGAACATTTGCACCAAGCGCAGAAGCAAGAGGAACAACGATTGATACTGCTACAGCTTCAATGCCCCAGAAAGAACTTGTAATAAATGTTAATACCGCTATGATAACGAAAATCACTGCTGCAAGAGTAGCGCTGTTAAGGAACGGCATTGCCTTTTCTATTACGTATTCTGAAAGTCCCATCTCGGCACATGCATTCTTTATCATAAATGATGCAAGTAAAATTCCAAGTACGGGAAGAATGTCTGCAAAACCGGCAAAGAAAAGTTCGACATAACGTGTAAAGGTCATCTTTTTACGTGGAAGATACATAATCATACATACTGCAAGTGTGATTATGATTGCCTGTAACATTTCACCGGTGATCAGTGTCATGGTAATCAAAACCATGATAGGAATAAGGAAATCAAGAATATTTCCGTTTTTCTTTGACTTCTCCGGAGGGTAGTCAACACTCATTCCTGCCATTGCTATATCTACGGAAGGAACATTGTGCATCTCGGGATGCTTGTGTTCCAAACCGGAACTTTCAACATTGGCATAGGCTTTTTTCATAGCACCGAACTTAGGCATAATTCCTACAGCAAAAAGAAATACTATGAGAAGTGCAAAGATAGGATAAAACATATAGGGAAGTACATCCAGATAGATACCCATTTCCGTATTATATCCCATATCCACTATGGCCTGTTCCTGCATGAATACTCCGGAATAAAATACGACCCATGTTGAAAAGGGAATAAGTGCACACACAGGGGCTCCGGTTGAATCGATAATATATGCAAGTGCCTGACGGGGAACCTTTCGCTTATCACATACGTCTTTCATACAGGTTCCTATTGTCATTATGTTCAGATAGTCATCGGCAAAGATTGCAATTCCCATCAAAAACGAGGTTATCATAACACTTCGTTCGCCTTTACAGAATCGGGCGACAAGATTTGAAAAGCCCATTGTTCCGTTTGCTTCGCGTAATAGAAATATGAATCCGCCAAACAGTCCGCAGAGAAGCAGAATATACTGATTATCAGGATCGGAAATTGTGTCAATCAGCAAATCACACCATGGACCAAGGAAATTCTGCTTATACATAATGATATATGCAACTATCGTTCCAAAAAGCAAAGCTTCAAAGGACTTCTTGGTCAGAATGGCAAATATAAGCATTGCCGCAGGCGGAATCAGACACAGAGCGCCATAAGTAGTCATATCACATACCTCTTTTATTATGATTATTTATTATATATTTCTAAGGTCTGTTTGGACCATTCAACATACTAGGCTATTTTATTACTCTTTATATGGATATTTCAAGAAAATAATGTGAATAAATGCATGCTGATATATATAAAATGGTATCCGGATATAAGAGGCCTCTATATAGGAGCGAAATATCGTGGATGAAAATAGTTCCATGATGTGGTTCCATGATGTCAATTTTTACCAGTGAGGGTTAGAAAAGAGGGAATATACTGGTAAAAAGAGAAGGAAAGCGGATGAAAATTACCAGTAAAAAAGGCAAAGTCGGTCTTTACTGGTAAAGGATGGTAAAAAACGGGTAAAAAATGGATGAAAATAGTTCCATGATGTCAATTTTTACCAGTGAGGGTTAGAAAAGAGGGAATATACTGGTAAAAAGAGAAAGAAAGCGGATGAAAATTACCAGTGAAAACAGGATAAGTCAGTCCTCACTGGTAAATGTTGTTGGAGACGTAAAACTGATACATTTATATTTAGAGTAGAATAACGTAGCTAAGGATATACAAAATACTGCATTTTGTATACAATATTATAAATACATAATGCACTACGAAAGCAAATAGATATAATATACGGAATTTACTATTCAATTTAAATGGTAGAGAAAACAAGCAGTAAAACCACACAGTAAAACAACTCAGTAAAAACACTAGAAAGTATACATACAAAATATTGATAGGTTATTAACTTAATAGAAGGAGCAGCATGATTACCAGGGAAGCATATGCAAAAATAAATCTTAGCCTTGATGTTACGGGAAGAAGACCTAATGGATATCATGAAGTCAGAATGATTATGCAAACAATAG
Organism: Lachnospiraceae bacterium; assembly: GCA_024403415.1. Lineage (GTDB taxonomy): Bacteria > Bacillota > Clostridia > Lachnospirales > Lachnospiraceae > JAILLW01. The sequence continues at coordinate 9,112 of JAKSRY010000040.1, forward strand.
GACTTCATGACACACTGACATTTGAAGAGTGCAGTAATGCTGATAAGAATGGCAATGGAACCGGTGACAGTAAAAAAGTCGGAATTGAACTTGAAGTGTATGATGATGAAGGCAGAAAGTATACAGAGGAACTGATTGGTCCTGTTGAGAAGAATCTTGTGTACCGCGCAGCCTTAATGGTAATGGAAACAAAGAATGTTGAAAGTGGCGTTAAGATAGTACTTACAAAAAGAATACCTGTCGCGGCAGGTATGGCCGGAGGAAGTACGGATGCAGCTGCTGTTTTCCACGGATTGAATGATTTGTTTAAGTTAAATATGACATTGGACGAAATGTGCGGTATGGGAGTTAAACTTGGTGCAGATATTCCGTTTTGTATAATGGGAGGAACTGCATTAAGTGAAGGCATTGGCGAAATACTTACTCCGATAGAGGCTCCAGCTCCGTGTCATTTACTGATTGCAAAACCGGCAATAGGTGTCTCTACACCATATGTTTATAAAAAATATGATTCGCTTGAGGAAAATATGATTAATCATCCGGATGTGGATGGAATGATTGACGCAATTAAGAACTCAGATATTAAAGATATTGCGGATAGAATGGGCAATGTGCTTGAGTTTGTTACAGAAGAAGAAAATCCCATCATTGGAAAATATAAAAGGGCAATGATGGACGAAGGAGCGCTTAATGCGATGATGAGTGGGTCAGGACCAACTGTTTTTGGAATATTTGACTACTCTGAGGATGGTCTTGGTAAGGCAAAGCGGGCAGAGAAAAAAATAAAGATGCTTGGAGGCGAATGTTTCACTCAGGTGACAAACTTTAAGTAATATAATGATGATTAGTCTAAAAACGCACAGACAGCTGAAAACGACTAACGAAAAAGCCGTTTACAGGTATTGAATTAGTCTTAAAAAATAGTAGTTAGCGAAAAAAGACTAAAGATAATGCAGGATGAAGGCTAAAGTTAGTCTGTGAAATCGCAAGAGGTAAAAAATAGACTAATAAAAAATTCGATGAAGTAAGAAGTTAGTCTAAATAACTTAATGATTCGGAGAACAGACTAACGAAAAGGAATGCTGATAAGGAATAAATCTATGGATAGGCAAGAGAGCTTAAAACTGAATATGAATGAATATCTCCCGCTGAGAGATGTTGTATTTAATACATTAAGAAGGGCGATTCTTACAGGAAATATCAGACCGGGAGAGCGTTTGATGGAGGTGCAGCTTTCTCAAATGCTTGGGGTGAGCAGAACACCGATTCGTGAAGCCATACGAAAACTTGAACTTGAGGGACTTGTTGAAACCTTGCCGCGAAGAGGTGCGCAGGTTGCAAAGATATCGGAAAAGAGTCTTAAGGATGTGCTTGAAGTAAGACGGGCGCTGGATGTGTTGATTGCAGAGCTTGCGTGCATAAGGATAAGTGAAGAACAACTTATGGACCTGCAAAATGCACAGACGCAGTTTGAAATGGCTGTTAAGCAGGCATCCGACAAAGATATAGATACAGCAGAAATTGCCAAAGCTGATGTCGAGTTCCACAATATCATTATGGAAGCAACAGGTAACGAAAGACTAATATCGCTTGTAAATAATCTTGCAGAGCAAATGTACAGATACAGGTTTGTTTATCTTAAAGATCAGAATATTCATGAAAAACTTATCCTTGAGCATAAAGATATTTATGAAGCGATACGTAATCGGGATGTAGAGCGGGCAAAAGAAGCTGCGGCTATTCACATAGACAATCAGGAAAAAGAGATAATAGAACACATACGAAGTGAATGCGAAGAGGGTTGATTATCTGATAAAGAATGACTATCAGATAAAGATTGATTAGTTCCTGAATACTGATTGGGGAAGGATAGGCAATCGGATTTTGGCTGACTGACGGAGATTATTATGAACGAAAATGTATCTTTAAAGGTTAAAGGTATCCAGACGGATATGGACGGAAATCAGAATATAGAAAGAGAAGAATATAAGGGACGTTATTTTGTGAAAAACACAAACCATTATGTAATTGCCGATACAGCGCGTTACAGGTTTAATCATCGTTCGCTTGAGGTTGTTAAAAACGGCGATCTTAATGCAAAACTTATATTTGAAAATGGGCAGACCAGAGTCTGCGATTATTCTACGCCATATGGAAGATTACCATTAGAATTCAGAACAAAACAAATCTCCCTTTCCGAATCGGAAAGAGAGATTGAAATGTCAGTTGAATATGAAATATTTAACCAGGGTGAATTTGTTTCGAAAAACCATACGATAATTAGTGTTTCTTCTTCTTTGTAGAACCGGGTTTTGTCTTTGCAGAATCGGGCTTTGCTTTTGTAGGAATGGGTTTTGCACCACCCTTTTCCTGAATCTTCTCAACAAACTGTGCATAACGTGATTTTTTCTTGGGCGGCTTAACTTCCCTCTTACCATGAAGTTCTTTGTAAGCTGTAAGATAGATACCTGAAATTGTTCCCTTAACCTCTTTTTTGACAGGGAGATCTTCGAATATCTTTCCATCACAGACAAGTGTAACGAGCTGAGGACCAACTTTAGCCTTAACGATAGGAAGTTTCGCACGTTTCATAAGCTTAGGTGCCTGCTCAATAACTGAATTCGGAAGACCGGAATCCTTAAGACGAAGTTTCTTTTTATCAATAATAAGCATTGAATAACTCTGCTTCATGGCTTCAATCTGAGCCTGCTGAGATTCCTGCTTTTTCTGAGCCTTACGACCCAGGAAGAATAAAACTATGAGGATTACCAATAATCCTCCGAGAATGCTTAATGCAATAATCCAACCTGTAGACATATCTAAAATCCTTTCGAAATAGTACTTCCTTGATATATTATCATTGATTTGAGTCTATATCAAGAAAGAAGAAATGAATTTGTTATCCATGATAAGCCAATATAATTAACAAGTTGTCTGTAAGAGATTTGTTTATTTTCTTTTTATTTTTAATTTTTATAGTGTTGTGTTAAAATTATCTAATATTGATATGAGAAAAATATATGTTATGTCATACTTTTTATTTTGACAGATTATGGCAGGAGATTATTGCTTTGACTGATATCGGATTGAGGCAAACAGAAGGTATGACATAAGGAGAGAGGATTATTATGAAAAAATTAACCGCTGTTATTTTGATTATGGCGCTAAGCCTGTTTTCGCTTACTGCATGTGGTGAAGACGAGCAGAAGACAGAAGGAGAAGCAACTACCGTCACTGCTTCCGAAAGCAGTGCGCCCTGGGATTTCACTGCATCTGATTATGTCGAACTGTGTGAGTATAAAGGAATAAATGTTGAAAAGCCTTCTTTGGAAGTTTCAGATGATGAGTTGAATATGTATATTGATTATATTCTTTCATTCAGATCTGAGACTAAACCAATTTCCGACAGAGATGATGTCAGAGAGGGTGACGTAGTAAACATTGATTATGAAGGAAAAATAGACGGTGTTGCATTTAATGGCGGAACTGCACAGGGAATAGACCTTACGATTGGATCAGGACAATTAATTCCTGGATTTGAGGATGCACTTATAGGATTTAAGCTTGGAGAAACAGGAGATATCAATGTAACATTTCCTGAGGCATACGCTGAAGAACTTGCAGGCAAAGATGCCGTGTTTACAGTAACAATCAATGAAATAAAAGAAGAAGTTAAACCGGAACTTACAGATGATTTTGTTAAGGAGATTGATCCTAAATTTACAAATGTAGATGAGTTCAAGAAAGAGATTTCAGATCAGATTCGAGCAGAAAAAGAGAGTGATCAGGACGAACAGATTCTTGGACAGATTCAGCAGAAACTTATGGATGAAAGTAAAATCGTCAAGGATATTCCGGATGAATATGTACAGAAATTATATAACAGTACATTAAATGATCTCAACTCAGTTGCTTCAACATATGGAATGGATGTGGCTATGGTTGCAAGCCAGTACTATGGAGTCAGCGCAGATAATTACGAAGCAGAAATTCTGACAGAGCTTAAAGAAAATGTTGCACCACAGTATGCTGTTTTGTTTGCAATTGCAGAAAAGGAAAATCTCATTATATCAAAGGATGACATTGATTCAGAAATTCAGAAAATGATTGATGAAAGTCAGACGGGTGAGACTATTGAAGCTTTTAAGCAAAGAGTTGGTGATCTTGAAGTGTTCCGTGAGTACCTTATTATCGAAAAGGTATTTGACTTCCTTAAGGAGAATGCAGTAATTAATGAGTAGTAATTCGTTTTTTAAGAGAATTGCATTATTAGCTATTATGGCACTGATAGTAGTGGCAAGCCCTGGTGGAATCAGGGCTTTTGCCACTATTTCTGAATTGGAGCAGGAAAAGGAAGAACTGGAGAAAAAGAAAAAAGAAGCTGAGGAGCAAAAAAAGAATGAACAGTCTTCGCTTGATGCGGCTAATGAAAAAGCCGACAGTATTTCTGAAGACATGGAAGGCGTTGAAGAAGAAATAGAAGAAGTTGACGAAGCGCTGGTAGAAACCATTGCAAGTATTGACATGATTAATGAAGATATTAAGTCAATGGAAGAGAAAATAGCCATCACGACAGCTGAGTACGAAGAAGCGAAGGCTACTGAAGAAGCTCAGTATAATGCCATGAAGCTCAGAATTAAATATCTTTATGAAAAGGGTGACTATACCTATCTTCAGGTTCTGATGGCTTCGAGAGATTTTTCAGATATGATTAATAAGATTGAATATATCGAAAAACTCTATGAATATGACAGAAGACTGCTCGGTGAGTATCAGGAAGCAAAGGAAAAAACTCTTGAGATCAAGAATCAGCTTGAGGAGGAAATGGAGGAACTCAAGACTACCGAGGATGAACTCAAGGAAGAAAAGGCATATCTTGATCAGATAATGGCTGAAAAGAAAGCTGCGTACGATAACTACCAGCAGATGTATAACAAGGCTAAAAAGGAAGCCGAGGCTTTTAAGTCCCGTGTGAATAAAATCAATTCGGATATTAGAAATCTTGAGAAACAGTCAGCTGCAAAGCAAAAAGAGATAGATAAAGCTAAAAAAGAGGAAGAAGAACGCCAAAAGGCACTTGAAGAAGAAAGAAGAAGACAGGAGCAGGAAGCAAATAACAGCAGTAGTTCCAATTCTTCTTCGGGGGGCGGTAACAAAAGTTACCAGTCCGCATCAAACTACAGCTCCGGAGGAGTTGGAGACAGAATGGTTCAGTATGCATTACAGTTTGTTGGAAACCCATATGTTTATGGAGGCACTTCACTGACAAATGGGGCCGACTGTTCAGGATTTGTCTGGAGAATATACAAAGATTTTGGATATTCAATACCAAGAACCGGAATGAGGTCAATAGGTACTGAAGTATCTTATGAACAGGCAAGAGCCGGTGATATTGTATGTTATCCGGGGCATGTTGCGTTGTATATGGGAAATGGTAAGATTGTACATGCAAGTACCGCAAAAACAGGAATTAAGGTAAGCAATGTATCATACAGACAGTGGCTGACCATAAGGCGAGTAGTTTAGTGGTCTGGAATGATACGAAAACCGCCAACCATGTGTGATGCTTAATGAATTATGGAAGAATGACAAAGTGATGAGTAGGTGATCTGTTTATTGCCTGGTGATTATTTTGTTGGTTATAGAAAATTATGTATTTTAATTAATAGTAGGAAGAGGAAAAATGGCAGAAGATATTAAAGATAAAAATACTGAATACATGGAAATTGTAGACGGACAACCGGTAGATCCGGATGACGATGATGGTTCAGATTATGAAGACGTGTGTTTTGTGTGCAGACGTCCAGAATCTACGGCGGGAGAGATGTTTAAGCTTCCAAATAACATCTGTGTATGTGCAGACTGCATGAGAAAGACAATGGACACAGTGTCGCAGTTTGACTACCAGGGTATGCTCAACGATCCCAATATGATGGATGAGATGACTAAGAATTTAGGTAATGGAATTCCCAATATCCGTTTCGTAAATCTTTCTGATCTCCAGGGGACCGGAGGCATTCCGAACAAGCAGAAAATTAAAAAGAAATCTAAGAAAGAGCCCGAACCTATAGATTTGAAGGCAATTCCTGCACCACATGAAATCAAGAAGCGTCTTGATGAATATGTATGTGGACAGGAACGTGCAAAAAAGGTTATTTCTGTAGCTGTTTATAACCATTATAAAAGGGTTGCAACCGGTCATACGGATGATATCGAAATTGAAAAGTCCAATATGCTTATGATCGGACCGACCGGATGCGGAAAAACATATCTTGTTAAAACGCTTGCAAGACTTCTAAACGTTCCGCTGGCAATGGCAGATGCGACATCATTAACTGAAGCAGGATATATTGGAGATGATATCGAGAGTATACTTTCGAAACTTCTTGTGGCTGCTGACAATGATGTGGCAAAGGCTGAAAGAGGAATTGTATTTATCGATGAAATAGATAAGCTTGCAAAGAAGAAAGATGCGCATAACAGAGATATTAACGGTGAAGCCGTTCAACAGGGGTTGCTGCGTCTTCTTGAGGGAGCCGATGTTGAGGTACCTGTTGGAGCATCAAACAAGAATGCTATGGTACCTATGACCACAATTAATACCAAGAATATTCTTTTTATATGCGGTGGAGCATTCCCTGATCTTGATGAAATAATACGTCAGCGTCTGAAGAAACAGACAGGAATCGGATTCAGTGCCGAACTTAAGGATAAATACGAAAATGATGAAGAAATTTTAAGCAGAGTTACAAATGAAGATTTGCGTAAATTTGGATTCATACCGGAATTCCTTGGCCGTCTCCCTGTTATCTACACCTTGAAAAAACTTGATGAGGATATGCTTGTCAAGATTCTTAAAGAGCCAAAGAATGCAATTATTAAGCAGTATCAGAAACTACTCGAACTTGATGAAGTAAAACTTGAATTTGATGATTCTGCATACAGAGCAATTGCTAAGAAGGCTATGGAGAAGGAAACGGGAGCCCGAGCGTTAAGAGCAATTATTGAAGATTTTATGCTTGATATTATGTATGAAATCCCTAAAGACAGCAGTATCGGAACAGTAACCATAACCGATGAATATATTAATGGTACGGGTGGTCCGATAGTGAAACAGCGAATTGATTAAGTTTTGCTATTTCAGACAATATATAAGCAATATTTGAAATGACAGAAAACTAATAGAATGTTATTATGATTATGATGCGTTTAGTGGCATCAATTATCGAATTTTGAAATGGGGGTAAAGATATGCTCTATGTAGGTATTGATTTAGGAACATCAGCTGTTAAGCTCTTACTCATGGATGAAAAGGGTCAGATTAAGAATATCGTATCAAAGGAGTATCCTTTGTATTTCCCTAATCCCGGCTGGTCTGAACAGAAACCTGAAGACTGGTATACAGGAGTTATGGAAGGTCTTAAGGAACTGATGGCAGATTGTGACAAATCACAGGTTGCAGGAATCAGTTTTGGTGGACAAATGCACGGACTTGTTATTCTTGATGAGAATGACAATGTTATTCGTCCGGCACTTTTATGGAATGACGGAAGAACTTTTGAAGAAACAGATTATCTTAACAATGTAATCGGAAAGGAAAAACTTTCTGAGTACACTGCCAATATTGCATTTACAGGATTTACAGCACCTAAGATTCTCTGGGTTAAGAATAAAGAACCCGAAAACTTTAAGAAGATTAAGAAAATAATGCTTCCTAAAGACTACATTGCATATATGCTTACAGGAGTTAATGCAACTGATGTTTCAGATGCATCAGGAATGCTTCTTATGGATGTTAAGAACAGATGCTGGTCTAAGGAGATGTGTGATATCTGTTCTATTACAACTGACATGCTTCCTAAGCTTTATGAAAGCTATGAGTGTATCGGAACTGTTAAGGAAGATATAGCAGCAGAACTTGGAATTCCTGCAACATGTAAGGTTGCAGCAGGTGCCGGAGACAACGCTGCAGCAGCTGTTGGAACAGGTACAGTTGGAGATGGAATGTGTAACATTTCACTTGGAACGAGTGGAACAATCTTCATCTCATCTAAGAATTTTGGAGTAGACAAATTCAATGCTCTTCACAGCTTTGCTCACGCAGATGGAAGTTATCACCTTATGGGATGTATGCTTTCGGCAGCATCATGTAACAAGTGGTGGATGGACGAAATCATCGGAACTAAGGATTATGCAGCAGAACAGAAAGATATAACAGATGATAAGCTTGGAAATAACCATGTATACTTCCTTCCTTATCTCATGGGAGAAAGATCTCCACACAACAATCCAAACGCAAGAGGAACATTCATCGGACTTACAATGGATAACTCACGTGCAGATATGACCCAGGCAGTTCTTGAAGGCGTAGCTTTTGCTCTTAGAGATTCTCTTGAAGTTGCAAAGTCTCTTGGAATTAAGATTGAAAGAACAAAGATTTGCGGTGGTGGTGCTAAGTCTCCTCTTTGGAAGAAGATTATTGCCAACGTAATGAATCTCAAGGTTGATGTTATCGAATCTGAAGAAGGACCTGCACTCGGAGGCGCAATGCTTGCTGCAGTTGCAAATGGTGAGTATGCTTCAGTTGAAGCTGCTGCAGATGCAATCGTTAAGATTATTGATACAGTAGAGCCTACACAGGAACTTGTTGATCGTTATGAAGCTCGTTATCAGCAGTTCAAGCAGATTTATCCTGCTTGCAAGCCTGTATTTGAAATCATTAAGTAACTGGGATTACCGGTTAAAATAACAGAAGTGAACTATATTTAAAATTCTTAAGGAGGGTTTTACAAATGAACAATTTACCTAAGGTAAAGATTGGTATTGTTGGTGTTAGCCGTGACTGTTTCCCGGCTGAACTTACAATCAGAAGAAGAAAAGCTGTTGCAGAGGCATATGCTAAGCAGTACGATGCAGCAGATATTTATGAGTGCCCTGTTACAATTATCGAGAGCGAAATCGATATGAAGAATGCTCTTGCTGATATCAAGGCACAGGGATGTAACGCTCTTTGCGTATATCTTGGAAACTTCGGACCTGAAATTTCTGAAACAATGCTTATCCAGCAGTTTGATGGACCTGCAATGCTTTGCGCAGCAGCAGAAGAAGATTATGATTCAGTTACAACAGCCGGACGTGGAGACGCTTACTGTGGTGTTCTTAATGCTTCATACAACATGGCTCTTCGTAACACCAAGGCATACATTCCTGAGTATCCTGTAGGTGATGCTGATGATTGTGCTAAGATGATTAATGAATTCGTTCCTATCGCAAGAGCAATCGTAGGACTTAAGAACCTCAAGATTATATCATTTGGTCCTCGTCCTTTGAACTTCCTTGCTTGTAACGCTCCTATTAAGCAGCTTTACAACCTTGGAGTTGAAATCGAAGAGAACTCAGAACTTGATCTTTTTGAAGCATTCAACAAGCATGCTGATGATCCTCGTATTCCTGATGTTGTTAAGGATATGGAGAAGGAACTTGGCGATGGAAACAACAAGCCTACTATCCTTCCTAAACTTGCTCAGTACGAATTAACATTACTCGACTGGATTGATGCTCATAAGGGATCTAAGGAATATGTTGCAATCGCCGGTAAGTGCTGGCCTGCATTCCAGACACAGTTTGGTTGTGTTCCTTGTTACGTTAACAGCCGTCTCACAGGACGCGGAATTCCTGTTTCTTGTGAAGTTGATATTTATGGTGTTCTTTCTGAGTTCATCGGTACAGCTGTTTCTGATGATGTTGTTACTCTTCTTGATATCAACAACTCAGTTCCTAAGTGCATGTATGATGATTCTATCAAAGGAAAGTTTGATTACACACTTCAGGATACATTCATGGGATTCCACTGTGGAAATACATGCTCAACAAAGCTTGTTAAGGGACACATGGAGCATCAGGCTATCATGGCTCGTAATCTTCCTATCGAAGTTACTCAGGGTACTCTTGAAGGAGATATCGTTCCCGGACCTATCACATTCTATCGTTTACAGTCAACATCAGACAACATCCTTCGTGCATATGTAGCACAGGGTGAAGTTCTTCCTGTTGCAACAAGATCATTCGGTGGTATCGGTGTATTCGCTATTAAGGAAATGGGACGTTTCTATCGTCACGTTCTTATCGAGAAGAACTATCCTCACCACGGTGCTGTTGCATTCGGACACTTTGGAAAGGCACTCTTCGAAGTATTTAAGTACATCGGAGTTAAGGTTGATGAAATCGGCTACAACCAGCCTGCTTCACTTCCTTATCCTACAGAGAATCCTTTCGCATAAGTTGATGGCTTAT
>JAKSRY010000041.1 GCA_024403415.1 Lachnospiraceae bacterium
GTGGTTGTTGATAATGATGAGGCCGCAGAAGATAAAGATGCTGATGAGTAAATAAAGAGTATATTTTGAATATTATAATTTCTATAAAAGTTGGTTTTATGTGCCATAGAACATGGCATATGAAACCAACTTTTTTGTTATGGCACTAAATATTTAAACAGGAAAAACCACCTATGAAACTCCCCCTTAAAAACTTGAAAAAAGTCCGTAAAATCAAGCTTTTTCCCCTTGCAAAGAAAGTAAAAATATAGTATATTGTATGTAAAAGTGGGGGAAAGTGGTACAAAGTGTTATAAAAGTGGTAAAAAGTGTCATATTACGATGAAAAATATGGCAAACATAGTACCGGATGACTCCAAGAAGCTTAAGTAACTAAGAAAAGCGTGAAAGGAAACAGACAACAAAGTGTTCATGGGGGAATACAACCACACATTGGATGCTAAAGGCAGACTTATTGTCCCGGCAAAGTTTCGAGAAACTCTTGGCGAAGAGTTTGTTGTTACCAAAGGGATGGATGGTTGTCTGTTTGTGTTTGCTGATAAAGAATGGAGCGCTTTTGAAGAAAAACTTCATTCACTGCCAATGATGGATAAGGAAGCAAGACAGTTTACAAGATATTTCCTGGCAGGCGCGGCAACGGTTGAGGTTGATAAAACAGGACGAATCCTGATACCACAGGTACTTAGAGATTTTGCAGATATTCAAAAGGATGCGGTTTTGATAGGCGTCGGAAGTCGAGTGGAAATTTGGTCAAAAGATCGTTGGGAAGGAACTGTTTCTTTCGAGGATATGGACGACATAGCAAAACATATGGCAGAACTTGGAATCGGTATATAGGAATAAACAGATTAGAATGGAATTTTCACATGTTTCGGTACTCTTGAATGAGTGTATTGAAGGATTAAATATAAAACCTGAGGGAATATATGTTGATGGAACTCTTGGGGGCGCAGGACACAGCAGCGTAATAGCATCGAAGCTTACCGGGAAGGGCAAGCTGATAGGGATTGATCAGGATAAGGATGCTATAGAAGCAGCAAGCAGGAGGCTTGAGCCCTTCAAAGACAGGGTTTCGATAGTAAGAAACAATTATTGCAATATAAAGACAGTTCTTGATGAACTTGGAATAACAAAGGTTGACGGAATATTACTTGATTTGGGAGTTTCATCGTATCAGCTTGATAATGAAGAGAGAGGTTTCTCCTACAGGTTTGATTCGAAACTTGATATGCGAATGGATGACAGATCCACTTTAACGGCAGAGAAGATAGTCAATGAATATTCACAGAATGAACTTGCAAGAATAATAAGAGATTATGGTGAAGATAAGTTTGCCAACAATATAGCAAAACACATTGTTAATTATCGCAAGAACAAACATATAGAAACAACATTTGAACTGAATGAAATAATTAAGGCTGCTATACCGGCAAAGATGAGAGCTGACAAGCACCCGTCAAAGAGAACTTATCAGGCGCTGAGAATTGAGTGCAACAGTGAACTGGATGTTCTTAAGGATTCCATAGCGCAAATGATAGATCTTCTGAATGATGACGGAAGGCTCTGCATAATAACATTTCATTCACTTGAAGACAGAATAGTTAAAACACTTTTTAAGAAGGAAGAAAACCCGTGCACATGTCCACCAAACTTTCCGGTATGTGTATGCGGACAAAAATCAAAGGGGAAAGTAATCACGGGAAAACCGATACTTCCAACTGATGAAGAATTAAAAATAAACAGCAGATCTGCAAGCGCTAAGTTAAGAATATTTGAAAAGCGTGATGGAGGAAAAAATGGCAGGTAACACAGCAAGAGCATTAAATCATAAAACAGAAAGCATTTATGACAGACAGTATGCTATAATAACAAGTACAAGAAAGAGAAATAAGGCAATAAGATTAAGATCAGCATTATTTTTAATGACTGCTTTTTGCTTATTTGCTGTAACACTTACATATTATCTTGGTCTTAGAGCAGATATCACGGAAGTGTCAAAAAGTATTAATAAAAAAGAAAATGTTTTGTATGAATTGAAACTTGATAATGATGAGAATTATAGTAGAATTACTAGTAACATCGATTTAGAAGAAGTAAGAAGAGTTGCAATTCAGGAACTTGGAATGAAATATGCTGAGGAAGGTCAGATTATTACCTTTAATGGAGAAGGTGATGACTATGTTCGTCAGCTTGGGGAAATACCTCATTAGGAGTTGCTTTGAAGAATAACGATAGACGTAAATTTACAATGAAAATGCAAAAGAAGCTGATGGTACTATTTTTAGTAGTAGCAGCTCTTTTTCTTTTTCTGATTTTCAGATTATATACAATTACCAGAGACAATGGTGATTCATATAGAAGACAGATTTTGTCGCAGCAGAAGTACGACAGCACTGTTATACCTTATAAGAGAGGTTCTATACTCGATACTAACGGAAGCGTTCTTGCTTCTTCGGAAAAAGTCTATAATATCATACTTGATTCAGTTGCATTGGCGAAAAATGCCGAAAATCCAGAAACAACTTTCCAGACATTAAGAACAGAACTTGGAATTGATGTAACCAAGGCCAGAGACTATTTTGAAGCAAATAAGGAAAAGTCAAGATATTATGTTGTTGCTAAAAAATTCACTTATGATCAGGTTCAGCCATTAATGGAGCTTCTTGATGATAAGGAGTCAGATGTAACCGGGTTATGGTTTGAAGACGAATATCAGAGAGTGTATCCGGGTGGAACTTTGGCGTGTGATGTAATCGGATATACAACGTCAGATAATTCCGGTTTATATGGACTGGAGCAGTATTATAATGCTGAACTAAGCGGTGTACCCGGCAGAACGTATGGATACATGAACGAGGAAGGTAGCCTCGAGAGAACAACGGTTCCGGCAGAAGACGGTAACTCAATTGTAACTACTATTGATGCTAATATTCAGAGTGTTGTTGAGAAATATTTAAGAAAATTTAATGAACAGTACGCTAACAATGCACATTTTGGTAATGGAGCCAATAATGTTGGTTGTATCATTATGAATGTTCATAATGGTGAAGTTCTTGCGATGGCGAGCTATCCGGATTATGACCTTAACAATGTAAGAGATAAGTCAAAGCTTATTGGCAGACAGCTCCTTACTGAGGACGGAAAATATGCTTATGACGAAGAGACCGGTACAAAGATATATATTACTGAGGAAAATGTTGATTCCATTGAAGGTGACGCTTTATACAAGAATTTTGATGCACTGTGGAAAAATTACTGTATATCAGATGCTTACGAACCGGGATCGGTATCAAAACCTCTGACGGTTGCTTCAGCTATAGAAAGTGGAGCTATTACAGGTAATGAAACATATGATTGTGGAGGCTTCCTGGAAATCGGTGGTCATAAAATTCACTGTCATAACAGATATGGTGATGGAAGACTGACTGTTACCGAAGGAGTTGAAAGATCCTGCAACGTTGCCATGATGCATATTGCACAGGCTATGGGAGTCAGAAACTTTACCAAATTCCAGCACATCTTTAATTTGGGATTAAAGACAAACATAGATCTTTCAGGAGAAGCAAGAACCAATACCCTTATTTATACTGCAAGCAATATGAATGCTTCCGAACTTGCGACATGTAGTTTTGGACAGGGTTATAACTGTACCATGATTCAGATGATCAGTGCCTTCTCGTCGCTTATTAATGGCGGATATTATTATGAACCTCATATGGTTAAAAAGATTATCAACTCTTCAGGAGCTACAATTGAGAATATTGAGCCGAGACTGTTGAAACAGACTATATCGCAGGAAACGTCGAACAAGATTATTGAGATGTGTAATCAGGTTGTTACCGGTGAATATGGTACCGGTAAAACAGCAAGACCTGCAGGTTATATTATTGGTGGAAAAACAGGAACCGCACAGACACTTCCCAGAGGAAATGGTGAATACGTTGTTTCTTTCCTGGGGTATGCTCCTTATGATGATCCTGAAATCGCTATTTATGTAGTTGTAGACAGACCAAATGTTTTTGCACAGGATGATGCAAAGTATGCTACAAGAATTGTAAGAAGTATTCTTACAGAGGTGCTTCCGTATCTTGGTATCTTTCAAACTGAAGAATTGTCTGAAAAGGAAAAGAAGGAACTTGAGGAATTACAGATTGAACTGATTACTCCACAAAGAAATGAGGAGGAAGAAGAAAATCCGGAAAATGCTGAAGGCGGTGAAGAACAGCAACCGGAAGAACCCGCGCCTTCAAATAACGAGATATGGAAAACTTTTAAAATTGATCCCGTTACCGGTTATGCAATAGATCCAAATACCGGTGATTATGTTGATCCTGTTACCGGGGCAACAATAGGATATAAAATGGAAGAAAATGTCCAGACAGATGAAAATGGTAATCAGACTTTTTCAAATGAAAATAATATTAAGGTTGCCGGTGAGGGAAGCAATAACGGAGAAGATGAGGACGCTCCCTGGTAGGAGAAGACAGATTAGTTATGGCAAACAGATTTACAATATTAAAGAATAGTAAAATTAGATATTTTGATACATTACTGCTTCTGATTTTAATGCTTATCATTATATTCGGACTGGTTATGCTTTATTCAGTAAGTTCGTATGACGGTTCAGTGAATTACGGAGATTCTGCATATTATCTAAAGAGGCAGCTTGGTGCTACTGTTTTCGGGCTTATTTTGATGGGAATAGTAGCTTTTTTGCCATATCATTTATGGGAAAAGCTGAGAGTGTTCGTATATCTTTTTGCAGTTCTTATGTTGCTGCTCATTATTCCGTTTGGAACAAGAGTTAATGGCGCAAAGCGATGGATTTATATCGGTGGTGTATCAATTCAGCCTGCAGAAATTGCTAAATTTGCCATAGTTGTTTTATTGGCGCAGCTCTTGGTGAGACTGGGTTCAAAGATAAATTCATGGAAAGGACTGCTGGTTGCCGTTGCACCGTCTGTACCGCTCATCGGAATGATTTATATTATTACTGGAAATCTTAGTTCGGCAATAATTGTTGCAGCTATTACTTTTGTTTTATGTTTCGTCGCAAGTTCGGATTATAAAAAATTCCTAATTGTAATTCTTGCACTTATAGCGATTGCTGCTCTGTATATTTTTATAGTTGTTAAAAATAATGAAGGCGGAATGGGATTCAGAGGAGAACGTATTCTTGCATGGCTTGATCCTGATGCATATGCGTCCGGAAAAGGATATCAGACTCTTCAGGCATTGTATGCCATAGGATCGGGTGGCTTTATGGGTAAGGGAATCGGTGAGAGTATGCAGAAGCTTGGATACATTCCTGAAGCCCAGAACGATATGATATTTGCTATAATCTGTGAAGAAATTGGATTTATAGGTGCAGTTTGCATTATTGTTATGTTCCTGCTTCTTATATGGAGATTCGTTATTATTGCAACCAATGCGCCGGATTTATATGGGGCACTTCTTGTTGTAGGTGTTATGTCACATATAGCAATTCAGGTTATACTTAATATAGCGGTTGTAACCAATACAATTCCTAATACAGGAATTTCTTTGCCGTTCATTAGTTATGGAGGCTCCTCCGTAGTTATTCTGCTGATTGAAATTGGTCTTGTTTTAAGTGTTCAGCGAAGTATTAAATACAGGGATGTTGTATAGTGAAATTTTTTAAGAATCATAAAACACAGATTATAATATGGGGACTTGTCTCACTTATACTGATAGGTCTTGTAATTGCGTTCATTTATATATCAGTTAATTATAAGATTACTACGGTGTATGTTGATGGTAATAGCCATTATTCTGACGAAGAGATAAGAGATATAGTCATGGATGGGGCTTTTGGCGATAATTCGTTCTTTTTGTCATTAAAATACAAAGATAAAAGTATCGAAGATATTCCATTTATTGCAAAGATGGACGTTGCAGTTGTGGATCCCAATACCATAAGAATCAAGGTTTATGAAAAAGCAATAGCGGGTTGTGTTGAATACCTTGATAATTATATGTATTTTGACAAAGATGGCGTGGTTATTGAATCCTCTGACCACAAAGGAACAGGAATTCCTATTGTAACAGGGCTTGAATTTGACCATATTATTTTGAGAGAACCGCTTCCGATTGATAATAATGAGGTTTTCGGTGCAATACTTAATATTACTCAGCTCACGGAAAAATATGAGTTGTCGGTAGATAAGATACATTTTTCAAAGGATGGATCGGTGTTTTTATATTTTAAGAATGTCAGAGTAAATCTTGGGCAGCCTTCGGACATGGATGAGAAGATTATGAGACTGCCTAAAATTCTTCCAAGCCTGGAATATCGAAAAGGAATCCTGAGAATGGAGAATTATACGGAAGATACTCAGAATGTTTCATTTGAGCCTGACGATGATGAGAGCGAGGCAATCGGATAAAAAATTATCTGTTTTTAACATTTTTGGTGTTGATAAATTATATTTTTGTTAGTATTATTATAAGTGCGACTATTGGGGATATTCGCGAAGGAGGGATAGACCTGTGTTAGAAATTAAAACTAATGAAGATGCTGCAGGAGCACGCATAATTGTTGCCGGAATCGGCGGAGCTGGTGGAAATGCGATTGATAGAATGGTTGATGAAAATGTCAGCCATGTTGAGTTTATCGGAATTAATGCCGATAAGCAGGCTTTAAATCGCTGTAAAGCTCCCAAGGTTATTCAGATTGGTGAAAAACTTACCAAAGGACTCGGTGCGGGTGCAAAACCTGAAGTTGGTGAAAAGGCAGCGGAAGAGAATATAGATGAAATACAGGCAGCACTGAAGGGTGCAGATATGGTATTCGTTACCTGCGGTATGGGTGGCGGAACCGGTACCGGTGCAGCACCTGTTGTTGCTAAAATTGCAAAAGATATGGGAATTTTAACTGTTGCTGTTGTTACTAAGCCTTTCCCTTTTGAAGGAAAGGTTAGAATGAGTAATGCAATTAATGGTATTGCCAAGATTAAAGATTGCGTTGATACCATGATTATTATTCCTAATGAAAAAATATATGAAATTGTTGATCGTAAGACCACATTTCCTGATGCACTTAAGAAGGCTGATGAAGTTCTTCAGCAGTCAGTACAGGGTGTAACAGATCTTATTAATGCTAATGCTATGATTAACCTTGACTTTGCAGATGTTCGTACTGTCATGAAAGACAAGGGTGTTGCCTATGTTGGTATTGGTAAAGGAAAGGGAGAAGATAAGGCTTCTGATGCTGTTAAAATGGCAGTAGAATCTCCATTGCTTGAAACTTCGGTTAATGGTGCTTCTGACCTTATTATTAATGTTAAGGGTGATATCAGCATGTACGATATTCAGGTTGCTGCTGATTATGTTAAAGAACTTACAGGTGATGATGTTAACTGTATCTTTGGTGCTAACTATGATGTTACCGAACCTGACAGCTGTACAGTAACTGTAATCGCTACAGGAATTCATGATGCATCACTTCCTACAAGAGCAACTTCTACACAGAATGTTATGTTTGGTACATCTCTTGTAAGACCAAATCCTGTTCCAAGTACATTTGGAGTAAGAACACCTGCTCCTTCTACTTCATCAACACAGGGACTCAGTGTTTTGCAGAACAGATCTACAAACTCACTTCCTAAGCTGCCTCCGCAGTCAACTCCGGTACCATCTCCCGGATTTGCACCTGGAATTACTTCACCGGGTGATGTAAGAAGTTCAGTTAAGGATACCAAGTTGAATATTCCTGATTTCCTTAAGAAATAATGTAAAATTAATATTTAAGATGATTTTAAGCCTCGATTTTTATCGGGGCTTTTATTATGGCGACGAGTTAGGCGACTGGAGCATGTTCTATGCTTGCATGAAGTATAGCATCATGAGAGGATGATTTTGTGTTATGTTTACTTTACATAAATTGGTTGACATAAACATATAACTACACTATAATGTGTCTATGTGGGTTAGATACCACATTTTATGCACAATTTATTAAGGGGGAAGAATAAATGAAGTGTCCATTTTGTGGTCATGAGAATACTCGTGTTATAGACAGCAGACCTGCAGAAGATAATAACTCAATCAGAAGAAGAAGAGTCTGTGACGAATGCGGAAAGCGTTTTACTACATATGAAAAGGTTGAAACTATTCCGCTTATAATAGTAAAGAAAGATGATAACAGAGAAGCATTTGACAGAGCAAAAATTGAGCAGGGTGTTTTAAGAGCCTGTCATAAGCGTCCCGTTTCAGCTAAACAGATTCAGACAATTGTTGATGAAGTTGAAACAGAAATCTATAGCAGAGAAGAAAGAGAAATTTCATCATCAATCATCGGTGAACTCGTTATGGATAAACTTAAGGATGTCGATTCTGTTGCATATGTAAGATTTGCATCCGTTTACAGAGAGTTCAAGGATATCAATACTTTCATGGATGAACTGAAAAAAGTATTACACTAGTTGCTTCATTCTTGAAGATTAGCAGGACGATTGTAATATAGATAAAATAATAATGTACTAAATCAGAAACATAAAGTTCAATACTTGCGTATTGAACTTTATTTGATTATAATATTGTTAAAAATATAACAACTTAATATTTAATTAAGGAAAGGAATTAGAAACATGAAAAAAAGAAGCTTTAAGAAGCTGATTTCCGTTTTCGTTGTTTCGGCACTGACTATTGCACTGTGTGTTGGATGCGCAGGTGATAAGGAGGGAAGTGATTCTTCTTCTAACATTGTCGGGGAAAACACCGCAGATAGTCTTGACCAGAATACGGAAAATTCGGCAGGAACAGAAACAACAGTAGTAGCTGATGAGGATTCAACACTTGTATTTGGAATTCCTCAGGATCTTGAAGACAGTCTTGATCCACATAAGGCAGTTGCGGCAGGAACTAAAGAGATTCTCTTTAATATTTTTGAAGGACTTGTTAAGCCCACACCCGATGGTGATTTCGCTCCTGCAATAGCCGAGTCTTATGAAATATCGGATGATGCTTTGGTTTACACATTCAAGTTAAGAAGTGGAGTTAAATTCCACGATGGAACTTTGGTTACGGCAGAAGATGTTAAATTTTCGATTGATAAATGCGCCGATGCCACAGATTCATCACCTTTGGTACCGGCGTATTCTAATATAAAGGATACCCAGATCGATGGAGATAACTTCATTATTAATCTTATTGAGCCTGATTCAGAATTTATAGCATATATGACAACTGCTATTATCCCTAAGAATAATGCAAATCCTGATACAAATCCTATTGGAACAGGTCCATATATGTATGTTTCAAGATCACCTCAGGAGAACTTCAAGGTTAAGAAGTTTGATGAATATTATGATCCTCAGAATGCTGCAAATATAACTAATGTAACATTCAAGATTATTGGAAACATGGATACAATAGCTATGGAACTTAACTCCGGAGCAATTGATGTTGTTCCAAGAATTCCTACAGCTCAGGCGGATCTTCTTAATGACGGTTTTGAAATCAAAGAAGAAACAATGAACCTTGTACAGGCTTTGTATCTTAATAATGCAGTAGAACCATTAAATAATGTACAGGTTCGTCAGGCACTTTGCTATGCAATTGATCCTGCAGAAATTATGCTTTTTGTATCAGATGGAAAAGGAACTGAAATTGGATCTTCAATGTTCCCTGCATTTGGTAAATATTATGATGAATCATTGAATGATGTATATAATCAGGATATTGAAAAAGCTAAGTCGCTTTTGGCAGAAGCCGGATATCCAAATGGTTTTGATCTTGAGATTACTGTTGCATCAAATTACACTCAGCATGTAGATACAGCGCAGGTTCTTGTAGAAGAGTTCAAAGCTATCGGCGTAAATGCAAAAATTAAGCTTGTTGAGTGGGATTCATGGCTTTCTGATGTATATTCAGGAAGACAGTATGAGAGTACTGTAGTTGGTGTAGATGCATCTTCACTTACACCTTCGGCTTTACTTCAGAGATTTACATCTACTGCACATAATAATTTTATTAACTTCTCATCAGCAGAATATGACGAAGCTTTTGCTAAGGCTAAGGCAGCAATCAACGATGATGAAAAGACTCAGTATTATAAGCAGTGTGAGAGAATTCTTGCTGAGCAGGCTGCAAATGTATATATTCAGGACCTTCCTGAACTTGTTGCAATAAGCAAAAAGTTTACAGGATATGAATTCTATCCTATGTATATACAGGATGTTGCCAAGATTAAACTTGCAAAATAATGTATTTTTACAAAAGGTAACGGGGCAGGAGTTGTGCCTGCCCTCGTTACCAAATATAAAGGCATAGAAACAGATGAAATATGTGCTCAAAAAGCTGGTGACAATGATAATAACAGTAGTGCTTGTCACCTTCTTTGTATTTTTAGCGTTCAACTTAATATCAGGGGATCCGGCGACCTCTGCTCTTGGAACCGAGGCGACACCGGAAAGACTGGCTGCGTACAGAACTCAAATGGGACTTGACGATCCTGTTGTGGTTCAGTACTTAAGATGGGGCGGAAATTTCCTTACCGGAGATATGGGAACCTCTTACAGCTACAGGATGAGTGTCTCATCGATGATTTCCGAAAAAATACCCGTTACGCTGATTATGGCAGTTATGTCTTTTTTAATAATGATAGTAGTTGCAATACCGATTGGTATATACACAGCTGAACACAAAGATGGTGTGCTGGACAGAATAATAACCGTTATCAACCAGGTTGTTATGGCAATTCCGCCATTCTTTTCCGGAATACTGATTACACTGCTTTTTGGTCAGATATTTAAGCTGTTTACACCGGGCAAATATATATCATACCAGGATGATTTTGGTGGATTCCTTGGTTATATGTTTTTCCCGGCATTAGCTATTGCATTGCCTAAGATAACGATGGCTGTCAAACTGTTAAGGACTTCCGTTCTTAAAGAAGTAAAGAATGATTATGTACGTACTGCATACTCAAAAGGAAATTCCAGCAGACAGGTTTTGTATGGCCATGTATTAAAAAATGCATTTTTACCGGTCATAACATTTCTTGGAATGTGCCTGACGGATATGATAGCAGGCTCAATTATTGTTGAACAGGTTTTTAGTGTGCCGGGACTTGGACGTATTCTGCTCACATCGATTTCGAACAGAGATTATCCTGTTGTAATGGCAATAATTGTTATTATCGCCTGTCTGGTGTTGCTGGTTAATATGCTTGTAGATGTTTTGTATGGATTTATAGATCCAAGAATTACGCCTGATGATTAAAAAATTATTTAAGAATAAGAATCTCAACTTAATAATTGGAACTGTAATCGTGGCTATTATGGTTTTGTTCATGCTTGTTGGCATATTTGCAATTCCATATGAATCCACAGATATAAGTGCATCTCTTAAGTTTGCACCGATGTCTCTTGAACATCCCTTTGGATGTGACAATTTTGGAAGAGATATTCTCTCAAGAGTCATGGAAGGGACGATAGCAACCTTTAAGGTGGCACTTGGAACTGTTATTATAGGTACATTTTTTGGAATTATCATAGGCGGAGTGACAGGATATTTTGGTGGCATAATAGATGAAGTCCTGATGAGAGTAATTGATGCTGTATTTGCATTTCCAAGTATCCTTTTGGCTCTGTTATTTATAAGTATTTTGGGCAGTGGAACATATCAGGTAACGATTGCTTTGGGAATTGCGTTCGTTCCGAGTTTTTCAAGAATAGTAAGAGCAGAGTTCCTGAAGGCTAAAAATATGGATTATGTAAGAATGGCCAGACTGATGGGAGCATCAAATATAAGAATAATGTTTGTACATATTCTTCCCAATATATATCCTGTATTAATCAGTTCAATAATGATTGGATTTAATAATGCCGTCCTTGCGGAAGCTTCCATGAGTTATCTGGGAATAGGAGTTCAACCTCCCGAGCCCAGCCTTGGAAGAATGCTCTCTGAGGCACAGACATATATATTTAAGGTACCTAACTATGCATTGTTTCCCGGAATAGCAGTTATTCTGCTCATTCTCGGCTTTTCTCTTCTTGGTGATGCTTTAGGAGAGAAGTAATTGGATTTTGTTATGAGTGAAAATGTTTCTAAAGACCTTTTGCTGAAGGTTACAGATTTGAATATTGAATTTTTGGATCGCTCAAAGCCCTCGACCGTGGTTTACGATTTTGATTTGGAACTTCGGGCCGGAGAAATTGTAGGTCTTGTGGGAGAATCCGGATCAGGTAAATCCATGTCTGCATTGGCAATTGCAGGCCTGCTCAGCCGTAAGGATATGAATAAGAGAGGGGAAATACTCTATAACGGGGTAGATATGCTTCATTGTGACAGAAACACCCTTCGAAAAATTCAGGGAAATGAGATTGGAATGATATTCCAGGAACCGCTTACATGCCTTAATCCTGTGCAAAAAATATATAAGCAGGTTGAGGAACCTCTGAGAATACATCAGAATCTTACCAAAGAAGAAAGATATAAGAAGGTACTCGAGGCATTAAAAGGGGTTGAACTTGCAGATCCGGAAACGGTTATGAATCAGTATCCGCATGAATTATCAGGCGGTATGAGACAGAGAGTTATGATAGCTACCGCTATGATAAATGAACCCAGAATACTGATAGCCGATGAACCGACTACGGCACTGGATGTGACAATTCAGGCACAGATAATTAAACTTCTTAAGAAATTAAATAAGGAACGTGGGACAGCTATTTTGTTTATTTCACATGATCTTGGTCTGATAAATAATTTGTGTGAGAGAGTTCTTGTTATGAAAGGCGGTTATATAGTTGAAAGCGGAAAAACAGAAGATGTTTTTAACAACCCGCAGAAAGAATATACACAGAATCTGATCAAGGCTATTCCTAAGATAAACATCTGAAACAGAGTAAAGAAAAATAATAAGTATTGCATAAATGAATAATATTGTGACAGTTAACAACTTAACAGTGAAATTTTCAAATAGAAAGAGTGCTTTCTCCAAAAAGGTTACAAAGACGGTTTTGGATGATGTGTGCTTTGAAGTGAGAGAAGGAGAAATACTCGGACTTGTGGGTGAGTCGGGTTCAGGTAAATCCACTATTGCAAAGGCTATTCTTAAGCTTGTTCCGTATGAAGGAGAGATTCATCATGAGTCTGATAATCCTCAGATGATTTTTCAGGATCCATACAGCGCTCTTAACCCGGCTAAAAAAGTCGGATGGCTGTTTGAAGAGGCTCTTTATTTAAAAGGTGAAAAGGATTCTTTGGTAAGAAAAGCTAAAGCGCTTGAAATGATACAGATGGTCGGACTGTCTGAAGAATATTTGGAAAGATTTCCGCGTGAATTGTCAGGTGGTCAAAGACAAAGAGTATGTATCGGACTTGCCCTTATGCAAAATCCCAAGTTTTTGATTGCAGATGAAGCAGTTTCAGCACTGGATGTAACAATTCAGGCACAGATACTTGAATTACTTAAGGAACTTCACGATAAAATGGGTTTGTCAATATTGTTTATTTCACATGACCTTAAGGTTGTATATAATCTGTGCCAGAGGGTTATGATACTTAAAAGCGGTAAGATAGTTGAAAGCGGAGAGGTTAAAGAAGTATATACCAATCCTCAGCATGAATATACAAAACAGCTGCTGTCTTCTGTATTTTGAGTAGATATTGTCATATATATAAATTTTTTAAAATAAAGTAGTGCAATTATTATGTAAACATGATATTATAAAAATAATGTTTTATGTAAACGAAGCATGAAAAATTTAAATTTCGGGGTTAAGTATATTTTCATTGCGCCGATATATTATATGCAAACAACAATATTTACCAAAAACGGAAAGGTGGTGAAGAGTAATGGGCATTCAGTTCTATAACGGATTAAGCAATATGAACTATAGAATGATGGATATTCCAAGGGTTAAGCCTGAAGATATCACCCCTGTTGAACAGCCAAAAGAACAGGCTCCTCAGATTCAGGAAGCTCCTAAAGCTGACAATAGCTACTCTTCAGACATCATTTCTGAAAACAGAAAGCCGGGAGTAGCAGATCTTGAGAATATTTCTCTTACTTTTAATAAGGAAGAGGATTTTAGTTTCATTGGTAAAGATGCTTCAGTTAAGTCGCTTGATATGGAAAAGGCAATTTCTGATATGAAGAAAGATGGAATTCTTGAGGAATATCAGTATTTTGTTGGTAATTCAAGAAATCTGTATTCTGATGAAGATGGAATTGTTATTCCTAAGAACAACTAATATCTTTGTAAATAGAATATTGAAGTGTTTTGATAAGTAAAATGTTTTGGGCTCTTGCGGTAATGCAGGAGCCTTTGTTATATTAAGTGTATGTTTAAGAAATTTTATCCGGACAAATATATAGAATCTACTTATATTATCGATTTTGATGAATTATACGCTAAGGGATACAGAGGCGTTATTTTTGATGTGGATAATACTCTTGTTGAACATGGTTATCCTGCTGATGACAGGAGCAAGGCCCTGATAGGACATCTCAAGGAACTTGGTTTTAAGGTATTGTTTCTCTCAAACAATAAGGAAGAGAGAGTGAAAACCTTTAATGATGCGGTTGACTGTATGTATATTTATAAAGCAGGAAAACCATCTGTTAAGGGGTATCTTAAAGCTATGGAAATGATGGGGACTGATAAGAGCAACACACTATTTTGTGGAGATCAACTGTTTACAGATGTCTGGGGAGCTAAAAATACAGGAATATATTCAATTCTTGTTAAGCCGATTAATAAAAAAGAAGAAATACAAATTGTATTGAAGAGACGTCTGGAGTGGATCGTGCTCAAATCTTACAAGCATTATTGCAAAAAGAATAGTAAGGTATATCTTGAAACATCTGAAAATACGAAATGGTGAGAGAATATATCACTAACTACTTAGAATACAGATGGATAACAGTTTGTTACCTCTGAATTATTATATTTTTGTCTTGAAATCATAGGATAATTAGTATAAACTATATAGGAATATACTGTGTAATTTAATTAGGAGGATATATAGTTATGATTGAAGCAGGCGATTTCAGAAACGGAATGACCTTTGAAATTGAAGGAAAGGTTTGTCAGGTTATTGAATTCCAGCATGTTAAGCCCGGTAAGGGAGCAGCTTTCGTTAGAACAAAGTATAAGGATATTATTGGTGGTGGCGTTGTAGAAACTTCTTTCAGACCAAATGAAAAGTTTCCACAGGCACGTATTGACAGACAGGATATGCAGTATCTGTATGCAGATGGAGAACTTTATAACTTTATGGATACAGAGACATATGATCAGTTAGCACTTAATTCAGATGTAGTTGGAGATGCTCTTAAGTTTGTTAAAGAGAAC
Source organism: Lachnospiraceae bacterium (assembly GCA_024403415.1). Taxonomy (GTDB): domain Bacteria; phylum Bacillota; class Clostridia; order Lachnospirales; family Lachnospiraceae; genus JAILLW01. The sequence goes on from JAKSRY010000041.1 coordinate 15,327, forward strand.
GAAATGGTTAAGGTACTTTCTTATAATGGAAATGTATTCTCAATTGAGCCTCCTCTCTTTGTTGAACTTGCTATTACAGAGACAGAACCCGGATTTAAGGGAAATACAGCTACAGGTGCAACAAAGCCTGCTATTGTTGAAACAGGAGCACAGGTTGCAGTTCCTCTTTTCGTTGAAATCGGTGATGTTATTAAGATCGATACAAGAACAGGTGAATACCTTTCAAGAGTATAATAACATATCATATTCTGCTAATAATTTTGCTTGTAAGACCATGATGAAATTCGTCATGGTCTTTTTGTTATGGTGACGAGCCAAGTGGATAAAGTGATGCACCATGCTTGCATGGAGTGCAGCACGAAGACATTTGGCGACCGCTAATCATAGATGCTACTCGCAAAGCGTGTTGCATCTATGTTATGACGATGAGACAAGTGGATAAAGTGATGCACCATGCTTGCATGGAGTGCAGCACGAAGACATTTGGCGACCGCTAATCATAGATGCTACTCGCAAAGCGTGTTGCATCTATGTTATGACGATGAGACAAGTATATTTATAGATAAACATAGGTTGAACTGTTTGCTTCCTTTTATATTCATAGTATGAAAGGATAAATGAAAATGAATTTTGAGCAGTTTGTAAAGAATCTTATATGTAAGGTGCAGTTATTTATAGGCAACGAATATGAAATAGTAGAAAGAAAGGTGATAAAGAATAATGGAGTAGAGTTGACCGGGCTTATGGCAAAAAAGGATGGAACAAATGTATTTCCGACTATTTATGTTGATTCAATGTATGATTCGAAAATGAGCCATGAAGATGTCGAATATATAGCAATGAAACTGGCTAGAAACTTAAAAAATGCTGAAGTTGAAGGGGATTTTAAGATTGATACATTTGGAGAATTTGAACAGGTCAATGTGAATATATTTTTCAAACTGATAAATGCAAAGAGAAATGGAGATTTGCTTCAGGAAATCCCACATAGAAGGATACATGACCTGGCGGTAGTATATTTTTATCTGGTTGAAGATGAGAGATTTGATGGAAAAGGTACAATTCTTGTCAGAAATGAGATGATGGAACGTTGGAATATCACAGAAAATGATTTATATGATGTGGCAATGCGTAATGGCAAAAGCAAGCGGAAGGCAGAACTTGTTAGTATGAAAGATATTCTTAATGACATGGCTGGAAAAGAGATACTGACAGATGAGATATCAATGTACGTTTTGAGCAATGAAAGTAAAATATTCGGGGCCTCAGTGCTGATATATGACGAATATATGAAAGAGGTGTATGATATTATTCAGAACAATTTTTATATCCTGCCAAGCTCAATACATGAGTTGATACTTATACCGGATAATAATCAGATTTCGGCGCAGAGCCTCCTTGAAATGGTCACAAGCGTTAATTCAACTGAAGTAGATGAGGAAGAAATACTAGCTGATTCTGTTTATTACTATGATGGTGAAAAAGATATGCTTGAATGGCTGATTTAACAGCCTGGAGCTCTCGGATTTCCGGAGGTAAGGGCGCTAAACTGGACATTTTATGTAAAGTATGCTAATATAGCAAGGGTATGCACCCGTAGTCTAATGGATAGAACGAGGGCCTCCGACGCCCTTAATGCAGGTTCGATTCCTGTCGGGTGTAGTTCTTGAAATTAGCATTTGTGAAATGATGAAGGGTTTGTTTTATGGAATTAAGAGATGGTAAAAAACCAAATAAGATTAAAGATACTTTGATTAATGTAAAAGACTGGGTGTTAAGTCATAGTAAAATAGTGATGCCAATTGTACTTGTTGTTTGTGTTGGAATTACTGTTCTTATTGCAGTGAGTGTAAGCCACAGTCCTGATCCGGAAACTATTGTTGAGGAGGCTACAGAGAATACTCAGCAGGAAGAAGAGGCAGTGGAAATACCGGTTTACCCTCTTGAAGAAAATGCATATCCTGATGTTATCAATATTGTACGTACATATTATGATGCTCAGGCTTCCGGTAATCTTGAAGCTATAGCAGAGTTGAATACTTACATTAATGAGATTGAAAAAATACGTATTCAGGAACTTAGCAAGTATGTTGATACATATGCTGACTTAAATGTTTATACAAAACCGGGAATGACTGAGGGAACATATGTAGCTTATGTATGTGCCAAGGCTAAATTCTATGATATAGATGCACTGCTTCCGGGAATGCAGACATATTATATTGGTAAGGATGAAAGCGGAAAGTTTTTCATGAATGATGGTACTTATGATGAGACCATTAATGATTATGTTAAAACAATTACACTTCAGGCTGATGTTGTAGAATTAAATAATCGTGTTACCGTTGAATATAATGATTTGCTTACCGGTAATGAAGATGTTAATAACTTCGTAGCATTGCTTAAGGATAAAATTAACGAGGAAGTGGGCATCATACTTGCAGCATCAGAGGCCGAGACTGAGGAAACAGGAACTCCTGAAGATAGTAACGATGGTAATAACAATACCGCTACCGTTATCAGCAAGGTTCGAGTAATTGAGAGAGTTAATATAAGAAAGTCTGACAGTGCGGATTCTGATAAGGTTGGTTCTGCCTCAGTTGGAGAAGAATATAAGGTTATTCAGAAGAAACAGAACGGATGGACGGAAATTGAATATAATGGCGAGTCTGCATTTATAAAGAGTATGTATCTTGAGGATGTTGAAGCTGCGGTTGTTGAGATAGGTGATGGAAATGACGATGCCGGCAATGACAATAATGCTAATACAGAAACAAACAATACAACAACAGAAGCCGGCAATACTGTAACAGTTAATGATAGTGGCGTCAGAGTAAGAAAAGAAGCTAATACTACATCAGATGTTCTTGGAACAGTTTATGTTGGTGAAAAACTTGAGTTTATTTCAAAAGAAGGAGAATGGACTAAGGTTAAATATAAAGGAAAAACAGGCTACATCAAGAGTACCTTCGTAGATTAAGGAGTTGCAGTTTTCAATTACTCATTGGTTACTCATTAAAAGATAGGTTTGGTTTATTTCAAATTGAATAGTTAAAGTTGATGAATATCCCATTTTGCCGGATTTGATTCGGTGAAATGGGAATTTTATTTTTTGCACAAAGATTGTATACAATTATACAAAAATGTCGTATAGTATAAGCAGTATGTTATTTGTAACTAAATATATATTTTTAGGAGGGAAAAAACATGTCATACGTAGATGAAGTGTATGAGAGAGTAGTAGCACAGAATCCTGCACAGCCGGAATTCCATCAGGCAGTAAAGGAAGTATTGGAATCATTAAGAGTAGTAATCGAAGCAAATGAAGAAAAGTACAGAAAAGACGCATTGCTTGAAAGACTTACAACACCTGAAAGACAGATTCTTTTCAGAGTACCATGGGTAGATGACAAGGGTCAGGTACAGGTAAATAACGCAATGAGAGTACAGTTCAATTCAGCAATTGGACCATATAAAGGAGGATTAAGATTACATCCTTCAGTAAACATCGGAATCATCAAGTTCCTTGGATTCGAGCAGATTTTCAAGAACTCACTTACAGGACTTCCAATCGGTGGTGGTAAGGGTGGTTCTGACTTCGATCCTAAGGGTAAGTCAGACAGAGAAGTAATGGCATTCTGCCAGAGCTTTATGACAGAGCTTCAGA
>JAKSRY010000042.1 GCA_024403415.1 Lachnospiraceae bacterium
TACGGCCCTGCCAAGTGTATTATATCTAACTTCAACACTATCTTCCGGTCTGGTCATCACATATGCAGCACTCGTTTCTGTCATGCCATACATGTTTACAAACTTTGCATTATATAAACCGGTCTCAAAACGCATGAATTGGACAGGTGTTGTATAACTACCGGCAATTGTGCAGAAGTTAACTCTTGGTGCAACCTTAGCACACAACTCCTTATCATCAATAATTCCCTGATAAACAACCGCTACTGACCATATATCTGTAATATCATTCTTTTCAACTTCTGCCGCTATATCATCTGCCTTAACTCTTGGAGGCATATATATCGTTCCGCCATTTGAAAGATATACCCAGCTAACCATGATTCCATATGCATGAAAAAGCGGAACTCCAAGAACCGCCTTATCGCCTCTTCCCTTAGATATCGCATTCACAATCTCAACACCAAGATTAACAAGTGCATTCTGAGAGCTGGTTACTGCTTTAGGAAAGGCTGTTGTTCCTGAAGTATATATAATATATGCATCTTCTTTACTATCTATCTTAATTTCATTGAGCGTTGCTGTTATATCATCACCTGTTGTATTAAGCGCCTGTATTTCAGCCTCAAAATCTGTTTCCAAAAGACAAATTATATTATCTTTACTAATTCCAAATTCATCTGCCAAAACTGAGGATTCATCCATAACGCCTTTTATATCATGGGTAGCACCATACACCACATATGAAGTATCTGCAAATTCTACAAGTGGTTTAGCATCCTTGACAGACAGATTGGCATTCAATATTACAGCCACACCGCCCGCTCTCATTATTGCATAATACGCACACAGCCAAAGAGGATGTGCTCCAGACCAAATAACTACCTTATCCTGTTTCTTAAGTCCTTTCTTGATAAGATAGTAAGCTATAGTGTCAATTTTCTGAATTAACTGTCCATATGTTAATTCATACTCTCCCATAACAAGTGCAAGCTTATTTTCGCTTGTTTTTAACTGAGAAGACAACTCCTCATAAAATGTCTGCGTTTTCATCTTTACATCCTTTGCTAAAAAATCTTTTTTCCTTCAATATAAATAATGCATCTATTGAAAAAACAGTTTACTAAGTTTCATATAGGCATAATTAATTTATATTATATCATATATGTATGTTCTTATGCATTATTTTAGACATTTCATGTCGCTCTATTTAGTCTTTCCTGCCACCTTAAGAATATAAAAACGCAAGCCTCAAGGTACACAACTAAAAATATGGGCAATATGCTAAAACCATCTGCATATTACCCATATATTTATATCTATACTACATTTTCTCTTGTTATGTTGTTTAACCACTTGTCACTTAAGTAATACTTAATGACAACCGGTATCTTCCAGAATTCATCAAGGCACAGCACAAAATATACCACCATAGGAGGCCATTCCAACGCAAAGGCTGTGATAAAACCAAGCGGTACTGAAACACACCACATGGTTATTGTGTCACAAATCATTCCAAACTTGGTATTTCCACCTGATCTGAACACACCTGCGATTAATAATGTATTAAAAGTCTGTCCAATTATGTAGTAACCGCTTATCAGCATCATGGTGTCCAGATATCCATATGCCGTATCCGTGAGTGTAAAGAATGACATTAACGGATGCCTTATCAGCACCAGGATAATTCCCATAATGGCTGTCGTCACTATCGTCACCCAGCACATAATGCGTGAATCTTCTTTCGCCTTCTGTGGATTATTGGCTCCAAGAGCCTTTCCAAGAATAACCGTTCCTCCCGCGCTTATTCCAAAACAGAACGTCGTGAATAAATCTCTTAAAGTAGTAGCAACCGCAGATGCTGCCACCATATCACTGTTCAGGTGTCCCAATATAATGGAATATGTCGAAAATGCCAGTGTCCAGCTTAAATCATTAACAAGCGCAGGACCGGAATACTTAAAGAAGTCCTTTGTCAGCTGCTTATGCTTTCCCAAAAACAGTTTAAGATCCGGCTTAAAAATGCTTCCTCTAAAATAATCCGTCAGGCAGATTACAAGCTCTATGACTCTGGAAATAATCGTTGCAAGTGCAACACCGATAACTCCCATCTTCGGAAGTCCGAAAATACCAAATATAAAAATCGCATTAAGTGCAACATTCGAAAATACTGTTATCGTTGAAATGATAGTACTCTTCTTCGCTTGTTCTACCGAACGTAAGGTACACATATAACACTGTGAAAAAGTCATAATGAAATATGAAATTCCAATTGTTCTAAGATAGTCGACACCAATATCTACCAGCACCTGGTCATCTGTATACAATTCCATCAGTGCATGCGGTAAAAAGATACAGCCTAACGAAACCAGTGTTGTCACAACCAAAGCAACCTTGAAAGCAATTCCGAATATCGCCTGAATAGCCTTCCTGTCTCCCTTTCCCCAATACTGGGCATTCATCAGGGTTGCCGCTGAACTAATTCCAAAAAAGAATCCCCACAGTATAAACATATACTGGTTAGCAAGTGAGACTGCCGACAATTCATCCTGTCCAACGCAACCAATCATAAATATATCTACTGAATTAACAAGCGCCGATAAAAGGTTCTGTATGCCAATGGGAATAACAAGCGCAAGCAGGGCCTTATATAATTCCTTTCGCCTCGGCCTTTTTTCCTTGAAACTTATATATTTTTCAGCTAAGGTACTCATAATGTTACTTTCTTTTCTATCAAAATATTTCCACCTATTGTGGATGCCACACAAATTACTATGCAGATAATAATTGCCGGAATACTGATGTCGGCTCCGCCACGCATAACTGTCATCATGTCTGATAATGTAGTTGGAAGATATTTATCAACTCCCGGAACAAAACCGATTATTGAACATGTAAATGCAAATCCACCTATGCACAGCAAAACACCTGACATTCCTTTAACAATCGTCGAGAAGAACATAATAAGGCAGCAAAGCATAACGCCAAACAGCCATATTCCCATAATTGCCCCAAACATATGATGCATGATTGAATTATCCCAGTAATAGTCCCCATAGAACCAGGTCAAAGCCGTCATCATTGCATAATTGACAGTCCATACTGCAACTATCATTATGAGTTTTGCAAAATATATCCCTTTTCTTGGCATTCCCTTGGTCACAATAAGCACAAGGGTACCTTTCTGATACTCGTTAACAAGTATTCCTGCAAACATAATAACAAAAACAATAAACAGCACCAAAAGATTACCATTAAACTGATCCCAGCACTGTGCTGCTGTTACATCAGTCTGAATAATATTAAGTCCCTGGTCTGCCAACTCGTCCGCCATAAGGTCAAATAATACCGGGGTAAGCTTTGCAATTCCTGCATCGAGCACTGCAAATAACATAAATACTATGAAGGAAACTACGAGTTTTCCGCCTCTTTTAAGTTCCATCCATTCTTTTTTTATGAAAGCCATCATCTTTTTCATCTTCCGACCACCTCCATAAATACTTTTTCAAGACTCGGTTCCATAAGTTCCGCCTTCTTGAATCTTATGCCCTTTTCCAAAAGTTTTTGAACCTCCTGACGCATTTCAGTTTCAGTACCATTCGGATTTTCTATTGTTTCATTTTCAAGTTCGATGATATAACCCTGCTGCCTATGCATCTCCTTAAGTTCTTTGATAGAACCTGAGTAACATATTTTTCCATTATTAAGCAGCGCCATTTCAGTGCATATATGCTCAACATCACTCAAAATATGGGTTGAAAAAATAACTGTGGTATCCTGATTCTCAGCTGTAGTTGTAATCACATCAAGAATATCCTTTCGTCCAACAGGATCAAGTGCTGATGTCGGTTCATCACAAATCAGTAATTTAGGTCTGTGCAAAAGCGCCTGCGCAATTCCAAGTCGTTGCTTCATACCCCTTGAAAAACCTCTTATCTTATGTTTTTCATCAGCAAGACCAACCATTTCAAGCAGTTCCTCACTCCTTCTTTTGCAGTCTGTGGCATCCATTCCGCAGATTTCACCTGAAAACTTAAGATATTCCATACAATTCATGTATCCATAATATTCAGGAACATCCGGAAGATATCCAATCATTTTATTGGTTTCAGTATTACCATAAGCAATTGGAATACCATTAACTTTTACCTCTCCCTCATCTGCTTTAAGCAAACCCAGAACAATCTTCATGGTAGTGGTTTTTCCGGCACCGTTCACACCGACAAAGCCATATACTCCGCGTTCAGGGACAATAAGATCTACGCCCTTAAGGACTTCTTTATCTCCAAATCTTTTATGTAAATTTTTAATTTCAAGCATATCTTACTTCTCCTTCAAAAGCTCTAGTCTTCTTCTTTTCCAAGTACAAAATATAAAATAGGCCCGATAAACTGCATCCCTGCAATTGCAATAATCATCCACATCACTCTATTGCCTCTTTTATAATTTCTATGAGTTACAATATGCCAAATTGTATAGGCAAGCAGTGCCATTTCCATTAACATAAATGGAATAATTAACGGCAGATATTCTGCTATTATTTCTAAATCCTGCATAACATATATCTCCTTCTATATCATCAAATCAAAAGCCGATTCGCACTAAATTATAATACATTTCTGCAAAAGAAAAAAGTCACATAAGAACCGATATATCAGTTCAAATGTGACTCTTTTCATAGCTAATATAGCATTGCTTTAATTAATCATTCAATTCTTAGCCGAATAAATCTTTTACTGCATTTCCAAGTTCATTCAAGCCATAGTGAATCTCACAATAGCCATCCTTAACAGCCTCTTCATTACATCCATCCGCCTTACAAGCGCAGCCGACAAGCAATGTCAATGCAACGCCAAGCATTGCTACAACTGAAATTAATTTCTTCTTCATATCTTCCCCTCCGGAATTTATTTTAGAGAGAACATGCAACATATTCTCCGCTAATTTAATTTAACAATACAATGATTTATAAAGCATTCTTTGCTCTTATAATAAAGAGAAGGTAGAACACTTCATATACAATTGAAACAACAGCGCCTCCAATCGATGCAAGCCAGCCAAGGATTCCTACAAATGGAATTGGTGAAAATACTGCTCCGACACTTATAAGAACTATTGCAACAATAAGCAGTGTTCTTATTGTTGATGCTTTCTGTGTAAAATAAGAATTCTGCAACAACTCTGTGCATCCCTGAAGAATAGTTGTAATTGAAATATAGTTAGCAATTATCGCAACAATGCTTCCTGCCATTTCAAATAGCCATCCGATAAATGGAATAACTCCAAATAACGCACCACCAAAACCTGCTGCTATACCAACAATTGTCCAGGTTACTGCTTTATCAAAGGTTCTGTTATCTCTTGCAGCAATCTTCAATCCCAATATGGTAAATACCGCAGCTGCAACGCTGGCACCTTCCGACATAAAAAGAAAGGCATAGTATGGAGCTGTTTCAAATCCCCATGAAGCTATAAGTATGATTGATGCGATAAAATCCAATCCTGCTGCCGCCAGGCTAATAATAATGGCAATAAAAAGCTTATTTACACCGTTTTTTGCATTTGGATATCTCATATAAATCCCTCCTACATATTGTATTATTTACTAATTAATACCATAGCACATCTATGCTGTTCATTACAAGCGCTGCCTCTGCTTTTATGCTATTAATATTTCCAAGGCCATATACTTCAACTATATAGCTTCTGTCCTCAAGAGCGCTCTTAAAGATAAGGGTATATCCGGCTTTTGTAATTCCTTCAAAGTCTTTAAGGCCAACATAGAGCATATATTTGTCAAAATACTTGCTTCTGTAATCCTGAATATGAACCGAATCAGTCTGCTTATAGTCATCACTGTTTTCTATAGCGGCAACCATTTCTTCGTAGTTAATCTGCTTAACTATGATTTCATCATCCCCATCTGTAAAATGGCAGTTGTCAAGTTCGTCAGGATTAACGTCAACCTGCTTAAAACCTTCGGGATATCTGAATTCAATAAGCATTTCTTCCCTGTATTTCGGAGGATTCTCTGACACATATCCTCCATCATCAATATCAAATGAATTCATCTCATCATCAATCACTGAAGCTTTGTTTCCATCCCAGTTTATACCTTTTCCGTCACCGGCTTCAGAATTTTTAACGAGTTCAAAAAATTCTGCTTTTGCGTCAGTTCCTGTTACTGTATCTGTATTCATATCAATCACATTCTTGTTATTAGTATCAGACATTCTCTTTATCTCCTTATCATCACCGTTATTACCACTGCTGCAGCCTGTCAGCAACAGTACAAATATAAGTGCTATCATACTCAGCTTTTTCATATTCAAAACCTCTCTGCTAAATAGAACTTCATCCCTTAGTAGCACTACTAATCATATCACAATATATTTTATATGTGTCAGGGAATATTTCCTTCATTCGCGCGAGTTCAATCGTATCTCCTGTCATCTGCGCAGAAAATATCTCCGCGAATGCTTCGTTTGGAACTCTTGAAGGATTTGCATCCCAGTAGCCGTTAGCATGTCCATAAGAGGCAACATATTTATTATTTGAAACACCACCTATAATATCCGATAATCCGTCATTGACATGTAAATTTTCGTTGTTGGGACCATTTAAGTCCAATGTGATTGCGCTTCTTGTATTGTTTTCGATATAACTTTCAAGTCTGGCTCCTGAGTAGCCTCTTGCAATACCTTCTTCCCGATATTGATTTTCATATGCACTGATGTAGTTTCCGACTTCTCTTCTTAATGAATCTTCAAATTCCTTAAACTGTCCGGTCGCACTATGACCTTTAACCCAGCCCTCATTATTTACGATATAGTGCCCATATTCATGATAATATGTAGTACCTGCTCCCCGAGGATTATCAAGATCTTCCTCTTGATTAACATGTATCTCACCATTAATCTGATATGATTTTTCTGCATCAAACTCTGCCACCTTAAGATTTTCTATATGCTTATCATAAAGATCACGTGCATCAAGATATTCCTTCGGCACATCGTCATACAGCTGCTGAAGTTTATCTTTATACTCATCTGAGAAGCCGTTTCTTGTCTCATCATCACGAATTCTGTTCAATACATTATCGCGAGTTTTTTCACTGTTCTTCTTCCATCTTTCAAGCAAATCCTTGAATTCTTTTGACTTATCAGTTATCCAGTCATATACCTTGTCGCCAAAGACAGCTATAAGGGACGAAACATCGCCGGTAATCAATGCCTCCTTAATCATATAAGCTCTTAAAACATCTTCAAGAGACTCCTTCATCTTATATACATTTCGGGCTTCCTCATCTATACTTTTGGCTTCAAGTTCCAGTCTCCTTAAAAGTGCTGATGTGTTCTTTCCGAAGCTTGGTAAGCTTCTTTTAATTTCGGCCAATGTATCACTCTGCTTCTTAAGTTCTGCCTCAAGCGCAGACATTATCGAAAATTCTGCTCTGATTTCATTTATCTTAATATCAAATGCTGCCATATATCCTCCAGATGAAATGTCATAACTTACATTTCACATCATATATGATGGCATTAAAAAAATACGCCATTCTGATGAACGGCATATTTTTCTGATGTATGAAATATATTATTCCTCCGGATCGTAACTGTCATACAGTTTTTCCAACTCCGGACGACATTTGACAAATAACTCTCCAAGAACAGGATCAAAATGAGTTCCAAGATCTCCCTTAATGATGTCAAACGCTTTGTCATAACTCATTTTATCCTTATAACATCTCTTACTTACAAGTGCATCAAACACGTCAGCAAGGGCCATTATGCGTGCTTCAACAGGTATATCCTCACCCCGGATTCCTGTCGGATATCCTGTTCCGTTCCATTTTTCATGATGATAATGTGCTACATTTACGGCAACCTTTTTAAACTCTTCATCATCAACTTCACCAAGGACACGTTCAACAATAACCTTTCCTGCTGCCGCATGTTTCTTCATAATTGCATATTCTTCATCCGTAAATCGGCCCGGTTTTCTTAAAACCGCATCATCTACTGCTATCTTCCCAAGATCATGCATTGGAGCAGCCTTTATAACTGCTTTTCTGAATGAATGGCTAAAATCAAAATCACCGTTTTCCTTGAGCGAATTCATAAAAATTCTTACGCAATCGCTGGTACGGCTGATATGCCCACCGGTACTGTTATCTCTCTGCTCAACCATTATCGCCATCCCTTTAATGATTGAATCCTGAATAGCCAGAATTTTCTTTGACTTATCGTTTAGTGAAAGCGCCATATCATTGAAATTGTCTGCAAGTTCTCCAAAATCATCATTGCTTACCACATCAACGCTCACCTCATAGTTGCTGTTTGTCATTTCTGTCGTTGCCTGCTTAAGTTTTCGCAATGGGCTTGCAAAATGATCTGCAAAAAATATTGTCATTCCAATGCCAAATACTACAATAATTGCAAGCACAATCAAGAGACCTGCCTCTATATCGAAATTATGCTTAAGGCTGTAGCTATAAAGTGTTGAAAACAAAAATACAACCGGAAACAATCCTATTGAAAGATAAAAAATGGTAATAAGTCCCGATGATGAAAAATGGATAACGCCCGGATACTGTGTAACCTTTCCATCCGGGAAGTACTTGGGCAAAACAACCTTTCTATGTACCACATCAAGAATCAGGAAGGCAAATGTACTTATAAACAGGCATATTTGACAAATGTTCAATGCTGACGAAGTAAATATGTCTTTTATTTCCATGTTTCCGTTAATTTTAAGTACAATTAGTGTCACCGTCTCCAAAAACAGTGATATGAACCAGCCTAACGAACCAAAAATCGCATATACAATCGGCAGATTTATAATTCTTTTATCTACCTTTTCTTTGTTCTTTGGTAGTGTGTAGGCTACACATATTATTGACGGCAAAACAAAAGACAATATGGAGAATACAGTATTAAATACTATGTGATTTTCAATAAAATCAACCCATATTTCAAAGGATTTGCTTCCATTTGTCGGCATACTGCTTGAAGAAGCTATCATATATCCAAGGTAATTGATCGTAATAATTACCAGTCCGTACAAAATTCCTAATTTTACAAGTAATCTAGATTTTTTGTTCTCCTGCATTTCGGGTTCTTGATCCTTTCACAATTATTGACATTACAAATATATATGTTGTTAAGGATTACAACGTTTACACGGTTCATATCCGTCTGCCATAATTTCATCTCTTGTAAGTGATACATCCTGCCTGTTCTTTGCACTCATATCACTCACGCTTTTACAGGTCGGGTAATGAAATTTCCTTGATCTTGTGTTTAGAACATAGGTGGTTTCATTATTGACCTGCCCGCTTTCATCCTCTGGTATCATCACCGGTACTTCATTCTTCTGCGTAGTGATTGCAATATTCTTCCCATCACTTACTACCACAATGTCCCCCTGCAAATCAGTTCTGTAGATTTCCACCTTAGCCTTATTAAGTCTCTCCAAAACACTTTGCATGGGGTGTCCGTATGTATTGTCTTTTCCGACAGAAATAATCGCATACCTGGGCTTTGAACTTTTGATCAGTTTGTCGGAAGTTGAACTTCCGCTTCCGTGATGTCCTATTTTTAATACATCACACTCTATATTTTTCCACCTTTGAAGAATCTGCTGCTCTTCTTCGGTTTCCGCATCACCCATAAATACAAAACTGTTTGAACCATAATCCAGTTTTACTACTATGGAACTGTTATTCGTCTCATCAGTTACTTCAATCGGTCCTAAAATGGTAACAGTTGCAGAACCAAGTTTATAAACAACTCCTACCTTGGGCACTTCAATGGAAGCCTTCCTGTTCTTCAGATACTTAACAAGACTCCGAAAGGTTTTTGAGTCATATTCCGTAACGGGGCACAGGCACTTTCCAACTTCAGCATAATTCAGCGCACCTGACAGACCACCTATATGATCCGCATCGGGATGGGTCGCAATCATATAATCAATTTTATCTATCTTATTGGCTTTTAATATCGAATAAATGGCTGATGAAGCCGTAGCCGGCCCACCATCAATAAGCATATAATGCCCGTCGCACTGAATCAGTGTGGCATCTCCCTGACCGACATCTATATATTTGATCCATAGAGAATTATCTTTAGTATCGCTTATGGTCTGGGTTGCAAACAGGCTTTCCAGAGACACCATCCCCAATATAAATATGCTAACCAGAAACAGGCTTATTAAGATTCCCTTAAAATGTTTTTTCATATTATTGCCCCCGTATGTTTATTTTACAATATATATGAAATATAGGCCAATATAGTTAAAGCCATGGTTTACTTCCAATATTTTAGCGGTAAGTGTTTTCAAGCCACAAGCTTATCTCTTCTGATGCCTTTGGTATATCATCACAATATATACTCAGACCTTCAACCACTGTTGCCGCCGGTACAAGTTCTCTGATGTCATCAGCACTCGAACCAAAACCTGTTCCTCCGTGCGTTGCAATAAGATTAAGTGTCTTTCCATTCCAGTCGTTGTCTTCAAGGAATGTGGCAACAGGCATAGGAATTGTTCCCCACCACACAGGGTATATTAAAATAACAGAATCATAATCTGATATATCTATCTTATCAATTAAAGGCCTTGCATTATTTCTTATCTCGCTGCCACCTACGGAAACCGTATCACCATATGAAGACGGATATTTTTCTCCTGTAAGGGTAATTGCTCTGGTATCACAGTCTGCTGCCTCTTTAACCATATAGGCAAGAAGCTCATTGCTTCCCATCAATTCCCCATCTGTGAGCATAAGTGATGCACCTGATACAGCATCAACATCTTCCTCAAAGTCTGTATTGCCGTTTCTTGTGAAATATACAGTCAGGATCTTATTCTCTTTTGCACTCTGACACTTCTCGACTTTGATTGACTCAAGCTCCACTGTAACCTTTTTGAAATGCCTGTTAACATATGGAACACCAAAATAACCTATTGAAAAACCGATAATTGTCAAAATAACTGAAATGATAACACACTTTTTCTTCTTCTCTTTAGGCGCTCTTATAATGAAATAGAGACATGCATGTGCCACTGACAACGCAAGTGTGATTGTCGCAAGCAAAGTATGTAACTCAACACTTCCCGGAAATCCCGGGAATGGAAATAAAATTCTTGATACAACAATACTTGTTACCATCAAGGCAAGAATGCTTAACACAAGCAGAATAATAACCACTTTAGATACGGTAACCCATCCTGTCGTTTTCTTCTTAAGCATACCCAGTATCACTTTTCTCTTCACAAAAATATGCACCACTATAAATGCAAAGAAAAGCATACCCAGTATTTCATGCACCAGATTGCCTTCAAAAACATATAGCATCTGAGCAAGAATAGCTATAAATATAAATGCATCAACAATTATGTTAACCTTTTTCATTCATACTCCTAAATCACATCATTCATTTTATATTTCTTCAAATCCACAAATTCATCAATAACTTCCACACCTTCGTCTGCTAACAGTTTAGCCTGTGCTCCGGCGCCCCCGAATGCAAATGCTCCGGCAAGTCTGCCTTTAGAATCCACTACTCTGTGACATGGAATTATTCCAGGCTCCGGATTCTTATGCAGAGCATTACCGACTGCCCTTGACATCTTTTCATTTCCTGCCATGGCGGCGACCTGCGCATATGTTGCAACTTTTCCCTTAGGGATACGCTTAACCGCTTCATAGATACGCTTTGTAGGACTGTCTGAAACAATATTATAACTATTGTCGAGCAAGTTCAAAATCATTGCATAATCTACGGTTCCATCCAGAAAAACTGTAATCCAGTGCTGTTTATTCATATGATAAGCCGGAATTACGCCTTTCGTCCCTCCGGTTAACATAATATAATCACTTGGTGCCTTGAGATTCATAATCCATATCTCACCTTCACCTTCAAGCGCAAGACTCTTCCTCTTTACCGGCATAATAAGTGCAAACCACTTACTGTTCTCCTTAACCTTAAAGGTCATGCTCTGCGGATCTTTTGCCCAGGGTCTTTCCGGTATTACCTTATATGTCTTTTCAATTTCTTCTACAAGTTTATTTACTATCTCCATATTGGTCTTGTATTGAACTTATGTCAACCTACACCTCCACATTTTGCTAATTTATAACTTGTCATGCCGCATCTCTTAAGTTATGTCAACTGCATCTATAGCCTGTCAATCGAATATTCTCCATTCTGATATCCATAGCCATCTCCGATGTCAAAGTAAAGTTCAAAGGGTTCACCATTTCTATCGCCATATGTAAGAGCTATAATTTCTGCATTGTCAAGATCATCAGCACACTTCAGTCCCTCTGCTATCGGTATAACAGCCCCTTCTTTCACAAATACCGGAATACTGTATATATCTGCTTCTACCTCCCAGGTTGTACCACCTGTATATTTCTTCCTGCTCCTGATATCAATCCAGTCATTTCCTTTTGGGAAGTACACAGTCCTTTTTTTTGCCACACGAATTGGCTTGGAGTGTTCATCAAAATACATTCTTTCCAATACGGGACATATCATCATCGAAGGTCCAAACATAAACTGATCTGATATATTTATGACATTAGCGTCATCCGCATAATCAAAGGCAAGAAGTCGCATCATGGTATAGTCATCTCTCCATACCTTAAACGCCACGGAATAAATATATGGAAGCAGCCTGTATCTCAACTCATTAGCCTTGATAATTGCATCGTAAAACATATCTCCCGGTTCTCCAAACTGCCAGGGTTCTCTCGGGCAGTCAGTTCCATGACTTCTGAATATGGGAAGAAACGCTCCATATTGATACCATCTTACATACAGTTCCTTATACCCGGGTGAATCAAGTGCCTCCGGGTATTTTCCATCCCAAAACCACGGAGCACCTTTCTTAACGAAAAATGCACCTATATCAAGTGTCCAATACGGAAGTCCTGTTGCACAAATATTTAGTCCTTCTGCAACCTGCTTTCGCAATACCTCAAAGCTTGCTTCTATATCTCCTGACCAAAGAACAGTTCCCAGACTCTGACTTCCCGGATAACCATTCCTTGTAAGATTCATTACTCTTTTTCTTTTAAGCGGTATATCCCGCTGCGCCCTTCTCATACCCTCATATATTCCAAGCGCATGGTAAAAACCATATGCATTTATTTCATCATAGGGCATGCTCCTATAGGCAGTCTTGATATATTCACTATATGCAAGTGCCGCATCAGGCTTTATTTTTCTTGTCCACTCAGGTGTAAAAGGTTCTGACGAATCACACCAAAAGCCATCTATTCCATGGCAGAAAAGTCCTTCATTTACCTGCTTCCAATAAAGGTCCCTTGCCTCCGCATTAAGCGCATCGTAGATTTCCGTACCGGGATAAATCATATTCTTTGACTTGAATTCTTTATAATCATCGCAGGCAGAAGTCATATTGGGCCATATCGAAATCATGAGTCTTATATTCTCATCGTGGAGTTTTTCCATCATTTTGTCCGGATTTGGAAACCGACCGGCATCCAGTGTTTTCTGCCCCCACATGTTATCTTCCCATGTCAGCCAGTCCAGTATTATCGCATCAACACCTATATCACGCTTTCTGAACTCATCCGCAATTGCAAGAATTTCCTCTTCGCTTTCATATCTTTCCTTACTCTGAAGATATCCATATGCCCACCTTGGCAGCATTTCAGCCTTACCTGTAAGATATCTGAATAAAGATATACTTTCATCAAGGCAGGTACCTCCAAGGAAATAATACTCCATCATTTCCGATGCTTCGGTCTGAAAAAATGTTCCATGTTCATTATCATTAAATATTGCAGCGCTTCCTGACGGGAAGAATAATCCGTAGCCTTTGCTTGACATCATTACCGGAATTGCGATTTTTCGATTAGCCTGATGAAGATAACTTACATGTCCGCGATGGTTATAAATTCCTTCTTCGGACTGTCCCAGACCATATATAGCCTCATCATCATCAAATTTAAGATGAAGCCTGTTTCTGTAAAGCAGCCTTCCCTCTTTCATATTGGCGGATGTCACAACCTTCTTTAATCCATCGGCCGTAACAACATCCATAGTCTCTACATTTTCATCATCGCAGGTTATGTATTCCTGTACCTCTTCAAACTGTCTGCCATACTCTTCATTTTCTGCAAAAACAAGTGTTTTAGACACTTTCCTTCTGCCATTTGACTTATTTTTACTTCTTCTGAAATACGAGAGCGCACTTGTGCTTTTTGATATTGAAACCATAAGTGAGTCTGTATAAAGATAGAAATTGTTCCCATCCTCTATCTTACTGACTTTAATTCTCGCATTCTGCTTAAAATTATCGTCAATAATCCAGGACTGAAATGCAGCAAACTTTCCATTCACCGTAAAAGCCACGTTCACTAGATTTTCTTTAATAAATATAATTCTAAGGAGTCCTCTCTTAGTCCTGTAAGTATATATTTTTCGATCACCAAAGGACTCTGTGTCTGTCATTTCAATGTGTTCGATTATTTCATCCCCTATTGGGACTGGCAAATCCATCATAGTCTCTCTCCGCTAAAAACTTATCTGTACTTATAATACACATATTTTTGAACCATATGATTCTTTCCGTCATACTCATTGTTCTCAAAGTAATATCTTGAGCAGGTATTCATTGTAAGTATTCCACTCTCAGCTTCCGTTGTTGGTAGTCCGTTTCTCATAAGTCTCGCTCCAAAAACTTCCTCTGCCGACTTCTTGACGCTGTTTTTAATATTACCTTCAGTTTCACTATAAATTAACGCTATCTTTTTATCCTGGAACATAAACATAACAGAATGAGAACTGTCAATGTTATAAGAGGTCCATTGCAGATTTTCTCCCCAATGTGGCCACGCCTCCGGTTTTGGAAGACTCACTCCCATTTTCTTCACAAGCTGATCATAGGTCAGTCCAAAAAGAGAACCGTCTACCAAAAACAAATCATCTTTATTTAGTCTGACAAGATTTTCTGCACCCTTTACTTCGTAGTCGTTTTTATGTTTTGAAACAGCTTCAACCTTAATCTTATTTACATCGTCTGACATGGTAATATCTATTTCTGCATCAAACATATAATTAATGTCGCCTCTGGCCTTTAATGTTTCTTCCATAATCTGGGTCGAAATCACAGGGGTAACCACAAACTTCTTACCGGCCACAGTAACTGAGACATCCTTAAAAAGATTCACCATGTCGCTGTTCAGATATATTTTTAAGGTTCCTTTTGATGCATCGCATTTTTCAATATTAACAGAATTCGATGATTTACTGTATGATGCAACGATAGTCGAATAATCAAGATATCCGTCTCTGTCCAGCCAGTAAAAGGCTTTGCTTTCTCTTATGCCATCAGCCACATTTGTAGCCCATACTACCTTATTTGGTATCGGATTTCTTTTATACTTGTTAACCCATCTGACAGCATCGGTATTGGTCTTGACATAGTTAATATTTTTCTTATTTTTCAGCCAGTCGGTTACTGACTTTCGGTCCACAACCGATTGATTTTTATTAATTACATCGCTCCAGCTGTTATGTGTGCCATCTTTATGTATATAGACATCATGAAGATAACCGCCACCATATTTTTTATTCAGTTCATTCAGCCATGAATCAAACTGCGCAACCAAAACATTTCGGTCATAGGCATCATCATTTTCACCAACCTGTAAACATATCGGAAGGTTGTACATATTCTCAAGTTTATGTACATGCGGATATCCGGCAGACATATTTGCTGCTGCAAGCTTGTCTGCATATAGCGGTGAAATTGCATATACGCCATCACCTCCTGATGAAAATCCAAGCATATATACTCTGTTTGGATTACCATTGTTAAACATAACCGCGTCTTCAATCAGCCTGTCATAAAACAAAAATGACTCCGGAAGGTAATGCTCATCATACCTTGCTTCAAGACTTAACGGTACAATATATATGCCTGAAGAAATGGAATAATTGTAGTAATTCTGCATTAATTCATATTGTTCTTTTTGGATTTTAGTATCAGTATTTCCACCGCCATGCAAACCAAAATATATTGGATATCCATCACTATCGGGCTTTCCTATAATTTCGGCATAGAAGGTCATAGTATAATTACCAATGGTAATCTTTCCCTTCTGAAGCTCCGATTTTCTGGATGAAATACTATTTACATACTTATTGAAAACAGTTTCCCTGGCATTGTTCAGTTCAGTTTCGTTGGAAATTCCGCTCTCAGTTCTCGCTGCAATATAATTAACGTTGCAGACACTTATAAGCATAATTGTGGCTAACATAACACATATGCATTTGCATATCTTTTTCATTACTTACAGTTCCCTTTCTTATGTCGTTTTGATGCTATCAACTGCATATTCTCACCTTCTGATTATATATAATCCGACATAATCAAACAATCAGTTCTTTATAGTCGTACTGTAGGACGCTTCGTCGATATAATAAAAGGACGCTGAACAGTGTATACCATTCAGCGCCCTAGAACTTGTATAATTAATTATTTGAAGTAGCTTACTGTTTCTGTAAGGTCTGATGCCATTACATTAGTTGAGTTAGAGTTACTTGCAATGCTGTTGATTGCTTCTGCAATTTCAGCAACTGAAGCAGATACCTGCTGATTTGATGCTGCGTTTTCTTCTGATATTGCTGAAAGATCTGATACTGATGAAGTAATAGATACTTTAGCTTCATCAAGATTACTAACCTTATCAGAAATATTCTGTATTTCTTCAAGAGACTGTTCGATTTCATTATTAAGAATTTCAAACTTCTTTTCTGTCTCATTTATGAAGTTCTGTTCTTCTGTAATGATTTCAACAACTTCTCCAACAAGACTTACGCTCTTTGATGACTGAGCAATAACTTCGCTTACAACCTGTCTGATTTCTTCTGCAGAATTATTAGACTGTTCTGAAAGATTCTTAATTTCCTGAGCGACAACGGCAAATCCTTTACCTGCCTCTCCGGCTCTTGCTGCTTCAATTGACGCATTAAGTGCAAGGAGGTTAGTCTGCTGAGCGATGGAACCAATCATATCTGCTGCATCTTTAATCTTAATAACAGAATCATTGGTATCATTAATCTGTTCTTTGATGTCCTGAACGGCACTTACTGACTTTTCACTTGATGCAGATACCTTATTAATATATTCTGTTGCATCAATGTTAGCTTCTCTAATATTATTCGAAAGAACCACCAACTGATCGGTATTAGCTGTAATACTGTCTATAGCAAATCCCATATCAATAACCTGTTCGTTGATTGACTGTACATTCTGAGCCATAGAAGTTGCTCCCTGTGCAAGATCTTCCATAGCACTTGAAATCTGGTCCGATCCTTCTTTAGACTGTTCTGCAAGATGCGCAACGCTTTCAGCACCAGTCTTAAGCTCATCACTAATATTCTGTGTATCTCCGATTGTCTTTTGAAGAACCTGCTGAAGTGTCTTGGCAGATGTTATAAGCTGCTTTGTTTCAAACACTGTTGAGTGAATGTTAGTATCTGCATTAAGATTACCTTCTGCTGTATCACTCATAGCCTTAACTACGCTTGTAAGAGGCTTAACAACCTTCATAGAGAATAATGTTGCAATGACGATAAATACAACTACACATGCAACTGCAATCAAACTACCCTGTAATACGATTTTATCAACATCAGCCATTACGTCAGACTTATCTGCAGAAATTACTAAAACAAAGCTGTTATCAGGAGCTACAAAATATGATGCATATTTAGTTTCACCATTAAATTCATAAGATACTACATCGGTTGCAATGCTCTTACCTGATGACATCTGTGCACAAACATCAAGTATTGTTGAGTTTGTAACAGGCTGTCCTATCTTCTCCGCAGTCGGATGATAAAGCATTGTTCCTGCTGCATCTGCCACATAGCAATATGATGATGAAATGCCTTCAAGCTTAATCTCCCCACAGAACTGTGCAAGACTAGCTGATGATAAAGCTAATTCTTTCCCCTGAATTGACATCTGATCATATAATCCCTGACCTGATGAAGCTGCCATTGAATACATATAGTTGTGTGCTACTTCTTCAATTTCGGTCTGTGATTCATTTACCAAGAATATTGTAACCACAAGCACTGATACTATACAAGGTATAAGTGCAAACATAAGTAACATTTTATGGAAGTTAAATTTCAACCCCTTCTTCTCTTTTACTTCAGCCATAATCATTCTCCTTCGTACAATTTGATTATTCAAATCTCAATGGTACCATTGTACCATAATATTGGTATTTTATGATACTAGTAACACAAAAAAACATGAAAATATTTTCTTCAAATAATCACTAAGATATTCAGCAGTGCCTGTCGGTTTACATAACTCCAGTTTTCCATATATTTTCACTTCTTCATCATATTTATCTACCATTATATATATAAAACATCTTTACAAAATCGAACATTTGTTCTATATATTATTTACAGGCATATTTCG
>JAKSRY010000043.1 GCA_024403415.1 Lachnospiraceae bacterium
GAAACAACAGTTGTATCTTCGCCATCTTTTCTTTCGATATCAGCTTCAGTGATTCCATCTTCCTTATATCTGTTAACTAATTCAGTTTTAGCCTCTTCGATAGCCTTTTCTGTATTAACATCATCAGGTGTAATCTGGATATCTGTATACTTAGGATCAAGAGCAGCTACCTTCTCATCAACTTCTGTCTTAGTCATGTTATCACCAAGATCATTAGTTTCTGTAACAGTTGCGATAAGAACAGGATCTGTCAATCCGGCATCGCCGAGCTGAACTGTTCCTTTGTCAACCATGTCCATAGCGCCAGGAACTTCTGATACTTCACATGTATCTTTCTTATCACCATCTTCGTTATAATCAGTGTCATCCTTGACTTCATCAAATCCCTCAGGGATTATTGTTTCATCAGCTTTAGCGTCAACACCTGTAGCCATCATCAAGCTCAATGCTGCACCAATTGCTATTCCCATTGCTTTCAAAGTATTGTTCTTCATAATCATTTCTCCTTATTTACCAAAAACAAACATACTTACCAAAATCTATAATCAAACAACTAAATGTGAATCTTCTATTCTGCTATATGTTCAAACAGATACTGAAGTACTGCCGGTGTGAACTGTCTTGCGTGAATACCAATTTGGAACGTTCCATCTTCCATAGGTACCTGACGAATTACATCTGCATACATTATTAATGTGTCAGCAACTATGATTATCTGGCGTCCTACCAGATCACCGGTATCTTTCGGAGCTATAATACCCATTCCCAAAGGGCTGACATTAACTGCGTCTACGAAAATCTTTTCATATGTATCACAGGTAACAATTACACTCTTTACTTTATATTCAACTCGATTAATACCTCTGCGTTCTTCAATCACTCTCTTTAATCCTCTTTCTTCTTCCATATTCCCACCGCCTTCTCCAAAAATGCGTACCATAGTACCAATTTGTTGCTAAATTGCATACTATGCTTATCTTTAATAGCATTCTAACATTATTTAATGATCAAATTCAAGCAAAATAAAACAAAATTGCTACTTTCGTTACTTTGACTAAAAATCCCGTATTTTCAAGGTTTCGCAGTAAGAAATCATCAGTTATTTTCGTCAAAAATATATTTTTTATCGAATTTTTGTACTAATATCTAAAAATATATTGCGTTTTTATATCCTATTTTTCTTCTTCAATTTACAATGTTTTTGGCCAACTTGTCATATTTTGTACCTGCTAAAATTTTATTGCGCAAAATACTCTGTTTCTTTATATTTTAGAGTATTTTTTTGCACTATATTGTCATTTTCCGTATTCGCTTAATTTTTGAGTTCGTTTTTGAACTATTGTTTTGTTTAAATTGCACAAATATGCAAAATAATATTCCGTCTTTTTCTACTATTATTTTTCACGTTTTCTGTCGATAATAAAAAACCGATATTTCGCCAAAGATTTATCAAGTGTTTACATTTAAAAATAATATACCGGCTGGTTTTCCAGCCGGTATAAATCATTTGATTAGATTAACTTTAGTAAATATTACTTCTCGTTCTTCTCATCCTTCTTTGACTTTTTCTTAAGAGCTCCTGTTGCAGCTCCTGCAGCACCAAATGATGAAGTTAAGCCCATGAGCCATCCAACAAGCTCCATGCCTTCGCCTGTCTTGGGTGCACGTCTCTTACCAAGAACCTGCTGATCAAGTCTTCTTCTTTCGCCAAGAACATCGCCATCGTCTCTTCTTCTTCCAAGAACATCACCGTCATCATCAGTATCAGTATCGGTATCGGTATCGGTATCTGTATCTGTATCTGTATCGGTATCTGTATCTGTATCTGTATCTGTGTCGGTATCTGTATCTGTATCTGTGTCTGTATCTGTATCGGTGTCTGTATCTGTGTCTGTATCAGTATCTGTGTCGGTATCTGTATCTGTGTCGGTATCTGTATCTGTATCTGTGTCTGTATCTGTATCGGTATCGGTATCTGTATCAGTATCTGTGTCTGTATCTGTATCGGTATCTGTATCTGTGTCTGTATCAGTATCGGTATCAGTATCAGTATCGGTATCTGTATCTGTATCTGTATCGGTATCTGTATCGGTATCTGTGTCTGTATCTGTGTCTGTATCGGTATCTGTATCGGTATCTGTATCTGTATCGGTATCTGTATCGGTATCTGTGTCTGTATCTGTATCGGTATCAGTATCAGTATCTGTATCGGTATCTGTATCTGTATCTGTATCGGTGTCTGTATCGGTGTCTGTATCATCATCCGAAGGAGTTTCATTTGGTTTAACAGGTTTAACTCCCCAAATTTCAGAAACAGTCTTTTCTACTGCTTTAACTTCAACAGAGTATATAGTTTCTACTTCAGCAGTTCTGTAAACAGTAGATTGGTTTGGACCAAAGTCACATGATGTAGCAACCCATCCCGCCTGGTTATTAAGGAATGATGCGCAAACTGCCTGTCCGGCAGAAGGCTTATTGCCGGCAACATGAACTGTTGCATTTGGTGCAAACAGAACACCAATAAACTGATTCACTGTTATAATTCCATCATAGTCGCCAAAGTCCCATACTACCTTTTCAGGATTAATATCTTTTTCTCCCGCTCTAATCTCATTAAGAGAAAGATCAGGAACCGGATTCCAATCGCCATTTTCATCCCAGTGATAGTTATATACACCATCAATAAAGTAATGATCAGCAAATTTGATATTGCCACTTGCATCATCTGCATTAACTTTAACATGGTAATATCCATTTGAATTTACAATGCCTGCATTGCTGAGTTTAATAGGTTCTTTCTTGTTGATATCAGAAGCATTAATCTCAACAGTAGTTGTATACGAGTCAACAACCTTTTGAAGTGCATCAACGCATGCATTATACATCGTCTCATTATCAACACCTTCTAATTTGGAAATTGTATCCTCAGGATCATTCATTTCTATTTCATGACCACTCTGAGTAAGTTTTCCTGTATAGAAAGAATACGAGCAGACATTGGCTTCATCTTTTGCATATCCGCCATTGTTAGGATCCAAATGAACAGCACCAACAGACTGATTTCCATTAATCTGTACGCTTCCAAGCACAAGGAAGTTAGATTCAAAGGCTTTATTAACATGCAAATCCTTTGTGATAACACCAAATTGTCCAAGATCATAAGTCTCATCGCCAATATTGATTTCAATGTTCAAACCTGGATCAAGAGGAATCTGCTTTTCTTCAAGTAATTTAGCATCTTTAAGAGCCTGATAATCGTCAGGTTTAATTGAAGACCATTCTGACCATTCCTTTTCACCTTCTCTGCCTTCATCCCAAATAACGTTCTCAGCACCATACTGTTCTGATAACTGTGCATCAAGAGTGTCCTTATCTTCTGCCTTAACTTCTGTATTCTTATATATGATATCTGAAGGTTCTCCATCTTTTGATAAAAGAACTGTCTTCTCAACAACATCCTGAAGAAGAACTTTATCATCTTCATGTTTTTCCAATTCTTCAGGATTGAGAATTATATAATCATCCTCACCTTCGCCATCCCACTCTTCTTTATCAACATAAATATTAGTGGTAGTAGTAGTCATTGTATTTTCAGTTGCATCATAAGAAATTTCTGGTATAGATTCAATAGGAGCAGGCTTTTCTTCATCAGGGTTTTCGATGCCATTTGGATCTATAGGTTCTAATGGAGTTCCTTCCGGACTTTCTTCAGCATGCGCACTAACTCCGGTTGCAAGCATTAAACTCAATGCTGCTCCAAGTGCTATTCCCATTGCTTTTAAGGTATTGCTTTTCATATCTTCCTCCTAAATGTATGTGCCAAACATTAATAAACTTTATTTACATGTCTATAATATCATCAAAATTAACAATATATCAACACAAAATAGTACTAAAGTAGCAGTTTCGGCACTTTATATAAAAAGCGCGATTTTTCCACGCTTTTTCGGCATCTTTTCCATCGTTAAACGCTAGTTTTTCGTCATAATCGGCATAATTTTTAGGATATTTATAAAAATATATTGCGTTTTTCAACCGTATATGCCGCAAATTCTTCGCCTCAAAGCGTCATTTCTTGTCATCCGCGAGTGACGATGCTATTATTTTGATTTTAGTGCACAAATCATAGTCATTATCTATTAATTGTTGATACTATATTGATTTCCCTTATTTTACCAATCTTTTCATCCATTCAATCAACATCTATTTATGTGAAATTTGCATAAATAACATATCGTTTTAATATTATTTTTTCACTATTCATGATTAATAAACTACCTTATTCTCATCTTTTTCTGTCAGATCTATGTCTATCTTAAATTTTTTATCATTATCTATAATTTGTTCATAGACAAAACAAAAGCACCAATTACGATATCTTTATCTTTCTTACCAATAATATCGCAAGTTGATGCTTTTATATTTATGCTTCTATATAATTCAATTTTTCCTGTCGGCAAAACCGCTGGCCGTTACCAATTACTTCACAAGTAATGAAGTACCAGTCATTTCCTTAGGCTGTTCCTTGCCCATAAGTTCGATCATTGTAGGAATGATATCTGCAAGGCATCCACCTTCACGAAGCTTGTATGCCGGATCTGCATTAACAAGAATGAATGGAACAGGGTTTGTTGTATGTGCTGTAAACGGAGCTCCTGTCTCATAATCGATAAGCTGTTCAGCATTACCATGGTCAGCACAGATGAACATTACGCCATCTACTTCCTTAACAAATTCAACAACTTCGCCTACACATTTGTCAATAACTTCGATAGCTTCAACTGCTGATTCAACAACACCTGTATGACCTACCATGTCAGGGTTAGCGAAGTTACAGATAATAACATCATATACAGAAGATCCATCTTCATTCTTAGCTGTAATAGCTTTAGATAATTCATCACATACTGTGTATGCGCTCATACGAGGCTTCTTATCATATGTAGGAACATACTTAGGTGAATCAACAAGAATTCTATCCTCTCCTTCGTTTGGAGTTTCAATACCACCATTAAAGAAGAAGGTTACGTGAGCGTACTTTTCTGTTTCAGCAATTCTTGCCTGCTTCATATTATTCTTAGCAAGCCATTCACCAAATGTATTTGTAATTTCAACCTTACGGAAAGCTACTTCCTTATTCTCGATTGTTGCATCATAATCAGAGAAACATACAAATGTAACATCAAGGCGATTTCCTCTGTCGAACTTATCAAAAGGTTCATCACAGAATGTTCTTGTAATTTCTCTCGCTCTGTCAGGACGGAAGTTGAAGAAAATAACTGAATCTTTATCCTTAATAGTAGCAACCGGCTGTCCATTCTCCTTAACAACGAAAGGAACAACAAATTCATCATTAACACCGGCATCATAGCTTGCCTGAATACCATCAACAGCTGAAGTTGCTTCATTTCCTTCGCCAAGAGTCAATGCTCTGTATGCCTTTTCAACTCTATCATAGTTATTATCTCTGTCCATTGCGTAATAACGGCCTGAAACAGATGCAATCTTTCCGGTTCCAATCTTCTTCATTTCATCTTCAAGATCAGCTGCGAATCCCTTAGCTGACTGAGGAGGAGTATCACGACCATCAAGGAAACAATGAACATAAACCTTTTCAAGTCCGTTTCTCTTTGCAAGTTCAAGAAGTCCGTAAAGATGTGTGTTATGCGAATGAACACCACCATCCGAAAGAAGTCCAAACATATGAAGTGCAGAATCATTAGCCTTACAGTTATTAACAGCCTTCATAAGTGCTTCGTTCTCAAAGAATGTTCCATCCTGAATTTCCTTGGTAATTCTTGTAAGTTCCTGGTATACAATTCTTCCGGCACCCATATTTAAGTGACCTACTTCAGAGTTACCCATCTGTCCATCAGGAAGACCTACTGCCATTCCGGAAGCATTACCCTTAACATAAGGATATTCTTTCATTAATCTGTCCATAACCGGGGTCTTAGCCATTGCAATTGCATTTCCCTCAGTCTTTTCATTGATTCCATATCCGTCAAGGATAAGAAGTACTGCAGGTTTTTTCATATCAATTCTCCTTCATAAATATATACGTTAATACATCGGTTTCAAAACATCTGTATCTTTATACCAATGCTACTGATAAATCTATACATCTTAAGAAACTTTTGCATCATTTACACAAACAGGCATATTATAACACTCCGCATGGATTTTGCATAGAGTTGCTTACTTGCCGGAATAAGCCTTATCGACATGGATCACGCAGAAACAGTATTCCTTCTTTTCCCACACTGCTTTTCTTATATATGCAACAATGTCTTCATCCTTCATACCATATTCAAATGGAACAACAATATCAAAAATAAGATTATTATGTGTAGGACCTTTTACAATTCTAAAATCATGGAAGGTTATTTCCTTTGGCTGTTTTTCAGAAACATTTTCGCTGTTCAGACTTTGAATTACATCCTTAACAATTGACTTAAGTTCGTTAGTCAGCGGATCGTTTACTGCAATGGGATCCATATGAATCACTGCATGACATTTAAGCTGAGTAGCAAGATCGTATTCTATATTATCAATAAGATCATGCAGTTCCATAGTATCCCCATCTGACGGAACCTCCGCATGAAGAGAAATCATAATTCTTCCAGGACCATAATCATGTACTATCAGGTCGTGCAGTCCAAGGATTCCCTTTTCTCTATGTTCCTCTGCCATTACTATTTTTTCTATTTCATCGACAAACTCTTCTTCCGGGGCTTTTCCAAGAAGCAAAGCAATTGTATCTTTTGCTGACGAAAATCCTGCCCAAAAGACAAACAACGATACAACAATACCTGCATACCCATCTATCTGAATATCGAATGCAAGTGCCAATACTGCTGATATTAAAACCACTGCTGTTGCAATCGTATCAGATAAAGAATCTTTAGATGTTGCTTCCATCGCCGCAGAATTTATCTTTTTACCAATCTTATGATTGTAAAAAGACATATACAGCTTAATAAGGATCGAAATACCAAGAATTATAAATATTACAGTACTCCCCTCAATCGGTTCCGGATTAATAATCTTAGATATGGAATCCTTAATCAATTCATATGCCATTATAATAATAACAACTGATACAAGAAATCCTGAAATATATTCAACTCTTCCATGCCCATATGGATGTTCCGAATCTGCCTTCTGTCCTGCTAACTTAAACCCAATCATAGTTATTAACGAAGAGCCTGCATCAGAAAGGTTGTTAAATGCATCTGCAGTAATCGCAATTGAGCCACTTAATGTACCCGCAACGAACTTAAACGCGAACAAAAAAAGATTCAATACAATTCCCAAAGCACCACACAAAATACCATATGCCGTTCTTACTTTTTCATTTTTAATATCATCTCTATTTTTGATAAACAGTCTTGATAATAAAGATACCATTCCTTATTCCTCTCAATATCTTAACTTAATACTGTAGCGTTTGCCTTCGTGTAGTTAAGCTATATCCTCAAGATTTTCTTCAATGATATATCTTGGTCTGCCCTTAGTCTCAAGATATATCTTTCCAACATACTCGCCCACTATTCCAAGTGCCAGAAGAATCAATCCTCCTATAGCCCATATCGAAACCATAAGTGTCGTCCATCCACGAATCGTTTCTCCAATAAAGTGTCTAATAAAACTATATATAAGAATGGCTATGCTTCCAAGAAAGACTAAAAAGCCAAGCCAGGTTATCATCCTTATGGGTTTAACCGAAAATCCTGTTATCCCGTTAACTGCAAAGGACATCATCTTTCCAAATGAATATTTGCTTTCGCCTGCGAATCGTTCTGCTCTCTCATAATAAACAACATCTGTCTTAAATCCTAACGTAGGAACAAGCCCTCTTAAGAATAGATTTACCTCTTTGTATCCTGCAAGAGCTTCCAGAGTACGCTTACTCATCAGTCGATAATCTGCATGATTCGAAACTGTTTTAGCACCAAACCAGTTCATTATCTTATAGAACATATTAGCAGTGACTCTCTTAAAAAAAGAATCCTTGCTTCTGTTCTTCCTCACTCCATATACTATGTCACAGCCTTCGTGATACTTTTGCACCATCTCATTTATGACACAAACATCATCCTGCAAATCTGCATCCATAGATATAACCATATCTGCTTTTTCCATTGCTGTCATAAGACCTGCCAGAAGAGCATTCTGATGTCCCTTATTATTACTGAGGCTTATTCCTGTATAAACCGAATTATTCTCATGAAGTTCTTTAATTATATTCCAGGTTTCGTCATTAGAACCATCATTAACAAACATGATTTTTGATTCAGACGAAATCATATCTTTATCCTGAAGCTCAGTTAATTTAGTTAATAATCTGGATGCTGTTTCTCTTACTACTTCTTCTTCGTTATAGCAAGGAATTACAACATATAAAGTGTTGTTCATTTAGGTTCCTCAGTTAAATAATCTGCCAAACTACTCCACCGCATATCAATCCTACCCCTAAGCCTACAAAATGCCCTATTGAATCAATTCTGCTTGAAGCTGTCATTAATACCAAACATATAATTGACGGAATACTTCCTCTAATTCCATCAAAACCCATCATTAAAAAGGCTAAAACCAAATACATTCCCATAAGTCCACACAGGACGCCCGAAGCTCCAATACAGTATACATCGGGTTTATGTTTTCTATGTATTTGAGCTGAAATATATCCCTCTAAAATCATTATGATTGTATAGAATATAATAAATCTATAGGTTCCAAGAAAAGGTTCTAACGCTCTTCCAAGGTTATATAGTGAATACATATTCATTAAAATATGCCATACTTCCTGATGAGTAAACGCTGCCGTAACTATTCTGTAATATTCTCCTGCTCTTATAGTTCTATCATATGATAATCCAAGCTCGTAAAAATATAATTTCTTAAAATATATAAGAATAAAAACAATAGTATTAATACCTATCAGCGAATATGTTGCAGAAAATAAAGTGTATCTTTTCAAAACGCTGACTAATATAAGTAACAAAGCTGCTACAGCTACAATCAAAGCATATACTTTAGATGAATGTTTGCTTATTTTTTTATTATATTTTTTTGGTGTACGTTTGCTTTTATTAAATGCTTTTAATAGTTTTTTTCGCTTATGCGCTCTTAAATCAATTATATCGCCCAAAATAAGCAAGTCCTCATTTCTTATAACAAACTAACATTTCAGTTCCTGACAACATAGCCCTGACATTTTAATATGCATATATCTGTAAATATTGAATATTCGAAACTATTTAGTTTCTTCAATAATAAGTAAAATGCCTTCGTCTAAAGATACAGATGCCGGCTTTCCTGTCAGTTCATTACTCACACCTAAAGCGTATGTATTTGATAAATCACCTTCATATTCATAGAAGAGGCCCTTTATCTTAACTCCTTTAGCTATATCACTCAAAGCAAGAACTGACACGAATCCTTTATCTGATTTGGTATATTTTTTTACTTCGCCACCTTTTATAACAAAGGCCGTTTTCCCCTCGCCAAATAATTTAACATTTATTCCTTTGTTCTTATAATGACATATTAATTGAATATTGGCTATTGTATGTGATGTTCGCTGTCCCCCAAGGCCTCCAAAAAGATATATGTTTTCACAATCATTTAATATGGCATCTTCTATACCTATCTCCATATCCGTAACATCCTTAATGGGCGAACATGAATTAATTTTAAGGTCAGGGAACTGATTCGACACCACGCCTTTCAATTCTGTTGTTACAGAATCCATATCCCCAATCCAATGGTCAGGTTTTATTCCTTCCTTCATGAAGAATTCAATTCCGCCATCTGCTGCAACTACATAAATATCATTAGTTTTGCACGGACATCCCGTTTCTACAGCATGCTCGTCATCATTCGTTAAGAGAAGTCTTTTCAGTAATTCAGTTTCTTTTCCAAGAGGCGCCGCCCCAACAATAATTCCTGTTTTCAAATCAAACCTCTTACTATTATGTAATAAATAAAGTCAGTCAATCGATTTTGTTCCAGCAAAATTTAAATTGCAAAATATCTATATATTTTGTTCCAGCAAAATACAAATTACAATATATCTATATACTCTCCTGCAAGAGCCTTATTCATGCTTCTTACTGCGCAAAATTTACCGCACATACTGCATGCTTCACTATGATCGTCTTCCGGAAGTCTGCTGTCTCTTATAGCTCGTGCAGTTTCTGGATCAAGTGCACATTCATACTGCGCATCCCAGTCAAGATTTCTTCTGGCATCAGCCATCTTATTATCCATATCCATAGCTCCAGGAATTCCTTTAGCTATATCTGCTGCATGCGCTGCAATTTTAGATGCCATAATTCCCTGCTTAACATCATCAACATTAGGAAGAGCCAAGTGTTCAGCTGGTGTTACATAGCAAAGGAAGGCTGCTCCACTCATCGCTGCGATTGCTCCGCCAATAGCTGATGTAATATGGTCATATCCGGGTGCAATATCTGTAACAAGAGGTCCCAACACATAGAAAGGAGCTCCCATACAAATGCTCTTTTGAACCTCCATATTGGCGGCAATCTGGTTAAGCGGAACATGTCCCGGGCCTTCTACCATTACCTGAACATTATGATCCCAGGCACGCTTAGTAAGCTCTCCCAATCTTACAAGTTCTTCTATCTGGCATACATCTGTGGCATCGGCAAGACATCCGGGTCTGCATGCATCACCTAAAGAAATGGTAACATCATGTTTTTCACAGATATCAAGAATTTCATCATAATACTCGTAGAAAGGATTCTCCTCTCCTGTCATGCTCATCCAGGCAAACACAAGAGAACCGCCACGGCTTACTATATTCATCTTTCTCTTATGTTTCTTGATTTGTTCAATTGTTTTACGTGTAATTCCGCAATGAAGTGTTACGAAATCTACACCATCTTCTGCGTGAAGTCTTACAACATCTATGAAATCCTTAGCTGTAAGTGTTGCTAAATCTCTCTGATAATGAATTACACTATCGTATACAGGTACTGTACCTATCATAACAGGGCATTCGCTTGTAAGCTTCTGTCTGAATGGCTGTGTGTTACCATGACTTGACAGATCCATAATAGCTTCAGCGCCAAGATTTACAGCGCTCATAACCTTCTGCATCTCAATGTCATAATCTTTACAGTCACGAGATACACCAAGATTAACATTTATCTTTGTTCTGAGCATAGATCCTACGCCCTCTGGATCAAGGCACTTATGATTCTTGTTTGCGCAGATAGCAACCTTTCCTTCTGCAACCAGCTTCATAAGCTTGTCCACTTCCATATGCTCTTTTTTTGCTACAATTTCAATTTCCTTTGTTACGATGCCTTTTCTTGCGGCATCCATTTGTGTTGTATATTCGCTCATCATGTAGTTCTCCTTTTTCTTATTTTATTATTTAATTTATTTTTCTTATATAGTTTACTTATACACTTTTTATATGTTTCATTTTTCTATTAGATAACTAATCCAATACATACATATGATCCAAAGGTCCTGAACCTTTACCCAAATCAAGGCCGGCCTTCAAAGCTCCTGAAATATATGCCTTTGCATTTCTAACACTCTGTTCCATATCAATCCCCTTTGCAAGGTTTGATGCAATAGCACTTGATAATGTACAGCCTGTGCCATGAGTGTTTGGATTATCTATTCTCTCGCCTTCAATTATGACAACATTGTCATTAATTACAAGTACGTCATTCGCATCACATATGCTGTGTCCGCCTTTTAGAAGAACTGCCGTCTCCCTGTTATACATATAATCTTCAGCGCCATTATTCTTCATAAGCGATGACAATTCGGCCTTTCGGTTTTTAATGCTGCTATATAACATTGCCGCAGCAACTGTCATATCCTGCTCGCCGTCTATCTGCATTCCCGTAATTGCTTCAGCCTCCGGAATATTGGGAGTGATAATATCCGCCAGTGGAAACAATTCACTCACCATAAATTTGGCCGAATCGACCTTTATTAAACTCGATCCGCTGGTCGAAACCATCACCGGATCAAGCACTATATTTTTTGCCCTGTACTCAACGAGTTTCATAGCAACAGTCGCCATAATATCCGTATTGGATAACATACCGATTTTCACCGCATCAGGATAAATATCCTGAAAAACCGAATCAAGCTGCGCAGATAAAAAATCCGGCGTCACATCAAATATTTGTGAAACGCCGGTTGTGTTCTGTGCAGTCAACGCAGTTATTGCGCTCATTGCATAAACTCTATTAGCAGACATTGTCTTAATGTCTGCCTGAATACCGGCGCCTCCGCTGGAATCTGAACCAGCGATTGTTAATGCTGTATACATTTACTCTCCATTCCGCATCAATCTTTATCTTCAGTAAAGAATTAATGCATTTTGTATTGCATTCGGGAAGTGGTGCCCCCAACCCATTTGTTTGATTAATATAGTTCCAATTCATTCAGTGAATAAATAAAGATATCAGATATGCTCTCTATTTCATTCCAATCAGCCTTGCCGCTGTCATCTGCTATTCCAACTGTAGTAAAGCCCATATTTTTAACAGTCCTCAAGGCTGTGAGTGAATCCTCAAATACATAGATTTGATTATAATCCACTGTACCATTCAATACTTCTTCTATTATCCGTTTTGCTTCATTAAAAATCAATGGTTCTCTTTTACTTGTGTTCATCTGTCCACAGGTCAAAAGTGCACTAAATTTTCCCCACACTCCAAATCGATCCAATGCATGCATTGCCAAATCCTCATCACCTGTTGTTGCAAGAACCATTGGGATATTGGCTTCTGACAGCTTATTAATCAATTCAACCGCTCCTTCTTTGGGAGGCGCTTCGTAATAATAAAAATCACGAATCATTCGGGATATGGATAGGAAAATTTCATTTTCACTTTTTGATAAAGCATAATGCGTTTTCAGATAATGACAGCCTTCTTCAAAAGTCATTCGATATGCTTTTTCATCAAGATCCGGCTCTATATCGTTATCAGGAATCCCTTCCGATATCAAAAAACGCGTGCATATGTCATCCCATACAGGCATTGAATTTAACAAAGTTCCATCAATATCAAAAATGACTCCTTTTATGTTACTAGTATCTATTAGCATGTCCCTTTTACCTAATTTCCAATCCATTTGCTGAATCTCAAATTTATTTATCAACTCTTAAATTCCCTGCCGAATCTCTTATCCATTTCCTAAATTGAAAGAAACACTTTATCTTTTTCCATTCACCATCTCTTCTGTAAGCTTCTTAAGTTCATTGGTTGAAGCCTCTATATCCGTTTGTGCAAATATAGCGCTTATAACCGCAATCCCACAAATACCTGTTCCCTTCAGTTCAAGAACATTTCCTTTGCTGATTCCTCCGATTGCAATAACCGGAATATTTACAGCTTCGCAGATTGCTTTAAGCGTCTCGTGGCTTACATCATCTGCGTCATCTTTCGAGCCGGTCGGGAACACCGCTCCAACACCAAGATAATCTGCTCCTCTTGCTTCTGCAAGAACAGCCTGTTCAACAGTCTGCGCAGATACTCCAAGTATTTTTGATGCTCCAATTTTAGCTCTGACATCTCCGGCTTCCATATCGCTCTGACCTACATGAACACCATCTGCATTCATCTTCACAGCAATATCAACGTTATCATTAACAACGAATGGAACATTATATTTCTTACAAAGATTTTGAATTTCAACAGCCTCCTGCAAGAAAGTCTCCGCATCAAGTGTCTTTTCCCTAAGCTGTATGAAGGTCGCACCACCTTTCAGTGCTTCCTCTACCTGCTCATATAAAGTTCTTCCATTAAGCCATGCTCTGTCTGTCACCGCGTAAAGAAGCAGGCTTTCTTTAGTACAATTATTACTCATTTCCTAACGTATAATCTAATCATCTTAGTATGTATCTTCTTAGTAAATGCCATCTTCGTATGTGTCATCTTGGCAAATATCATCTTAGTAAAGGTCATCTTTGCAAGCTCCATCTTCGTCAATGCCACCTTAATAAATGATTAGATATATCCTTTCTCCCTATTGTCACGTTAATTCATAATATCAAAATATATTCACTTTATCGGTTAATAAAATGCTTATACTATCATGATGTAAGTATTAAAATATCTCTACTTTTGCATACCTATTAAGTGTTTCATCATCCATATTGTAAATTGCA
The DNA here is from genome assembly GCA_024403415.1 of Lachnospiraceae bacterium. Classification (GTDB taxonomy): domain Bacteria; phylum Bacillota; class Clostridia; order Lachnospirales; family Lachnospiraceae; genus JAILLW01. The sequence continues at coordinate 14,174 of JAKSRY010000043.1, forward strand.
TCAATAATACGATTTCTGTATGTAGAGTTTCCCTCTCCCGGAAGCATTCTTTCGAAACCAATTTCACCGGCCGCTCCCATAGTACATACTGCTGCCGCAACAGCTTCAAGCATATTGTCTTTATTAGCAACTGCAAATGCAGGTATCATTCCTGATAACTGACATCCGGTTCCTGTAATCTTACCCATTTCAGGGCGTCCATTTCTAATTACATAACATTTATCTTTATCCGCAACAAGATCAATCGCTCCTGTAATGGCGATAATTGTATTAAACTTAGCTGCAATCTCCTTTACAAACTTAACCATCTCCTGAAGGTTCGCATCTGTAACAGCATCAGCAGCATCAGCATCAACACCCTTGGTAGTTCCCGATCCCAGTACGAGAGTTTTTATCTCTGAAATATTTCCTCTTATAATATCAAATTTAACTTCTTCAATAAGCTTAAGAGCTGTATCTGTTCTCAAAGCACTGGCGCCTGCTCCAACAGGATCAAGAAGTACAACGTGTCCTAACTCATTTGCCTTCTTGCCGGCAACAAACATAGCCTCAATACTGTTCTTGTTAAGAGTTCCGATATTAATATTCAATCCACCACAAATTGATGTAATGTCAGCCACATCCAGAGGCTCATCACTCATAATCGGGCTTCCGCCACAGGCAAGCAAAACATTTGCAACATCGTTAACAGTCACATAATTGGTGATGTTGTGAACAAGCGGTACAGTCTTTCTTACATTTGCAATAATTTCTTTAAACATTTTTCCTCCATTCAGCCAATGGCAGCGCATGTCATTTCAAATTCGCTTTGCTCATTTCGATGATTATCATTCGCACAATGTCCGATCACGCAAGCGTGACATCCACTCTGCTCGTCAGAAATATAAAAACAGCGCATGCCATAAGGAAAGCATGCGCTAATTAGCTAATTAACTCGTACATATCTCCCTACGTTGGCATTATCCAAATCAGGTTTTGGGTCGAGACTTCTTCATTCTCCTCTCAGCCGACTGCTGTCAGCTCCCCTGTTACGATGTCAAGTATATATCATAGTGTTTTATAAATCAACAGGTTTTACTTCCCGACCTATCTCTTCAAGCATTTGCCTGTCTGAACGAATTGTTGCACAAGCAACTGTAGTAAGCATATTACCGGTAATTGTAGCAGAAGCTCCGGCCTGAAATGCATTTTTGCCATCTCCACTCAAAAGTGCTCTTCCTGCAGCAAGTCTGATATCTGCTTTAGGATTAAGGTACCTAAATATAGCAATAGTTCTTACTATTTCATCTTCTGTAAGCTGTTTTTCATTCTCAAGAGGAGTTCCCTTAATTGGCATAAGTGCATTAATCGGAATAGAGTCTGCACCGGCTTCCGCAAGTGACACTGCCATATCAATTCTGTCTTCCCAGTTTTCACCCATTCCGATAATACCGCCTGAGCATACATACATACCTTCAGCCTTAACCATTTTAAGTGTTTCCATCTTCTGCTCGTATGTATGGGTAGTACAAATATATGGAAAATATCTCTTTGATGTTTCAATATTATGATGATAGCTTCCAACTCCAGCCTCATGTAATCTGTGAAGCTGCTCAGCACTTAAAAATCCCATTGATGCACACAATTCTATGTTTGGACATTCCTTGCCCATTCTCTCATATGCACTAATTGCCTTATCAAACTCTTCTCCTGTAAGTGCTCGTCCTGCTGTAACAATTGAGAATCTGTCTACACCTTCCGACTCATTGAGTTTACACATTTCAACAATCTTTTCTTCAGGAAGGAAATCATACACTTCACAATCAGTATGATTATGTGCAGACTGAGCACAATATTTACAGTCCTCCGGACATCTTCCCGATCTTCCATTAATGATAGAACAAAGATCTACCTTATCCCCAACGAAATGTTCCCTTATAAGGTCCGCACCTTTCTTCAAATCCTCAAGATCACATTCAAGAAAGAATTTGAAATCATCACCTCTCTTAAGTCTTTTTCCATCAATTATCTCTTTTGCCAAGTTTAATACATCCATTTTACTGTCTCCTTATTCTATTAATTAGTCGTCATTCTCTGAGTTATCTACATATCGACACTATTTTCTCGTTATATTCCTTCTTTTGTTTAGTCTTCATCCTCTAAATTATCTATACATCGACTATTTTCTCGTTATATTCCTTCTTTTGTTTAGTCTTCATCCTCTGAATTATCTACATATAGACTATTTTCTTGTTCTATTCTTTCTTTTGTTTAGTCTTCATCATCTTAATTATCTCCATATAGACTATTTTCTTGTTCTATTCTTTCTTTTGTTTAGTCTTCATCATCTTAATTATCTCCATATAGACTATTTTCTTGTTCTATTCTTTCTTTTGTTTAGTCTTCATTCTCTGAGTTATCTACATATCGACTATTTTCTCGTCATATTCCTTCTTTTGCTTAGTCTTCATTCTCTGAGTTATCTACATATCGACTATTTTCTCGTTATATTCCTTCTTTTGTTTAGTCGTCATCCTCTATATTATCTACATTTCGACTATTTTCTCTTTATATTCCTTCTTTTCTTTAGTCTTTCTCTACTATAACATCTCCATATAGACTAACCTCTTTATATTTTCCCTATGTTGATTAGTCTTTTTTGCTGTGTCATCTACATATAGACTAAAACTAATATTTCACTACGCTGACTTCACCTGTAGATAATTCTTCTTCACGCCCGTCTTCATATTTCACCATCAAATGATACTTATCACTTATTCCCGTCACATAGGCATATTCATTACCTTTAGTTAAGGACTGACCTGGCCGCATTATCTTGACATAATTGCCTATTAGAATTGATCTCCTTCGATATTCATCAAGGTACTCGCTGTCTGCAACAAAATCACCATTCTTATCAGTTTCATTTTCATCAGAACACTGCTGGCATTCTGCCATTCGAATTATCAATGCCGATGTCAATTTATTAAGTATATCTTTATCCTCCGAACTTTTCAGTAAAGCTCCTGCAGTCTTCTTAATTTCTTTAGGAAAACCATCAGTTGGTTCAAAAACATTGATTCCTATTCCAACAATTACATGTGATAGTGCTCCATCTTCCATTGAGGTAATTCCTTCAGTTAAGATACCGGCAACCTTCCTATCATTTACAAAAATATCATTTACCCATTTAATTTTAATATCTATATTTTGGCCTTGGGATTTATTTATAGTCTTTCCATCGGAACTATCCTTATTATCTATATCAGTATTTTTATTGTCTATTCCAGTGTTTTTATTGTCTATTCCGTTATACTTATTACTCGTTTCTCTATTTTTAGTGCCTATCCCGCTATGCGTATTACTCGTTTCACTA
>JAKSRY010000044.1 GCA_024403415.1 Lachnospiraceae bacterium
GACATTAACGCCTTATAAATAATAAGTGAGTTTACAAACATACTTTCGACAAAACAGCACTTGCAAGTCCAAACTTTGGGTACACGAAAGATATAAGATAAGAACCAAGATATAGAAATACCTATATCCTGGTTCTTTTTTTACACTTAATAGGTGTATGAAGTATGCCTAAAGAAAATGATAAAAGTGACAATTGGAATAACTGGTTATTCCTGATAACCACAATAAGGATGTAAAGGGAAAATTGGATGGGAAACGCAAATAAGTTTATAACTGATCATGATTTTTATTGTACAAGATGTGGAAGGAAAGGTATTCCGGTTTGCAGACATGGAAGAATGAGGGAGCCAGGACATCTGAAAAAATTATTTTGCATTAACTGTCAGGAAGAAATCAATCATGTTGAATGTGTTTCTGCATCTAAGTATACGGTGGAGGATTTTCTGAAAGAATATGAAAATTCGAATTTTACAATAGATGGAACCAGAATCCTGTCGCTATCTGAATGGAAATGTAAGCAAAAAGAGGAAAATGAGTTGGAATCCATCGTAGAAAATGAAGAACTAACAATAGATGAATGGATGGAGTTGTTTAATGAAATTTAATACAGAAGAGGACAATTGGATAATCGATTTGTTAGACTGGATATGACAATGGAAGAGTATTTAGAAGAATTTGATCATTATTTATATGAATTAGCATATTTGCAAAAAGACAGAAAAGAATTCAAAACATTGTATGAACTAAGAACGGCAGGTATTGAAAAAGACTAACTTGAATCACATAACATAATTTGTTGAAGAGTGAAATAAGGAGCTCATATGAGAATAGGGTTACTCAAAGCACAAGAGGATGAGATAAGGAAACATGGAGAAACTGAAGAAAAACGAAAATTAATTGAAAAGAAGTATCAAATAATCTATGAGATGTTTCGATTAGAAAATATTTTAGATGATGCGGCAGAAAGGCAAAATATAACAAAAGAATTGAAAAATGTCTTTAATAATATTGATAAGTATAAAGAATAAATTCCACTCAATGTTCCAGATTCAACATTAGAACAATTTATAGAGATAGTTAATACAATTAGTGAGCTGAGGGACGATTTATATAGTAATGAGGTTTATTTTACTGGAACTAATTTATCCAGATTTGGACGGAGAAGAATTCGAAAAGCTATGGAAAGCTTTAGATAGAATAGTGCAGCGAAAAATGTATGATTTAACACCAATATTTAACACTAAGGAAGTACTAGTGAGCAGGTAGACAAATGAAAGTATATATTCAAACCAAAGAACATGGACAATTCAATAATGACAATTTCTTTAAGGCATATCTTGGCTTTCGTGAAATGGGATTTGAAACTGTTACATTTTCAAATAATAGAGAACTTAGTGAAAGCAATATGGAAGATATAGTAGTAGGCTTTGTCGGAACTGTTAGAAGTAGACTAAACGATTTCGGTATTAGTGTACCAGAATTGAATTATCCAGACGAGCTAAGTGAATATTTAGGGAGAAAAATCTGGAAGTCGCATATAGATACGATTAATTGCAACCCAGACTTATGGCCGGTATTTGTTAAATCTGTCAGAAATAAAAAGTTTACCGGCGTGGTCGTAAAGGAACCTAAAGATTTGATAGGATGTGGTAGCTGTTATGACAATGCTGAATGCCTATGCAGTGAGGTTGTTAATTTCATAGCAGAATGGCGTGTGTTCATAAGGTATGGAAGTATCGTAGATGTCAGACCATACAAAGGTGACTGGAGAGCACATTTTGATTATAAGGTGATAGAAGATGCAGTAAAAAGATATACAACGGCTCCCAATGGATATGCAATTGATTTTGGATTAACTGATGATGGAAGAACATTACTTGTTGAGGTGAATGATGGATATGCTTTGGGAAGTTATGGACTATATTACCCAGAGTATGCGAAACTGCTTTCTGCAAGGTGGGCCGAGCTTACGAATACACAGGACGAATGTGATTTTTGACAGATCATAAACTGATTAGCGAATAAATATTGTTGTTAATGAGAAACTATATAATATGTTGATAAGGAGTAAAAATATGCTTCACTTAGAATTTGTTAAAAAATCAGGAGATATTTATGTATATTATTATATGAAACGTAAGGGTGATGAAGAGTTTGGAATAATTGAAGTGACCTCGGATCTCACAGTCACAATTGTAAAAAAGCTTCCAGATGTAATAGGCTGGCTGATACCTCATGCTGTAAAGGAAATAAAGAGGCAAATAGCAGACAACAATCCAATGACAACAACAGTGGCATGGTACTAAGGAGTATCAAATGTTTTATTATCATTAGATATTTATGAGGAACAGTGATGATGGACTTGCAGAAAACAATTGATAAATTAAAAAAAGAAAACCCTTGTCATTCGTTTGAGATTGACAATAAAAAAAGATATTGTATTATGTTTTTTCGCGGAAAACCCGATAAAGACGGAGTGGTGATGGGAAATAGTATTTGTTTTGTAATAGACAAAAAAGAGGAAACCATTGAACGGATGGCAACATTAGATTATTTTCTCAATATGGATAAATATGACGAGTGAAGAATATAGATTGCAATTTAGGTACAGTAACAAGAAAGATTGATTATAAAATATGTAGAGGTACATAAAAATGATTAGATTGACTCCATGTTTTAGTTGCAAACACTTTAATGACAAAGAATATAATTGTCCAGCATATCCAGAGGGAGTACCTTATGCACCATCTCCTGAAAAAACTGTGCAAATGACAAAAGATTGCGGGAATGGGATACATTATGTTGGATATTTGAATAAATATTATTCTAATACAAAAGAATAAATACACATGTAGAAATTAAGGAGGTGAGAATCCATGGCATATAGTGAATTGATTAAAAATTTTGAAAAAATCCGTGATTACATGAGAGATTTCTATGTTTATGGATTCAAAACCAGGACTGATTTTGATGCGAAAAGTGCACGTAGTTATGACAATGAACGCAGGCGTGTGGAAAGCTGGCTTTCTGACTACATGTCTTTTAGACAGGATGCCAATGGTAAGCAGATGTTCCTATCTGTAGATAGCAGATCCATTCCACATAATCCATTATATAAGGCCTATAAGGCTAAGAGTTTTACGGATAAAGATATAATTCTTCATTTTTATACTCTGGATATTCTTATGAATGGCGAATCCTTAAATGCAGGGGAAATAGCAGAGAGAATTGCTGTAGATTATCTTGGATTTTTTGATACGGATATACTTCCCGACGATTCAACAATCAGAAATAAGCTTAAGGAATACGCATCAATAGGCCTACTGAAAGCCGAAAAAGTTGGAAAAGAAATCAGATATAGAAGAGTTGAATCAGACATTACTGATGCGAGACTGCTTGATGCAATTTCTTTTGCTACTGAAGATAATCCTGCCGGTGTTATAGGGTCATTTCTTCTTGATAAATATGAAGCAATACCGGAGTATTTCTCCTTCAAGCACAGATATCTTTTAGATGCGTTGGAGCAGGAAATCCTCATTCAGCTTCTGCTTGCAAGAAGAAACAGGAAATGTGTTGAGATTACTTTTAAGCCAAGGGCATCTGATAAGAAACATGTTTCAAAATTATATCCGCTTAAGATATATGTAAGTACACAAAACGGCAAACAGTATCTTATGGCATATAGTTATAAAGGGAGAAGATCGAAGATGTACAGGCTTGACCACATTCTTAAGGTTAATGCGCTGGAATATGAGCCTGATCATGAAAAATATGATTCATATGAACAAAAATATGCTGCATTTCTCTGGGGAACAACCGATGGCTGGAGACGTGACCGTGAAATAGAGCATGTGGAACTTATGGTTCATATTGGAGATAACGAGGAATTTATATATAGCAGAATGCTTCGGGAAAAGAGAAAAGGAACAGTTGAGAGAATAGATAAGAATACTATTCGATTTACTGCAGATGTATACGATGCACTGGAACTTGTTCCATGGATTCGTACTTTTATTGGAAGAATAGAGAAGCTGGATTCAAATAACAAATCATTTGTACAGAGATTTTACAAGGATCTGGATGATATGTATTCCATGTACGGAGGTGACGGCGATGATATTTAATGAAGTATATGGAAGCTATTATAATGTTGTGGCTGAAGTCCTGGCTGAGGCAGTTAATGGAACACTTTCAAAAGAACGGTTATCGGAGATTACGACACGTAAGGCTTTTGGGGAGAGTATAGTTACTATACCGGATGCTCTTATTAAGCAGAAATGGCCACTGATAGATGAAAATTTTGAGACACCGCTAAATCATAAACCAACCATGCCACTTACTACAATACAGAAAATGTGGCTTAAGGCTATTTTGCAGGATCCAAGAATTCAGTTGTTTGAACCAAGTATGGAAGGCCTTGAGGATGTAGAACCTTTATATGATCAGGATACATTCATATATTTTGACAGATATGCTGACGGGGATCCGTATGAAGATATTAAATATGGAGAGCACTTCAGACTCATTCTTTCGGCAATAAGAGAACACAGAATCATAAGAGTGGAGTATCAGGGACACAATACCAGGAAGGAAAGAACCATTATTCCACATAGGCTTGAGTACTCAGCCAAAGATGACAAGTTTAGACTTATTGGTATTGCCCATACTGGAACAAGATATATCATTAATCTTAGGGGAGTTAAAAAATGTGAGTTAATGGAAAAGTTTGCCCCGGACAGATTTAATGAGGCGCAAACCGATGCAAATGAAGTTGTAATAGAACTTAAGGATAAACGAAATGCTTTGGAAAGGGCAATGCTCAGTTTTTCAGACCTTGAGAAGGAAACCATTAAGATAGATGATGAAAATTACAGATTAAAACTTAAATATCGGGTAGATGACGAGACAGAGATTGTGATAAGAATCCTGGCATTTGGTCCTATGATGAAGGTTGTGGAGCCTGCATCATTCGTGAATTTAATAAAGGAAAGATTGAACAAACAGAAAGGTTGCGGACTCTAAATTGAGTTCGCAACTTTTTTTCCAAGATAAATATTTATTCGAAATGTATGATGAAAACATGAAAAGCACAGACAGCAGTTTTACAATAGCTTAAGGTAAGCAGAGAACTTGAAATTCTCGTATGGCAGGTTCAATTCCTGTAGGGAGTGCTTTGAAATTATTAGAGACACAAGCAGCAATAATAAAGGATCGCTTAATAGGTTGAGCACCCGACTTATAGACTCGGGCAGTTGCAGGTTCGAATCCTGTTCCTTTGCCTTAACGGGCAGTAACGTGTCTTGTTGGTTTTGAAAGATGCATACAGCAAGTAATTAGACTACCCTTAAACAATGGCTGATGGCAGCGCCTGGTTCATACCCAGGTTCCCAAGTGGGTTCGAATCCCACATAGTCTCGGGAAAATGCAGCTTGTTTTTTGAAGAAAAGAGGTAGAAAAGATGAACAGATTTATTGAAAACTTAAAAAACGAAAGCAATACTACTCTTACAGAGAATGGTGCAAAAACATACAGAACAACAATGTCAGACTGTCTTGATTTGTTTGCAACTATTGGGGCACTCAGATCTGCAAGTGAGGAGGAAATTATAAAGAGATTTTTAAGAGCTTATGCAGAGGATTCTGATATTGCTATGAAGACTTTGTTCTTTGCAAGAGATGTAAGAGGTGGTCTTGGCGAAAGAAGAGTATTTAAGACTATCTTTAACTGGCTTGCAGTTAATGAACCTGCATCAGTTAAGAAGAATATTGAGTATGTGGCAGAATATGGCAGATTTGATGATTTGCTTGCACTTATGGGGACACCATGTGAAAAGGCATTAATCAGCTATATCGATGAAACATTAAGTGCTGATAGAGAAGCACTTGAAAAAGATGGAAATGTCTCACTTCTTGCAAAATGGCTTCCATCTGTGAATGCAAGTAACAGGGATACTGTATTAGCTGCAAAGCACATAGCAAGAGGTCTTGGACTTACAGATTCACAGTATCGTAAGATGCTTACAGCTCTCAGGGCTCAGATAAAAATTATTGAGAATAACCTTAGAGAAAAGGATTATTCATTTGATTATGAAAAACAGCCTTCAAAAGCGTTGTATAAGTACAGACAGGCATTTTTGAGAAATGATGAAGTAAGGTATAAAGATTTCATAACTAAAGCTGAAGCAGAGCCTTCAGTAATGCACACCGGTACACTTACTCCATATGATGTCATTGCACCGGTGATTAGCAGAGCACAGATTACTGAAGATGAACGAAGAGCAATGGATGTAACATGGAAGGCTCTTGAAAACTATACAGGAAGTGAAAACGCTCTTGCTGTAGTTGATGGTTCAGGTTCTATGTACTGGAGTTATCAGAAACCACTTCCAGCAGCTGTAGCTCAGTCTGTTGGTATATATTTTGCTGAAAGAAATACAGGTGCATTTAAGAATCACTTCATTACCTTCTCAGCAAATCCTCGGCTTGTGGAAATTAAGGGAAGGGATATTGTTGAAAAGGTTAAATACTGTATGTGCTACGATGAGTGCAGTAATACTAATCTCATAAAGACATTTGAACTGATTCTTAATGTGGCAATTAAGAATAATTTGAGTCAGAGTGATATGCCAGAAAAATTATATATCATTTCTGATATGGAATTTGATTGCTGTACTCAAGATGCAAGTATGACTAATTTCGAATATGCTAAAAAGCTGTTTGAAAATCATGGATACAGATTGCCACAGATAGTTTTTTGGAATGTTGCAAGCAGGAATGCACAGCAACCGGTAACTATGAATGAGCAAGGTGTAGCTTTAGTATCAGGCTGTACTCCTCAGATCTTTGGTATGCTGAAGAATGACAGCCTTGACCCTTATACATATATGATGGAGATTCTTTCTTCTGAAAGGTATAAAAGGATTGCCGCATAAATTTATTTGCACGGATTCCGACCGGCAATTGCAGCCTAGTACGCTTCCGTGCAGATAATAAAGATGCTAACAGCAAATATCAGGTCAGAAGGATACGTTCTTGAAAAACGTTCCATGCGATGGCGTTTGGCTATCCATGATAAAATAGCATCTTGTTTAAGCAGGCAAAACTCCCTGGGGGAGCGGCTGCGGTTAACAGCCACAGAAGGTGTGGGTTCGACTCCTTATGTCTGCGATAGAAACCAATAAATACTGCATTTTAGATGGCATTTTTAATGGACATCTATTGGAATAGAGTATTGTTATCAGATTGTATAAAGAGGTTGATAATATGCTGTATTATTGCGATGTTGGAATATCGCATGCTGAGGTTCCCGGAGAAACAACGTTATGCATATATATATCAGGTTGCATTAATAGATGCAAGAATTGTCATTTTCCAGAACTACAGTTTGCAAAATATGGAGACAGATTAAGTTTTGATATATTTGAGAAGCTTGTTGAGTTATATTCACAATATGAAACATGTGTATGTTTTATGGGAGAAGGAAATTGTAGTGATGATGCTAAGAGGGAATTAATTCGGTATGCATCTTTTGCAAATGATATTGGATATAAAACATGCTTATATTCTGGACGGGATACTAATATTGAAGAATGGATGAGAGTATTTGATTATGTGAAAGTGGGTTCATATAATGAACTTTTGGGTCCACTATCTTGCAGAACTACAAATCAAAGATTATATAGAAAAGCAAATAATCATTATATTGATATAACATATGTGTTTTGGGAAGAAAGCTATGATCAGATTAAAGAGAAAGAGATAGTATGAGCGTAGCTGATTTTATAAATATAAGCTGTACGATAAATGTTCCTCAAATCATCATTATTTATAGACTTATAAGATAAAACAAGAGATAATAAGGGCATAAAATCCAGGAGGGGAAATATGTCCAGAGGAACTAATCAGAAATTCAAATTTACGTATTTGATAGAAATAATGCAGGCAAAGACTGATGATGAACACAGCCTTACAATGCCTCAGATAATGGATGAACTTGAAAAATATGAGGTTACAGCAGAGAGAAAAAGTATTTACTCTGACTTTGCAGACATGACAGATAAGTTCGGGGTGGAAATTATTAAGGAACAGATAGGCAGGGAAACATATTATCATGTTGGCTCAAGGAAATTCGAACTTGCTGAAGTAAAACTGTTAATAGACGCAATACAGTCCTCAAAATTTATCACGCAGACAAAATCGAAAGAACTTATTGCAAAGATAAAAAGTTTCGTAAGTGATTATCAAGCTAAGCAACTTCAGCGACAGGTTTATATTAATGATCGTGTAAAGACAATGAATGAATCTGTTTATTACAATGTCGATTACATTCATACAGCCATTAATGAAAATAAGAAAATCAAATTCAAATATTACAGATGGGATGTAAATAAGAAGCTTGTTCCAAGACACAATGGTGACTGGTTTGTAGTTAGTCCGTGGGCTCTTACCTGGGATGATGAAAACTATTATATGGTTGCATTTGATGATATAGATAAACAGATAAAGCATTATCGTGTAGATAAGATGATGAAAATCTCTTTAGAAGAAGAGAAACGTGCAGGTAAAGAAGAGTTCAAAAACTTTGATATGGCAGACTACTCAAAATCAACATTTGGAATGTATCAAGGGAAGAAGACTTTGGTAAAGATAGTATTTGCCAATCCTATGGTAGGAGTATTCATAGACAGATTTGGTAAGGATATCACCATAAGAAAAGTAGATGATGACCTTAGTGAGATTAATGTAAATGTTAATGTAAGTCCTCAGTTCTTTGGATGGATTTTCAGTCTTGGAAAAGATGTTAAAGTTGCTGGACCGAGTGAAGTGGTTGAAGAAATGAAAAAGGAAGCAGAAGCATTTCTTGAAAATATGAAATAGAAAGATGATTGCTAAGACAGACAATTGTTGCAGATTATACTGTGGTGATTGTCTGTTTTTTGCTGGTGTTTTTAATGGACAGCTTTTAGGCTAGGGTTGGAAATAGAAAACCGGAAATAGAAAACGAAATTATCAAAAATTTTATATAATGTGGAAGATGAATATGAAAAGAATTTGGTTTTGGTTGAATAGAAAGAAGAGGCTTAAGGAAAAAAGATGTGGGCGATGTTGTTTGAATTGTAGGTTTTATGATGAATGTAGGAAAGAAGGATAATATAATGATTAAGCATATTTTAAATAGTTGTTGCTGAAGGTAATAGAATTTTGATAAAGATATTATTTATATGCCACGGCAGGACTTACAGTCCTGCCGATAAGGCCAGTATTTATGCGACTTTCAAGACTTTGCTATAGCTTACTACACGTTTTACTACACATTTTTGAGAAAGAACCGATATGATATTAAGAAGGTAGAAATGCCTTCTTTTTTGCTTTGAACATGAAATAAAAACATATAATGTGGCATAAAATAATAATAATTGAATAAAAAGCTAAAAAAGCAACAAATAAAAACGAGAAACACGTTTTTAATCTTGACAACTAATCGCGTAGATGATATTATATCTATACGTTGGAGTAAGGAGGTTGATGTAATGCGATTATTAAAAATAGTTGTAGACGGACTGACACTATTTAAGGAGAAAATCTATATTGATTTCTATGCAGAACAAAGAGTCTCTAGCGATAATAATGAAATGGTTTCACCATGTTTTGGCAGTGTTTATACCAATAATGTAATGTCTATTGTGGGTATTAACGCTTCGGGAAAAACATCTTTATTAAAGGTGGTTTCTTTTGTAATTGAGTTTATTAATGGTGAATCAATCAATAATATTTTTAACAAAGATATTTTAAAGGAAACAGATAGAGTAACTATTGAAGCTTATTTCTATGATCCGAAAAATGGAGTATGTAAGCTCGCGTCTGAAATTATAAAGGTTCAGGATAATGAAATTGATAGCAGATATGTAGTTAATAGTGAACGCCTGTGGGTAAAGAAAATATCAAAAGTAAAATCAAAGAAAGATTTATTTGATTTTGAAGATGATCAAATTGTTAGAATAAGAGACAATAAAGCAGAGTTTTTAAAGGATGATACAAGTATTGTGTTATCTCTTAATAAGAATAAGAGCTTTTACTTGAAAGATTTAATACGATTGACAAATGTTAATTTCTTAGGGCTTATAGGTAATTTTCCACATGAATTAATTGCATTTCTTGACCCAAGTATTGAGAATATTTCATTTGATAGGAAAACAGGAGAAGCAAAACTGAAATTCTATGACAGAGAAGAGATTATAGTGTCTAATCCTATGCTTTTTGAACAGTATTTATCGTCAGGAACAATTAAAGGTATTAATATCTTTATACATGCAATGATGGTATTTGAAGAGGGCGGATATCTGATTGTTGATGAACTTGAGAATCATTTCAATAGGGAAATTGTTGCAACTCTTGTAAGATTTTTTATGAATAAGAGTGTTAATAAAAATGGAGCAACTCTTATTTTCTCGACTCATTATTCTGAATTGCTTGATGAATTTGAGCGTAATGATGGAATTTTTGTAGTAAGAAACCGAAATGGTATTTCTGCACAGAAATTAAGCGATATACTTACAAGAAATGATATAAAGAAGAGTGAAGCATTCAAGAGTGACTTCCTTGAAGGAACTGTGCCAGCTTATGAGTCTTATATGCAACTGAAAAAAGCAATTATTTCAGGTAAGATAAAGGAGGCATAGTTCTGATTTGACAAATGATAAGATTATAGCATGTATATGTGAAGGAAGTGCTGAGAGTGTCATTGTTAATAAATTGCTGGATGAAGGGAAACTCATTTTCTCAAGAGATGATTTATTGGATAATGAAGTATTAAGATGTAGAAGTGCCAGTAAGTTTGAAGGTAGATATTTAGGGAAAGGATTCACTAAAAAAATAGCAGTGTATCGTATATTGGATTCAAGAAGAGAAGATTTTAAGCTTCACAAGGCGTATAAATCCAAAGTAGATGTTATAAATGTTATTACAGCACCCGAAATTGAAATGTTGATTATTATCAAAGAGAACAAATTCTCTGATTATAGCAAGGTTAAAAGCAAAATGAAGCCAAGTGAATATTGCAAACAAATTTTAAAGATGCAGGAAGTAAAGTCACAAGAATTTGTATTAAAATACTTTATGAATACTGAGGAATTAGTTTGGGCAATTAATGAATATAAAAGACTTGCAAATATACCAAAAGATGAGGTGTGTTTGGCTGACTTAATAGTATAAATAATATTATTAGTCTACAACTGAATAACTGTGTGTATGTTTTGAGTTTAGAACTCTTTACATAGAAATAGCCAGAGGTAACTCTGACTGATTCCCTTGCCAAAGAAGGTCTTTGGACTTTATTTTTCTCGCAAACTAATAATACCAAAGAAAACCTTCTTCTGCAAGGAGATTTTGCAAAGGAGGTATTGTGAAATGGCAGTACATCATGGCGGTAAAGTCGGTAGTGCAGCTAAGAAATTGGCTAGTAATTCGACCAGTAAAAGCACAAAAAGCAAAGCTGGAAAGACATTAGCTAATCACAAAGCAGCAAAACATTGATAAAAGCTATTAATCACAGACCTGAGCATGTCTTAAAACGGCTCTTTTATTTTACATTTCTATGGTTTATTAGGGAGGAATCGATATGAAGTCATATTGTATTAAAGGAAAAAGAATAAGAAAAGTGAATATTCCAAATGAGTTTGACATCTGTAAAATTCAGATAGGAGTTCCTGTAATTGGTGATGAAGCTGAAAAAGTATGTCTTTTTGAGCAGGGAGATATGGTTTTACCTTGTGGCAATTTTGGTGTACAGAGTAGAAAAAATGCATATGGGTATACTTATGCGGATAAAACAAAAACGAAAGAACGTCGATATGTATCAACAAACTGGGTGTATCCATTTGGGAATACTAATGCATCTATGATTGCTGCGGATATTTATAAACCGTGTTATCCAAAAGTTGAAGTACCACCTTATGCGATTGAATTAAAATTGTATCAGGACAAGAATGGACAGAAGTATGTTATTGCCGATTTAACCAACGAAATTAGAAAAATGCATTTGAAGGAAGCAATAAATTTATTTCTTGAAATATATGGAGTATGCTATATCTTTGATGAGGATATTCAGATTGATAATTCAACAAGAAGACAAAGATGTAATTGGGAGATACTTCCAGCAGGAGAGATGCCAAGTAAACATATAAAAAAGCAATTGGCGGATCGTGGACAGAAGACGGATACTTATAGTATTTATAGACTTGAGTACATGGAAACATTCAAAGCGGAAAAGGTCGTTGAAGGTATAAATGGATTTAATGGATACTATGCATTTGTTTTTAAAAACTATTGTGTTTTAGAGTCTGCGGTTTATGGCAATGCGACATATATAATTCCGAAAGAAGACTGGGAAATTTTAAGTCAAAAGACAAAAAAGGAGCTTTTTAACGAAGATAAGGTTATAGCAAAGCTAGATCATACAGAGAAGTGGCAGCAAAATATCAAGGGCATGTTTAATAAACTAGGGATTTTCTAAGCTCGAAGTTTAGCTAATCAGATACCCAAAACTTAAAAGTTATGACACCGTTTGAATCAATACGATAAATAAAGGGTTTGAACGGTGTCAAAACATATATTCATTAATAGAGTAACTAGAAGGTAGAAATACCTTCTTTTTTTATGCTAAAAATCAAAGGAGGAACAGAAATATGATTTATGGTTACGCAAGAGTAAGTACAAAAGGACAAGCTAAGGATGGTAATTCATTAGAAGCACAGGAAATGGCATTAAAAGATGCAGGGGCTACAGTTATATATTCCGATGCTTTTACAGGAAATAAAACACACAGGCCACAGTTAGATGAATTGCTATCGATGCTATCTAGTGGAGATACAATAGTGGTTACGAAACTAGATCGTGTTGCAAGATCCGCTAATCAAGGCATGGAACTAATACAATCATTATTGGACAAAGATACAGGTATGTCCCACGCTGAATGGGTTCAAATGGATGCAGCTAAACATCATTCCCAAAGCCTGCAGTACGACGCAGACTGGGTTGCCGATATAATGGATGAGGAAGACTACTAATGAGAGAGAAATTTATCCCTTCTTTAATCCCTTTAATGTGTTCTGCACCCAAACCTGCATAGAATCAGCAGTTAGTGAAATCTGATTCAGTTTTTCCTGTATTGCAAAGAAGTCTTCATATTCATCTTCAGTAACCTGGCCGTCAGCAGATATTTCGATTAGTCTGTCTTTATCTTTGTTAAGAGAATTAAGTGTTGCAAGCATCTCAAGAACTATATGAGAAAAATCCTTAATACTTACCTCCAGAACATATTCCTGCCCGATTGGACATTCATGTGAGCAGAAGTAGTTACATAACTCATGGTGACCATAACATTTTGCCATTGCAAGTACTTCATCGGGATGAGGTATAGATTTTTCGTTTTCTATCTTTTCTATTCTGTCAGCAGAAACGAAGCCCATAAGCTCGCTGGCTTTTTCTCTGGTGAATTCGCATTCCTCACGGTATTCCTGATATATATTTTTATTTTCTTTAATAGATTTTCTTCCCATGACACCCTCCGAAAAAATCTGAATAGCAAAATAAAGCATGTTATTTCGCACTTTCAACCATTTTTTAGATCAGATTAAAATTATAAACTAAACTCATACATTAATAAAGCATGCGGGATTCATTATAAGAATCAGACATTTTGGCATAGGGAGTTTTGGAGGTTGATATGAATGTAAAAGAGAGAATCCGAATTTGCCTGGTATTGGAAAAAGCAAGAAATAATCAGGAATATGCCAAGAAGGTTGGCATAGAAGATAAGACTAAAGAGAAGAGAAAATCAGATATTAAATATAAAAGATGATGTAAAGGGAAAAATTTTGGACCATACAGGGTGCAATATTAAGTTAAATAACAATAGGTGAAGTTGTAGATATATAGATTAGGGGGAACATTAATATGAAGAATAACAAATCAAACATCGGATTATTGGAAATAGTAATAATAGTATTCTCTATTATATGCATAATAGGAAATATTGGAAAAACAAGTAATTCTTCTTCATCTGGTAGCACATGTATTAAGTCAGGATGTAGAAATAAGTCTGCATATGGAAGTTACTATTGCTATCTTCATAAACCATTTACTGAGAATAATACTTCTAAATCAAAGTCATCTTACTCAAGTTCGAAGAGTAGTTCCAAGAGTAGTAGCTCATCAAGTTCTTCTTCGAAATCAAGTAAGAAGTCATATTCAACATCTTCAACTTCTTCGAAGAAGTCATATAAAATGCCAGATTGCGATGACTATGAAGATTATGATGAGTTCATGGATGACTGGGATGGTTGTATGCCGGATGGATCAGATGCTGAGGACTACTGGGAGAACTGGTAATTTCTTTTAATTATTAAGGAGGTTTTTAATATGGGATTTTTTGACAAGGAAAGTATTATAGGATTTGATGCAAATTATGATGGTAATGTTGACATATTTGATGATATCTATATGCAGAATTTGGCAGCGACAGGAGATGGATATCTTTCGGAAGAAGATGCCGAAATGATGAAAGAAAGTGACGAATTGGATCCAGATTTTATGGATGCATCTGAAATTCGTGAAGCAATCGAAATGGGAGATTTAGATCCTGATGAAGTTGATTGGGATAATGTAGATATGGACGAGTATGAATCTTGGTAGAAGGGTTCTTAAGTTACAGAACAGGCAAAGATATGGGGGCTTATATGAATTATGTGATAGTTGATCTTGAAATGAATAAAGTATCAGGTGAATTCAAGGAAGAAAGAAGAAAATGTACTAATGAAATAATAGAGATCGGTGCAGTCATTATGAATGAATCGTTCAATGAAATATCGTCCTTTAAGACCTATGTTAAACCAAGGTATTCTTCGGATATTACTCCGAAGGTTAAGAAGTTGACAGGCATAAGCTGGGATATGGTAGAAGATGCCCCGGAATTTGAAGAAGCTTTCAGAATGTTTGTCAACTTCTGTGATATTGCAGGCGATGACTATCAGATCATAGAATGGAGCGAAAGTGATCATACTCAAATCCTGAATGAAATGTTTCAAAAAGACTATGTTCCAAATGAAAAAGAGAAAGAACTTATGACCAAATGGCATGATTTTCAACGAGAATTTGGAGCAATGTTGGGACGCGGAAAAAGCAGAAGCACATCCTTAAAAGAAGCGCTGCTATATGTAGGAGAAGATTTTGTTGGTAATGAGCATGATGCATTGTTTGATGCAAGAAATACAGCTGAATTATTCTCGATAACTAAAATTGAAGCAAAAAGAGAAAAAGCGCTTCAAAAAGTAATAGATATTTTTGAACCCAAATCAGACCCGGTAACACTTGGGGATATATTCGATTTTGGAAGTCTTTCAAAGTCGTGTGAAAGTAAATAGATTCATTCGGGTGCGATAGAAATGTAATGTTTGATATATGTTGAACCATTATGCCAAGTAAAGAATAAAAGAAGAGGGTGAAAATTGGAATAAACATTGTTTAAACAATTTTAAATTGATAATTGGGTATTGACCTTGAAGTTTACTATAATGTTAGTATGGCTTCACAAGGAGGAAAGATATGACTATAAAAGAATTTTCAGAGTTATGCAACTGTACTACTCAGACGTTGAGATATTATGATAAAATCAATCTTCTTAAGCCGGCAAAAGTGGATAATTTTACAGGGTATAGATACTATGATAGTGAACAGGCCTTGGACTATATCAAAATTAAGAATCTTCAAGATAGTATGTTTTCAATCGAAGAAATAAAAGCACTTCTTGAAAAGACTGATGATGAAATAGCAAAAGCATTTGATCTGAAAATTGCAGAGCAGAAAGCTAAATTAGACAAAATAATACAAATTCAGATGTCATATCGCTGTGAATATATGAAGATGCAGGAATTGATTAAAAATACACAGGGAATAATTAATGAAGGTGTTGGAAGTTATGATGTTGGTTTAGAATATGGTATTTCAGAGGATTATTACAAATCCATTATTGAAGAAATGAATGCACAGTATAATAAGGCCATAGTAGAACTAAAAGATATGGACCATCCGGGTGTTAGTGAAAAAATGTTTAACAAAAATGTTGTTAATGTTGTTTCAACTGATATTGATAATCCTGTAAAAGATATTAGAAATAAAATTGTATTTGAAATGAGCGGCTGGGAACATACGGTGGAAGTATTGGAAAAAATACCTAAGTTAGAAGGCGAATTTATTCTTTATTTTGAACTCTGCAGCGAAAAAATGGATTATACAGATTTTTGCATGGTAGCATTAAGCATTGTTAAGGAAAGAAATAAGAATCAATGCAATAAAATCACATGCACTCGTAATAAAAGTGATGATGGAAAAAATTATTTTTGGCTGTTAAAACAATAAAATTCATATATTACCTTATGATTCCAAAAGCAGGAATAGTAATGAATGTAGAATATATGAAAGTGAAGGAGATTATGCATGCTACGTGATGCCGATATACGAGAGCCACTCTTTGAGTTTCTTGATGAAGAGTATGGAAAAATACGAATAATCGAGGAAAAGACCATAGGCAAATCAAGAGCTGATGTGTTCATGGTGACGGAGAATGCTCTTTATGGCCTCGAGATTAAAAGTGATGCCGACAGTTACACAAGACTTGCAGGTCAGGTTAAGGATTACGATAAGTTTTATGACTACAATTATGTGGTTGTAGGAACATCTCATGCACTTCATATAGAGGAACATGTGCCAGCTTATTGGGGAATCATTACCGTGGAAGAGATAGACGGAACGGCAGATTTTTACATATTAAGACGACCAACTGCCAATCCTAAGGTCAGTCTTAAAAATAAGCTCCGTTTTCTTTGGAGACCGGAACTTGCAGTAATGCAGATACGTAATGATATGCCCAAATATAAGGATAAAGGCAAGGATTTTGTTATTGAAAAAATTCTTGAGCGTACTGAATACCCTGAAGGAAAGAAAGGAAGACTAGAAACAGATATTCTTTCCAGGCAGATATGCGAGATACTTTTTGAACGGGATTATAATGATGTGGGCGCAACATTGCGCGAATATTATAAAGGAGAACTTCAAAAGAAAATTGAAGCAGAATCAAATCCTCAAAAGCGTTTGGAACTGATGTTGGAGCAGGAAAAGAAACGAAAGAGTGCAAGAGGAATTGGATTTAAGAAGAAAAGGGGAAGAAGGAAAAGACGGTAATATTATTGTTCTGGCTTCTCGATGACGAAAATTAAAAATTCACTTTAGGGGGTGGGTGACGAAATTTCATCCTCTTGATATCTAGCATAAAACAACATATTGTGTTGTAGGCATAAATATATAGACTTAACATATATTTTTATCAATATAATGTATTGTGCAATATGCTGACACGAAAATTGCAT
>JAKSRY010000045.1 GCA_024403415.1 Lachnospiraceae bacterium
ACTCGTTTCTCTATTTTTAGTGCCTATCCCGCTATGCGTATTACTCGTTTCACTAGCATTATCATTGAGCACATCTTCAATCGCTCTGCATACAGCGCAGGCTGTCTTACATGTAATCTCGGTTGCTCTTGTAAAATCACTATTTGGATACATCACAAAGCTTATATATATTCCTGTATCTTTAGGTGAATAGTAATTTCTGCCTCTTCGTCCTCTTCCTGCTGTTTGGGATTTTGCAACAATTACTGCAGGCTTCCCATAATTTTCATCCGCATATTTTGCTGCAACATTATTGGTCGAATCGACTTCATCATATACTTCTATATTTTCATATATATTTTTCAGATAGTCATTTATCTCACCAGAATAATTTGTCTCAATAAATTCACTTCCGTATATTCTCTCATCAATATATTCTAATATCTTTTCTTTACCAAGACCTGTGTCATTATTAATAAGCTTGTATCCCCTATTTGTGACAGCTTCCACTTCGTATCCTTCAGACTGCAAGGCCTTTATTGCCTTCCACACCGCTGCCCTGGTTACGAAAACCGAATCAGCTATCTCCTGTCCGGAAATATATCTGTTACCATTTGATTCCAACATAGCCAGCACTTTTTCTTTAGTAGAACCGGACTTAGTATTAATTTTTTTTAATAGAGAATGGCTTTGCTCATCTTTTTGTTTCACAATTGTAAACCTTTCATTCTAAATTGTTGACTTAAACAATTATGAATTGTAAACTCCTTTTTGCTGATTGTAAACCGTTATTATTCAAATAGTTAACATTTCAATTATGCATATATTTTTATAAAAATATATTTCAATCATAATCTATAAGGGAGATTTTTTATGAAAACAAAATCAAGAATTAAGACAATGACTACCATCGCAGTCTCAACTGCAATCATTAGTTTGCTCGGCCCCCATGCAATTCCAATTCCATTCAGTCCCGCTCCAATAGCGCTTTGTATGTTTGGTATCTATATTGCTGCATATGCGCTTGGTTCAAAGCTCGCTCTTGCAGCTACCGGAATCTATCTTTTGTTAGGACTTGCCGGTGTTCCGGTATTTTCTCCAAAAGCAGGTGTAGGTCCCAGCGCATTTGCCGGTGCAACAGGCGGTTACTTAATTGGATACCTTCCTCTTGCATTCTTTGCCGGGCTTTTCATTGAAAAATTTGAGAAAAACTACAAAATGCACGTTGTAGGTATAGTGATAGGACTTGCCATTTGCTATGCCCTTGGCGCACCATGGCTTGCTCATGTGATGCATTACGAAAATTTCTGGGTAGGTCTGGTTAATGGTGTACTTATTTTCCTTCCCGGTGATGTTCTGAAAATAATACTTGCCATGGTTGTCGGAATACCGCTTCGCAGAGCTCTTAAGCGTATCTAAAAAACCTATATATCTATTATAGATCTGTTATAAGCAAGCGCCTCCGGGCACACAAATAAAAAGGATTATGACTTGATATCCCCCTTTCTTCACAGGGTGTATTCAATCATAATCCTTTTATGTTATATAAATATAAAGATATTAAAATTCTTTTGCATTCCATAAATATTTGGATATTTTAATCTTTTGCATTCTATAAATATAAAGACATTTTAATTCTTTGTATTCCTAAATATTTGGATATTTTAATCTTTTGCATTCTATAAATATAAAGACATTTTAATTCTTTGTATTCCATAATAATTTGGATATCTTAATTCTATTTACATCATACAAATATATTTTTAATTTCTCTCACGTCTTCATAGATAACATCAACAAATTCCATAATATCGCCAGTTGGTACAAGGAGGTCCGGAACCATAACTGTGTATAATCCGGCAGTTTTCGATGACTTTACTCCGTTATAAGAATCTTCAACACCTATAACTTCATCAGGTTCTAATCCCAACCTTTTTGCAGCTGTTAAATAAATTTCTGGATGCGGCTTTCCATTCTTAACCATATCACCGCAAACAAGTTCATCAAAATATTTATCTATATCAAGAAACTCTATCTCTTTTCTTATTGTTTCACTGTATGTAGATGTAGCAAGCGACACCTTGATATCTTTTTCCTTAAGAAACATCAAAATCTCTCTGACATTTTTCTTAAGCGGTATCTTTCCTTCAAAAAACCTTTGCATGAATACCTCTTTTCGAAGGAGCCTGTTATCCTCATACGAGAATTCACCCTTATATCGTTCATCAAATTTCTTTTTTGAATTGACAATATCTAAACCAATTACACTTCTGCAATATTCTTCAATATCGGGTATTCCCTTTTCTTCAGCAACAATTTTCCAACAGTCGATTACTGCTATTTCCGAATCAAGTATCACTCCATCGAAATCAAATGCTACGCCTTTATATTTCATACTTCTCATCCCTGTAATATGTTTTTTAACTCATTCAGATTTGAAATCACATAAGTTGGAACCATATCTGCATCATTGGATTCGCCATTTGGATTATACCAGCAGGTATCTATACCGGCATTGATTCCTCCCCTGATATCGCTTGTAAGTGAATCACCAATAATAAGGATTTTTGATTTTTCCTCCGGTGTAATATCTTTTGAAAATTCATTTGATGAAATACCGGTTTCCAAAATGTCTTTTGCATAAATATTCATACTTTCGAAAGCCTTATCAAAGAACTGCTTATTTGGTTTCTCCGATCCCACTACTTCAGAAATAAATATATAGTCAAAGACCTTATCAAGTCCTGAATTTTTTAGTTTCTTTTCCTGCGCAACCCTGGTTCCGTTTGTGACTGCAGCGAGTATATATTTATCCTTTAAATCACTAAGTAAGCCATCCGAATTATCCTTAAATACAACTGTATCTCCAAGAGTTACCTGATATTCTTCATTAAATGCTTCAGCATAATTCGGGTCAATTCCTTCTTCACTAAAGAAATCCCTAAATCTTTCTACAAGAATCTGCGGCTTGGTCTTTTCACCTCGTTCAAGCGCTTTCCAATAACTCACATTAATGGCTGAGTATCTCTTCAGCATTTCGTCAGTGCATTCACCAAGATTAAATTTGATAAACAATGTCTTGATTGCTGCCCTCTCTGCCGCAAGAAAATCCATAACGGTTCCATCGATATCCCATAATAAATATTTATATTCTTTCATAAAATTTCCATTCTTTGTTTTTGGGGACGCTTCTTTTGTCACGAGGAACGCCCTTTTGTCACAGATTGACTAATCAAAAAAAACAAGCCAAATGTCAGTTATCCATTTCCATCTATAATAACGGAAATATTCAAAACTGTCACTTGGCTTGTATTAATTCACGTATATGACTAACCATAAATATTTATCATCAGCCACATACACATATGTTTTTTCCAACTAATTCAAATTATTCAGCAGGCTTATCCTTACGCTTAGGAATCATTACAAAGCTTATAATACAAGCAACAATGTAAAGACCTAATGTTACATAAAGAACTGTCTGATAACCTGTAGGATTGATTAACTTTTCGGTACCATCATCAAGAACTTTTTTCTCAAATTCACCAACATGGTTCACTATAAATGTTGCAAGCTGATTTCCTGTAAGTCCTGCCATTGCCCATGCCGAAAGACACATTCCGTGAACTGCTGAAATACTCTTCATACCGAAATGATCTGAAAGAAGTGTTGGAACATTAGAGAATCCTCCACCGTATCCGGCATTAACCATGATAAGCAATGCAATACAAAGAACTACGATTCCGCTTTCGATACCACTTGTAAGTACTGTTGCACCTGTAAGTATTATAGAAAGAATAAAGATAATCTTGTAAATAGTATTTCTATCCTTGAAGAAGTCAGCCCATGCAGAGAATCCAAGACGACCACCTGCATTTGCGATAGCTGTCACAACTCCCAAAGCTGCTGCAGTTCCTGTTGTAAGTCCAATTGTTATAAATATTGATTTTTCCTGAGAAATAAGTGCAAGACCACATGTGATATTGATATAGAACATAAGCCAGATACCAATAAATGTCTTATTACCAAATGAAGTCTTGAAGTTCTTACCAAGAGTCTGGAAGAATTCTTTAATTCCGCCTCCCTCTTCATGAGCTTCAACCCAGTCTGCAGGCTTCTTTAGCATAAGATGTCCAACGAACATCATTACGCAGTAAACACCACCCATGATGAAAAACATAGGAGCCGGATTTCCATCAAATGCATCAAGTAGATTCTGCATTATTGGAGTTGCAATAGCCTTTGCAGCACCAAAACCCGCTACAGCAAGACCGGTTGCCAAGCCCTTCTTATCCTTGAACCAAAGCATAAGTGTCTTAACAGGGCTAAGATATCCTGTTCCAAGACCAATACCCATTATGCATCCGTAGAATAAAAGAATAAGCGGAAAGCTCTTAATCATGATGGCAAATCCTGTACCAACCATACCTACTGTAAAGCAGATAGTAGCAATGAGTGATGATCTGTGAATGTTCTTTTCTACAACATCACCAAGGAAAGCGGCACTCATACCAAGGAAAAAGATAGCAAGTGAAAATGCCCACTCAATTCCATCTGTCTGACCAATCCATGTTCCAATTTCCTTAGAAAATGTTCCCCAGCAGTATACAGTACCGATACTACAGTGTAAAAGCAACGCAGGAATTGCTGCGCGCAACCATTTGTTCTCAGGTAATTTCATAATAATATCTCCCTCGTATAATAATGTATTAATCTGCATATGCTGCACATATACTTTTATATATGCCGATATGCGCTACGAGATGATATTATACAACAAATATAAATCCTCTTGCAAGTGTAACTCGCCACTTTGGGGACGCTTCTTTTGTCACGAGGAGCGCCCTTTTGTCACAAAAATTAGCTTAACCAAGCAATTCCAGCTAAATATGCATCATATTACCACTAATATCTGTAATAACGCTGATTATAAAAGAACACATAATCAATACATTTTTGTTATATACATAATTGTGTTGGGCATATACTTTTCTATATTCTTTTCGCTTATAGAACAACAATGTGACAAAAGAAGCGTCCCCAAAGTCAAATAAACTTACTTGCCTTAATATATCTAAACAATGTTTCATTCAATTTA
This sequence comes from Lachnospiraceae bacterium, assembly GCA_024403415.1. Classification (GTDB taxonomy): domain Bacteria; phylum Bacillota; class Clostridia; order Lachnospirales; family Lachnospiraceae; genus JAILLW01. The sequence goes on from JAKSRY010000045.1 coordinate 5,078, forward strand.
TTAGGCATTACGGGTTTTGAAAGATAACCCGAAAATCCTGCTTCAAGATACATCTCTTTTGCGCCGGATATTGCGTTAGCTGTCAATGCAATTACAGGAGTTTCATTAATGTCAATAAGTTTATTATTGAGCATTTCATGAAGAGCTTCTATTCCATCCACTTCAGGCATCATATGGTCAAGCAGAATAAGGTCATACCTATTTTTCTTAACAAGATCAATACATTCTCTTCCGCCTGCTGCCTGATGAATTGTCATTTTTGTTTTCTTCAAAAGACTGCAGATAACTTTTCTGTTAAGGTCATTATCATCAACAACCAATATCTTTATATCAGGTGCTTCAAATGCATCATCGGTATGTACACTAATTCCAACGCCCTCACTCTCATTATCATCTGAAATGTTATCCTCAATTATTTCAAGTTCTAACAGGAATGAAAATTCAGAACCCTCCATATATACACTTGATACTTCAAGTTTACTGCCCATGAGTTTCAGTAGCTTATCAACTATATTTATTCCAAGCCCTGTTCCTTCAATACTTCGATTCCTCTTTTCATCGATTCTGTCGAACTCATTAAACAGTCTTTCAATATCCGCTTCACGAATTCCGATTCCTGTATCCTTTACTGCAAATCTGATTTTGGCCACATCTTCTTGCGCTTCAACCAGATTTACCGATAAAGATACACATCCTTTTTCTGTATATTTAACTGCATTGGATATAAGGTTAATCAAAATCTGCTGTAAACGTCCCGAATCGCCATATAAACACGTAGGAAGTCTGTCATCCTTGTCCAGTTCAAGAACAAGTTTCTTCTGCGTGGCCTTATCCTGCATCATGTTAATAACATTCTGCAGAAGCTTATTTAATGAAAACTCCTCATTTATGAGCTCCATCTTGCCTGCTTCTATTTTTGAAAAATCCAAAACATCATTAACAAGTCTTAAAAGAACATTTGTTGCACTATGAATATCATTTGCATACTCAAGTACTTCAGGCTCTTTGCTTTCTCTAAGTATCATCTCATCAAAACCAAGAATTGCATTAATAGGCGTTCTTATCTCATGAGACATATTTGCCAAGAACTGGCTCTTAGACTTGCTTGCTTTCTCAAGCTCCAACTGCAACTGCTTATGCTGTTCATTCATCAAAATGATATACAATGTACTACTGATCTGACCTGCAATATCATATGCATGAATAAATCTGTCATGGTCTGTTTCAACCACTATCAGTCCAATCTGGTTAGCTCCAAAAAACAGCGGAAATACAACAACTTCACGTCGCGAGCCATTACTAAGCCAATTCTCTGCAAAAATATCATAAGTATTAAGGCTTTTTTCACCAATATTAAATATCTGAGTCTCATACTCTCCATCTAAAGAATACTGCGCAACCAGATTTATAGTTTTAGGCATTTGCCATTTTGTATCTTTTTCATGAGGCACTATTGAGTCGTACAAATATATATGTCCCGAATTGAATGCCAGTCTTTTTAGAGTATTAATAATACCTATGTATTTTTCTTTTTCTGTCTTTTCGGAAAAGATAATTTCTCTTGCTACATTGCCTAATTCTCTTTCAAGAATTCGTCTGTAGCGCTCTGTTTCAGCTCTCTTCCTACCAGTAGTTCTCCAATCCTCTGATATACCAAGCTTATTTTTCCAGGCTTCATCAAGTTCAAATCCACAACAACCACAGGAATCTCTTATAACCATCTTAGAGTTTATAAGATTGCTGCCTTCTGACATCTGACTACAAAGCTTCTTTACTGCATTGTATCCTAATTCAGATGCGTCAGCCTTTACCGTTGATAATGATGGGTTCATAAACAAACCAAAAATCAGATCATCGAATCCAGTAAGTTTTATATCTTTACCTGGTTCTAATCCCATTTTTCTCATCGCATTCGCTGCGCCAACAGCCATACTATCATTTGCACATATAATAACCTCTACGTCAGGATGCCTATTGATAAAATCTGTAACCTCTGGCTCAACATACTCAGAAAAGTTTCCATATACTATCCAGTCTTCATCGTATGGCAATCCGTTCGCTGTCAATGTTTTTCGAAAAACATTTAGTCTCTTATCTGCATCGGCATTTCCTCTTGTTCCCGAAAGGTAACCTATCTTTTTGTATCCATGCTCTACTATCATATGATTAATAAGATCAACAAATCCTGTCTCATTATCTACAAGTATGGATTCGTATCCCTCTGCAGCCTCTGAAAGCAGAACAGTGGGTTTACCATCTGCAAGCTTCAGGAATTCTCTTTTTTCTTCCATTGAAAGAGTTGAAACTATGGTCCCATATTCGATAGCTATTCCATCTATCTGATTAGCCTTCATGTATTCTGACAGCGCATTATACTGATATCTGTATACTGTAATTTCCATATCGGCATATGTAGCGTTCATTATTTCCATTGGAAATACTATAAGATTAGCATCACATTCTTCTGCAGCCAAAACTGCACCTTCCAATACTGAATGACTGAATTCGTTTTCAAGTATTGCCATAAAGAGTGCTATGTTTTTCCTTCTATTCATACAGTTCCTCACTATACATTTATTCCGAATTCTTCCGGTCTGAATCTAGGGCAGACATTTTCTTTCGTACATATTACAGAAGCCGAAAGTCTTGTTCCTATTTCGCAGGATTCTTTAAGCGTTTTTCCATAAGTAAGTCCTGCTGCGATACCCGAAAAGAAAGCATCACCTGCTCCGGTTGTATCAATAACGTTTACCTTATTAGCCGGGCAAACTCCTGCCTCGCCATCCTCTGAATAATAAACTGCACCCTGAGCTCCCATGGTGACTATCATCTTTGCAATTCCGGCGCTTCTTGAAAGTAAAGGAAGCTGTTCAAGAACTTCATCCGGACTAAGATTTTCCATATCTTTTACAAACAGCATTCCCGCTTCCTGCTGATTACAAACAAAACAGTCGAGCTTTTGAAAGAAATCTCTTCTTTCCAGTGCTATGCTCATGTTAGATATAACAGCAAACACCTGCTTATTATATTTTGCCGCAAGTCTGAACACTTCTTTAACCACATCCTTTTCAAGATCAAGTTCCAAAGCTACACTATCGGCATTCGATATTATTTCATCACCATGTTCAAGCAAAATGTTATATATTGGCTGAAGATCCGGTCTTTTAGATATTGATCCTGCAAGGTCTCCTGTTTGATCAAAAATAGCAAGCCAGACACCCATACCGTCTTTAGTCTGCTTAACATAGGTTGTGTCTACCTTATGTCTGTTAAGTTTATTAATAACATCCAGCCCTGCACCATTATCATCAACCAGACTTACAAACGATGGTCTAAGTTCAATATTGGCAATATTTTCAACAACATTTCTGGCAACGCCGCCATGAACCTGTTCTATCGATCCTGCATTTCTTCCATCCGGGATATACTGTCCCTGCGGATAACCTTTAATATCTACAAATGTTGAACCAATAACTACTATTCCCATATAACCTCCTACCTTTTCCGTTTATAAAAATATAATTATATCTTTTTCTCCATTAGCAAAAAACGTCCCTTTCGCCAATCTGCATAGCCTCTCTCTTCATAACCACTATTTTTGTACAAGGCCAATGCACGTGGATTCTCAGTGAACACATCCAGTCTGATAGACTCATAATCCATCTTTTTTGCCTGTTCTTCTATATGCTGCATTATCTTCTTACCAAGCCCATGATTCTGATATTCCGGGTCTATGCAGAGCCTGTGTATTATACAAGTTGTATCATCTGGATTATCCCACTTACACTTAGCGTAAGCCTCATCAGATTCCTCACTGATGACATAGACTGCTATTATCGCATTCTCATTCTCAAAAACATATAATGTGTCATTTTCTATGTCACTTAAAAAATCAGACTTTGCGGGATAAATATCATCCCACTGGTATAATCCCCGCCTGTTCATGTCATCTATTACTTTCTTAACCATGTCAAAAACGGGATCTATGTCATTAATTGTTCCTTTTCTGTAATTCATATTCCTTTTCCATTTATATTGGCAGTTAAGAACTATCTTGGGCTGCTCTCAATATTATTGAACTGTTATCAGGATATTCTATAATATATTACCACATAGTCGCTTCTTTGGGGACGCTTCTTTTGTCACAAGGAGCGCCCTTTTGTCACAAATATTAATTATTATTACATTCTACTAAAAAATGTTTGCACGCAAACATGCGTGTCTATCTGCTATCTTTTTAACATCTGCCGTAGGTTCAAATCTTTCAACTATTTCGCCATCTTTGTTAATAAGAATTTTTGTGAAATTCCACTTGATATTTCCATTATTCTTATAATCCTTATCCATCTTCTTGACGATAGGTTTAAGAATTAGTCCCATTGGTCCACCAAATCCGGCAAATTAAATTGTGTTTAATTGATTGCGATTAGTTGTATGCAATCTATTTTTTTGTCAACACTTTTTTATTTATTTTTAACAACTTGTCATTATTAGGTGTATAATAATAAAAAAAACAAACAGGTATTAGTTATGAGACTTAGAGAATTAGTAATTGGTCAAAAAATAATAGTTCAAATTGATCTTGGTGAACAAAAGATAGAGTTTTATGCAAATATCTTAGATGTTAATGAAGAAGATATCCATACGAGCCCATATATTCATAATGACGATGTCCTTGAACTCAATATTGAAACTCATCATGGCGTTGTCTGTAATATTTTTGCTGAAGATCCTGCACATGGAAAAAGAGTATCATGGAAAAATGTTAAAATTCAGACTGTAGATTCACCACATGGTAAGATATATCACATCAGCACAAGTACTTTTAATCGTCACTCTCGTGAAGATGATAATAGACAGCATAATCGACTTATTGTACATAAGAATGCACATATATTAGATAAAGGAAAACTTGTTGACATCGTAGTTCATGACATCAGCGATCGCGGAATATCCTTCTTTGCTTCTCCAAGCTATAAACCTTCTGCAAATCAGATTACTATAGTATATTCAGACAGCATTGATGAAAAAGATTTTCAGCTTAAAGTTGAATGTCAGATTGCCAGAACTGAAAAAAAAGCCGGCATGATTTTTTATGGATGTAAGGTAGTAGGCGAAAACAAAGATTTCCTTACTTATGGATTTTTTAAAAGGCTGAAAAAACGCCATCGTCAGTAATTTCACTAACAGCATCTTTTCAGCCTCTTTAATCATTGTATTTTTATTATTATATAACTTTAGTTTACTTTACAGTAACCTCTTCCATTTTCTTTTACGTAGTTAAGGGCCATATCGGCTTTTCTTTCTGCTTCTTTATCATAGCCATCTTCTGCAAAAGTAACTCCTACGCTAACAGAAACTGCAGGCACATCGTCAGTTGCCTCTTTCAAGGATTCGTTGATTTTATTAATCCTTTCCACCAGCATCTCTTCATCACTTTTCTGCATTCTGAGAAGAAACAGTTCAAATTCATCCTGACTTGTACGGATTATGTAATCACTGCTCTTAAATGAAGTTAAAAACAGATTTGCAACCTTCTTAACTACATTATCTGCAATATCATAGCCCTTCGATTCTTTAATTGATCTGAAATTATCTATATCTACCAGCATAATTCCCAAAGGTTCTTTATGCTGCGACAGATTATGTCTAACCAAATCCAGGGTGCCTACCTTCAGCGTGCCGGTTAATTCATCTATTTCACCCTGCTCTTTTAATAACTCTTTGTTCTTCTTGTCTGAGCGATAAACATTGTTATATCTTCTGGCAAATTTTCTAAATTCATAGCTTCCTATCTCAGGAAGTTTTTCTTTTTCATCCAGAGCCTTAATAAATTTATCTGACGGTTTAACCACTAAAAGCACATTAAATATAAATATCAGAACAAGCAGGATAAACAATGAAAAGATAAGCATCGTAGTTATATTAAGAATTACTATAAGGTCATCTTCATTCTCTCTAAAGTTAGCTCCTGATTCATCCTCAATTAATATTGTTGAATTTTCAACATCCCAGTCTATCCGTTCCTTCCTGTTCTCATAATCCTTGCCAAATAGCAGTTCAATAGCCTGATTACGTTTTTCATCTGCCGAAAGTGCCTTTTCATTTTCAGGCAGCTGATATGCAGAAAGTTCCTCTGATATCTTTGTACAGTCTTCACCCTTAGCTTCAGCCATAAGCTTCATGGCATGTAATTCATAATCTACCAGTTCCTCGGAATTTTCCATAGCATCACTTAACAGACTTTTTTCTATTTCAAGTCCTTCACCGGTACCAACCATATCTATAGATGCTTCTCTGCTTCGCGCAATATCTTTTTCTTCAAAGTAATTAATAGCATTCTGAATATCTCCTGTAACAACATACGTTCTTGATTGCTCTGTCAGATAATCGCTTGCATTCCTAAAACTAATTGATGCATCCAGTTTTCTTCCTGTATTCTGATAATCCTCTCTGGTTTTGTCATATTTATCATATATATTCTTAACGGCAAATATAGAGGCTACCATTATCAGTAAACCGATAGCAATAAATATGCTTGACAAGGCATGTATTTTAATACCTTTTCCCTTAATCTCAATGTTCTTATCCTTTATTTCCATACAAACCTCTCTACTGCCATGTTGTGAACAATGTTTCTTTAGCATTTTTAATTTCAATTGAATCTACTAAAACTGAGTTTTCCATTCTGACGAAATATCCGTCTCTACTATACTCAAGTACCATATTTCCATTTTTTGTGTAGAACAGCTGGAAAATGCACTCGCTAGTTAATGATCCTGCCGGGTTAAGCTTGGGCTGATTTTCAGAAATGGGAATTGCCGCTCCTCCGCTTTTCCATTCCTTTCCAATTGATATACCAAGCGTCTTAAATAAAGTCTCGGCCAAAGGAGCATTTGAAGCATTCGCTACTACTCCATTATGCACAGTCCAGTTTGTGTAGTTTCCATACAGAGTGCCTTTTTTGTAATATGGACTTTTTGTCGAAGTTTTATGCCTGATGGTATCACTTTTCGGTGCCTTCCCTTTTGAGCTAACTTCTATATAAGCAACTCTGGCAGCCTGAATAAATTCACTTGCTTCCTTTTCAACTCTTACCTTTTTAGCTTTATCAACATATTGAATCATCATCGGTGTTATTACACCCAATAGCACAGCCATAATCGCTATGACAATGATTAATTCGATTAATGATAAACCTTTGTTATTAATCTTATACTTTTTAGTCATAACCCTATCTCCTTATAAACATATAAGAATGTTCTATAATAAGATACTCTCATTGTTTGCACTATTCAAGTACTCATTATGTTTTAAGCTAAACTATATCTGGCTGCCTAATTTTTCAAGTTCAGCCATGATTTCTTTATTATTCCTAAGATCATTCATATCTGTTGCGTAGAACGGCTTGTAAAATAACATATCCCATCCAAGATAATCAACAATGCAATCAAACTGATCTTTAATAATAGAATAATTACAATGTTCATTTTTATCCTCCACATTCAGCTTTCTGTGCGTACAATAGACTTTACTCATTAATCAAGGTCTCTCTGCATTGTGCAAGAAGTTCCTTTTCCTCTTCCGGCATTTCGGGATACTGCGGATCTATATCCCGAAGAGCACGAACAATTACTTCTGATACCAAATATCTTGTATACCACTTCTGATCGGCAGGAAGAACATACCAGGGAGCCTCTTTAGCTGCTGTCTTGTTAATCATATCTTCAAATACTTTGTGATATTCATCCCAGAGTGCCCTTTCCTTCAAATCACCTGACTCAAACTTCCAGTTCTTTTCCTGATTATCGATACGCTCCAGGAAGCGCTTCTTTTGTTCTTCTTTAGAAACATTTAGAAAGATCTTAACTACTCGATAACTGTTGTCATAGAGGTATTCTTCAAAATTTTTGATATGTTTATATCTCTTCTTGAAAAACTCCTTCGAATCCATATCCACAACACGTGATGCCATCTTGTAATTCTTATTAAGTTCATGAACCTGCACCACCAAAACATCCTCATAATGTGAGCGATTAAAAATACCTATCTTTCCACGTGCCGGGAGTGCTTTCACAATACGCCAGAGAAAATCATGTGACAGTTCTTCCGAATTCGGTGACTTGAAACTAACCACATCCACACCCTGTGGATTCACACCACTCATAACATGTTTGATTGTACTGTCCTTACCTGCTGCATCAATAGCCTGCAAAACAATAAGAAGTCCTTCCTTGCCTTCAGCGTAAAGACGTTCCTGAAGAATCCCCATTTCTTTAAGATTTTTTTCTGTTTTCTTTATAATTTCTTCCTTATCAACCTTATCTGACTTACTATCAGTCGGAAAAGAATTGAGTTTTACCTTTTCACTGCCATCTACTTTGTAACTTGAAATTCCCATGTTTGCTCCCTACTTCCTTTCATAATTCTTCACACAAAAAATTATTCACAATATAACCACATATTAGGCAGTATCAAATACATAAAAAACATTGCCCTCGCACCTGGTTAAAACCTGTCATATTATTTATCAAAAGTAAATCTGTCAAACGATGCGATTACTCCGTCTTCTTCTGAAATAAACTCAAAATAAACTGCATGCTTTCCAATCACACCTGATGTTAATTCGAATGTCTTTTCATATACGTTAGCATCAAAATCTGCAGAAGCCACAATTTTTCCCCTGTATGAATCAATTCTCACATTTACCTTAAGTGCTTTATGATCCCCAAGAACTGCAGTAACAGTCTTTGGCGAATTTGATTCAAACTGCAGGTATCTAAATCCAACGGTTGTACCTGAAGACATATCAACTACTGGGGTTGAAATATCATCTTTCTTCTCATATCCCGGCTTAATATATGCTCTTGTTTTACTGCCATATATATGACATGCATAACCAGCAGAAATCCATTTATAAGCATCAAGACCATTAATATGTGGTCCCTGCGATGTCATTTCAACCACGTTCGATGAAACAGGTTCCCCATTTATATATTTAACATCACCAATATAAAGCATTCCATCCTTTCCCAAGGCTACATCTATTGGTTCAAGCATAGCCTGTCTTGAATACTCATTAATACCGGTCTGTCTGTGATAAAAAATATACCATTTTCCATTTACTTCCATAATAGAACCGTGGTTATTTCCCCACTGGTATGTCATGGTTCCGCAACCCTCTGAATCCTTAAGAATTTCACCACCATTAAAGCTTATATCTCCGCCATCATGGAATGGTCCAAATGGCGAATCACTGAAACGATATGATAAAAACCCATTATTATCTGTATATACACCTAATTCAGGAATGGGTTTCTCATATCTTCGCGAAAACAGATATACATATTTGCCCATAACCTTTCTGGGACTTGAGGCTTCAAAAAAAGCATCAATAAGTGAAATATGACCATCATCGACAGGATTCCATGGGCATGTGGAATGTCCAAGCGGATTACATACAAGTGTTTCCTCCTTCATTGTAGCCATATCATCTTCCATTTCTACGATGTAACAAGGAGCTGCACAGCCTCCCCAATAGGCATAAACCCTTCCGTCATCATCTACCAAAACTCCGGGATCAAATCCAAGCTTCGTTTCAACCGGATTTTCAAATGGTCCCCAGGGATTCTTCGAACTTGCCACAACAACCAGACTTCCCTTACGTTCTGCCGCATACATATAATATGTGTCATCCTTCTTTACGACATCAGGCGCATAAAGAATAGAATCATAATGTGTTTCATAAGCCACCCCGTGGCAAGTCCAATCAGTTAAATCGTCCACCGGTGCTGACCATACCACATAATTTCGACCACAATACTCCGTTACTGCAATATCATGTGAACCATAGACGTAAACACGCTTTTCACCATTGTGCTCAAATACTCTTGGTTCTCCATCCGGAACATGTTCCCATAATGGCATATATGGATTTGCACCTTTAATAAATTCTTTCATCTTTTTACCCCATTCTCAAGTTACTTTCAGATTAATAAATAGAAAAATCTATTCTAATTCTCCTACCTAAGTATTTGTGTCTCCTCTGCTTCCTATAATGAACTCATCGTCTTCATAATCCGGAGTCTATAATAATATATATTTATACTTATACTACCATATTCCGGGGAGTAACCAAATATAATATATGGGTATTGAAATGAATTATAATAATTTCCATATTCAATCTTATAAGCTTATATCCACAGTCACAAAACACTTACTTCACCTTCAAATCTTACTAAACCATATTAGATATAATGCGTTTTTTATGATAAAATAAACTATATGGAGATTTTATAATCTTAACTAATCGATAATACGGAGGGGAAATAATGGATTACACAGAACAAGAACTTAACTATTTAAAAAAGATGGCATCATCTTCAAAACAGGGTGTAGCAAACAAATGTGCTTGTATTTGTCAAACAATTCTTTCAACAATCATCGGAATTGCATATATTCTTGAGTATTTCAAGGAAAGTCGAGAATTATGGTATGTTCTGGTTGTTAGTGGATTATGCTGGATTCCTGTTGTTATCGCCTGGGTGTTTTATAACCAGAATCACAGCGCACCCAATTCAATAATGCGTACTATAGGAGTTGGTTTCACAGCGCTTTACACATTTTTATTATTTACTGCAAATAATAGCCTTGTCTTCTCTTATGTATTTGCAATGTTACTAGTATTACTTTTATTTAACAAAATGCGTTTTATACTAGTCATTGGTATTGGAGCTGCATTAGAGAATATTATCGATATAATTATTCGTATAGCACAGGGCCATTCAGAGCCGGCAGATATTGTAACTTATGAAATACAGGGTCTGCTCGTTGTTTTATGCGTAGTTTTCTTCATAGTTGTCAGCTGGTGCACTAATATGCAGAGTGAAATCCGTCAGGCTAGACTTACTATGGAAAGTAAAAAGATATCTGATCTTTTAGGTCAGGTTCTTTCTATATCAGATACAGTAGCCGAGAATGTTACTCAGGTTGATGATAAGGTTGCCTCACTTAATACTTCAATGGGACAGACACTTGATGCCATGAGTGAAGTTTCATCTGGAGCTACTGAAACAGCCGATGCTATTCAAAATCAGTTATTAAAAACTGAGGAGATACAGCAATATATTGCATCAGTTGAGGCTGCTGCCAATACTATTACAGATAATATGAAAGCTACTTCAGATGCAATTGCTTCTGGTCAGAAACAGATCGATAACTTGATGAATTATACTGCAATTTCAGATAAAGCCGGTAATGATGTTGCTAACTCACTTCAGACATTTAGCGAGACGACAGGCCAGATGAATACTATTACAGATCTCATTAATTCCATTGCTTCACAAACCAGTCTCCTTGCCCTCAATGCAAGTATTGAAGCTGCAAGAGCCGGTGAAGCAGGACGTGGATTTGCAGTAGTTGCTTCTGAGATTTCGAACCTAGCTAATCAAACAACATCAGCAACAGGGGATATCAATAATCTCATATCTGAAATTAATTCTCAGTTAACTAATATGGTTGAAACTATTGGCAATTTAATAAAGAGCAATGAAGCACAGAGCGCTTCTGCTGATGAAACGGCAAAAGATTTTGCAATTATTATTTCAAATATTGATGCTATTAAAGAAAAGTCTGATGACTTAAATTCAATTGTAGTTAAGCTAGCTTCTTCCAATAACGAAATTGTTGATTCAATTCAGACTGTATCTGCTATTACTGAAGAAGTAAGCGCTCATTCAAATGAAACATACTCAGCAAGCGAAAGTAACCAGGACGTATTAAGCCAGGTTAGTGAATTAGTTGATACACTTAACGAAAGTGTACAAAAGCTTAAAGAAACTAATAATAAATAAGTTTTAATGGTATGATTCAATTAAAATAATGTATAAAAAAAAGTACCGATTCCCAAAAGATAGATCTAAAACTATCGATTGGAGATCGGTACTTTTTTATACCCCAATTTATATTGTTGGAATTAAAAAATGAACCACTACCCCCGTCCCCAAGGGACCATCACTTATTTTCGCAAGTAAAATATAATGTAAGAAATACGATGAATAATCCTATACTTTGTTGTCCCAAATCAAAAAATCCATTTACAAGTG
>JAKSRY010000046.1 GCA_024403415.1 Lachnospiraceae bacterium
CTCCAAACTTCCTTTACTATTACTGTTTAACCAAAAGTGCAACACTTTCACAATGGCTCGACTGAACACCAAGTACGTCTACCACTTTATCCGTTATAGGGAACTGGTCCACGACAACCTTATAACGATAACCCATTAAGGTGGGTTCACCTTTTAACGATTGTGTCATTTGCTCCATAACATAAAAAATCCCTTTAAATTAAAGATTTAATGTCCCTTCAACTACACTACGCTGAATCTTTATTGTTTTCTTGATTTCATCTGATATATTCCAATCTTCGATCATCTGTAGCAACTCACTATAGGCTTCTTCAGAAACCCAAGGGCTCAAAATAATTTTCATGTTTTTAAATAATTGATCTTTGAATCTAATATCCAAATAATCCCATTCTGAAAATTGAGGACTCGATAAAGACAGCATAATTCGTGTTTCACATTCATAACTCCAAGGATCTGATTTCTGTTTTCCTAAACAAGAAATGTTAAACTGCTGAATTTTCAAATTTCCATCTGCATAACTCAATCCAGATGATGGATTAAATTCCACAGTTCCCACTCCTGAATAATCCGAGGTAAAAACTTCATCATCTGCTTTAAGATAATCCACATCGAAAATACTGATAGATTTTACAGCGCTTCTTGTGTCAAAATCTGCGTTTATTTCTGGCAACCCCAAACTAGCTCCAACCAATCCATTTTGATTTATTGTACGATTATATTCTTCAGAACTAAAGAACACTTTACAATCATCTCTGATTAGGTAATCCAAATAGAATAGCTCATCAAAATTGTTAGCAAAATTGTCAAAGACTAACTGTATTTTTCTTGTCTTATCTTTTCCACCATAATAAGCCCAAAAAGGAATACACTCACTTTCCATATGAGTAAAACACGTAATAAATCTGCTCCCTGCAAATTGTTCTACGCCTTTTCTCACTTTTTCCATACGATCATTCAACTTAGCATTATTTAGGCTTGAACTACGGATTGTTCTCCTATCAAAAATAAATTTTAGCGTCCCTAAGTCAGTTGTATATCCTAGCTGCCTATGACTTTTTACTTTTTCCGATATATTAATATTGATTCCAGAAATATTATTTACATCCAATGTGTCATCAATTATAACTAATGGTGGTTCACTGGTAAAAGGAATTCCAAATAATCTACCCGAATATCTTTTCTCCTCTGCCAAATATAACATCTCCTCCATATTATTCTTTTTCTTTTATATACTTTCCACTTCTGATTCTCTGGTCATCCGGCTTTTCTGCATCTGCTGGGATAGCCCAATATGATCCTATCTTTGTTGCACCAGGAATACGGTCTTCAGAACACAGCACTTGTATCCTTCTGACGGATATCCCCCACTTATCTGATGTTTGCTTAATTGATAAATACTCCATGTTAGACCTCCAAAGAAACCGAAAGTGAAACTAATCTACACTTAAATATTATATTCCAAACCACGAACAAAATCAATCTAAAGTGTCTCCGCTCCCGGATGCCCTCAATCGTAATGCCCTCAATATTCATATTCATGCTATATAGCTTCTATTTTTGATTTCGGTAAGAATTTAAGTACTATTTCTTCCAATTTAATACCAGTCATTGGCTTAGAAATATAATCATTGAATCCATTTTTTTGTATTCTTCATCAATTTCCTTCTGAGCATTTGCAGTCATTACTACAACCGGTGTTGTCTTAAAAAAATCCACCATCAATCAACTCCATTCCTATTTACTATCTATGTATATTATTCTATGTTTCTTCTAATTGCTTGCATCCTTAGATCCAAATCCGCACTTTGCTTTGCACAATATAAGAGTTCATCTGCTAGTTGCTTCTGTACTGTTTCAGAAAGATTCTTCTTATACCTTATCTTGTGTTCAAGGCTAGCCCAAAAATCCATTGCAATTGTTCGAAGCTGTACCTCTACTTTCATATCACGCTTCTCTTCCTTCAAATAAATTGGAACGGAAACAATTAAATGCAATGATCTATAACCATTCTCTTTGGGATTTTTGATATAGTCCTTCTTTTCAATGAGTGTAATATCATCCTGCTTTAAAAAACATTCCGCAAGCATATATATGTCCTCAGGGAAAGTACACACTACTCTTACACCCGCCAAATCATTTATATGTTCTTCTATTGCCTCAACTGTGAATGGCAAGTTTCTATCTCGCATCTTCTTCACTAGGCTTTCAATTGATTTTGTTCGGGATTTTATACTTTCAATTGGATTCCTGTCATACTGAAGTGAAAATTCTTCGTTTAATACCTTAAATTTTGTCTCCACCTCCATGATTGCACATCTTGAATATGCCATAAGTGTACTTATCGGTTCTATATTCTTATGAATAAGATCAATTACATTGTCAGGCAATTGACTTGCGTTACTAATATTTAGTTTAGAAAAAATATTCGACTCCATATCTCCCTCATCATTCTGTTACTTTTATCTATTGTCTTATGACATATAGAAAACAAATTCTATATGTCGAATATAGGTTTTCCGTTCCTTTAATCAAACTGATTACAAATAACATCACCGGTCCTAAAAATGCTCCCAACTGATCAAGAAATTCCATATATGCAAAGCCTTTGCCCTGACCGATCTCGGATGATGCAAAGCTTATTCTCCTCTTTCTATACGATTGCTGAGGATCGCATAATGCTTATAAAGAGGGCCAAACCGATATCTATAATTTTTCTTCCACGGCTTATCGTTTCCACAAAAATGTAAAAACACAGTGTTTTTCATCACCCAATCCATATCATATTCGCCATGGCTAAATAATTTGTAAGATTTATAATTTCTTACATCGTAATTCCACAATGCATCCTCTATCTGCAAAATCCTGTTACTATATAATGCATTAAGAACATCCTGATCTGGAAGAATAAGTCCATCTCCCTTTTCATTAACATAATCAAAAATCTCGTTTTCTCTTATATTCTTTCGACATTCCTCAAGATTTATTAGCAAAACACCGGAATTAAAATAGTCTGTTTTTGTCTTAAGTCTTATATGGTTTATATTATTAGCTATGTCCGTCTTCCATGTATGTGCTGCCGCTGCAAATAAATATCCATCAATATTTAAATTCCATAGTTTTTCTATTGAATTTATTACTATTATATCCGGATCGAGATATATTATTTTCGATAATGACTCCGGCAGAAATTTATGTGCTAACAATCTGTAATACATTTCCTGCGGATATCTTTCTGATGATGGAGCATTTATAAATATATCTCCATTAATACATATTGGTATCAGGTTATTACCAATCTTTTCATTATAAGTTTTCAAATTATCAATTGCTTTTTTATTAATATTTCGATGTAATAGATATATATCAAACGATTGCTTCAGATTATTAAGCTTAAGTGAATAAAGCATAACCTTTAGACAATGAATATAGTTTTCATCAACTGTAACTAAAACCGGAATCCCCATTTTACACTTAAACCTCAAACGAATCTCTCAATAAACGAGTTACAAACTCTTGCAAATTCTCCATATCATCATTGTTTGGATGAACAGAACCCTCTGCATACATTTGCTTTAATTGCTCTTCCGCATGTGGCATTTTGCCAACCATAATATCAAGTACATGTCTCTCCATTTTTCCTTGGCACATAAATGAATCAACAAGCTCGCATTGTTCCGGAAGCCAAACTTCAATATTACTTAATACTTTATCTTTATATTTATCAGTTGGTAGAAATCCACTGCTCATAAACAATGCATACTTACCTTCTTCCATTCGTTCAAAAAGATCAACAATATCCATACTACAATTATTATTGTGCACGCCAAAACCTACGAAATATAAATCCGCTTCTGGAATATCATTATCCGTATCGATATCAATAATGTCTTTATCCATATCTCCAAGATATTCATATATTTCTTCTGCCATTAGTCTTGTATTTCCTGATTTTGACTGATAAACTACGACCGTCTTCATAAGCAATTTCATCCTTTCTTCCCAGTTTAAATACTGGATAATTTCTATTCTAACCCCTTAAAACAATATGCAAATGGGCAAACAAATCACTCTGTATATTTTTTAGGCATATTCACAAATATGTCCCCAAAAGCGATACCCTGTATTTAGGTATCGCTCTCCAATAGTCATATAATTAAAACAAAAACATTTTATTCTACATCAACAGATATTCCCACACCGACTGCCCCTGGACCGGTATGTGTACTGATACTTGCTGACAATGGATTATAGAACAAATCTGAGCCTGGAAAGTTTTCTTCAAGCATTCCCATCCACTGATCAATCTCATCTTGAGATAATCCAGCTCCTGCTCCACCTACATGTAAATCACCTGGTTTAGCATTCGGAAATCGATGTGCGAGATCGTTTTTAAGTGCATCGATCATTTTTTCTTCGCACTTTTTCATTGAACCTCTAACTTTTGCAAACTGATCAAGTTTTTCACCCTGAATGGACAATACAGGCTTTATACTAAGAAGCATACCTATCGCAGCTACTGCAGGAGTTATTCTTCCGCCCTTCTTTAAATATTCTAATGTATTCACAGATACATAAATCGTAGCATTATATGCATCCTTTTCCAAAAAATCACATATAGTCTTTCCATCCAGTCCTTTATCTGCCATTTCCTTGGCCTTTACAACAGACTGTCGCATAGTTACAGATATCCTATGATTATCTGCTACAAATACTTTATCTTCATATTCTTGTGCAAATCCCTTTGCAGTCATACAAGAGCCACTAAGTCCACTCGACATAGGAATATATACAATCTGATCATATCCACTTTCGAGAATTGAATCCCATGTATTCATTACATCTGCTGGAGAAGGCTGTGATGTTGAAACATTCTTTCCACCGGTGAGAGCTGCATAAAAATCTTCTTCCGTTAAATTGTCACCCTCAAAATATACATTACCATCAATGAGAACTGGCATCGGCATTACGAAAATGCCCTTTTTCTCAGCTTCTGCCTTCGAAATTCCACTATTAGTATCTGTCAGTATTGCAACCTTCATCATGTTCCTCCAACATCATATGAATGTATTCATTATAAGTGACAAACCAAACGATAACAGACATACTACTATCCCGCCAGTCAATTCCTTTGCCGTATGACGCTTAAGAAATAAAGATCTATCCTTTTGTAACACATTTATTTCTAATCACTTTTCTTATAAATATTGCTAATATTATTACCAATAAACGAATTCCAACCACCGCCCATAACTGCCAGCTAAATGGATTGAAAATGTATTTTCCAAATAGGCCATCAACAATAATATTGAGTGTGGCACCACACATACTTCCAGCAATAAATCCTAGCCAATTTATTCCTGACGCACCTAGATATAAGCTAGCCATATCATACGAAATCACACCCATAATACGGATAAGAAAGCTCACAAAAAAACTATTATTTGTCTGAAAATTATCAACTTTCTCGACGACAGGATATTTTGTCTTTATGGTTTGGATATATTCGTTTCCCAGAAATCTTCCAACCAGGAACATAACCATGAATTCAACAAAAATGCCAAAGCCACTTATAAATGCAGATAACGGAAAATCAAATACCATTCCTGATGCAATATTAATCACTGCAGAAGGAAATACCATGCTTATTCCTTTTAGAAGATACAACACAGTAAATTCAAGTGTTGCAATTATCTTGTTCTGTGAAATTAGCTTGACTATATTCTCTGCAGTTGCTAACTCCGGATCTCTTTTTATTCTTACAAATACATAAGCAATAACTAAAAGAAGTAATATCAAGGCGGCAATTCTGGCAATTGTCATAGCTATCTTTTGCTTTTTATTCATACCGCTTGCCTCCAGCATCAGTGAATATATCTCACCTGGTCATGATTTACGATATATTTTTCTTTTATATCCACCTTCCAGATTTTATTGATATGTTTATTTTTAATCATATATTTTGCTTCATGAATAAAATCTACAACCAGCAAGACAAACAAAACATACACAAGCGATTCAATTAAAACATCATTCACAGCTAATGCTCTGCTAAAAAGATATGGAAAGATATGATTCATAAAAATAGTAATCATCATTCCAAATCCGATTGATGTAAAAACAGAAGTATACTTTCCAATATGAAGAGGAAGCGAAGAATAATTCCACCATTCAATCTGACAAAATCTTTCTACAGCTGTCCCTAACAATATTTCTCCAACCGAAACAAGCACACCTGCCATAAAAATGTAATATGCTATCTGAAGTTCATTACTGGCAAAATATATCCGCTGACCTAGAAATCGTGGCATTTCTGGGGTTCCAAGCAAAATATACATACCTACCATTGCCATGCCATAGCCTATAAGTCCTGGTGCCATCATTCCTCTGTTGTCAACAAATCCAAATCTCAATCCTACCCATATATTTTCTGTAATAAATCCTAGTAAAGATGCAACTACAATCACAATAATATAAGGCGTAACTTTGCTTAACATCTAAATCACCTCCGTTCTTCTATCGATGCATAATCTTTTTTTTCAACAAGACTTACATATGCAGGTCTGATAATCTTATTATCAGCTACTATTTCTTCAATTCTATGTGCACTCCATCCACTGATACGTGCAACTGCAAATAAAGGTGTGAAAAGTTCCCTAGGAATGCCCATCATGTCATATACGAATCCACTATAGAAATCTACATTAGGACTTACTCCCTTATAAATTTTACGTTCTTTTGCAATAACCTCTGGTGCAATACGCTCAATGCTACTATAAAGGCTCATATCATCTTCTCTTCCCTTATCAATAGCAAGCTTTTCAACAAACTCTCTGAATACTCTTTCGCGAGGATCAGATAATGAGTACACAGCATGTCCCATTCCATATATTAAGCCTTTTTTATCAAAGGTCTCTTTCTTAACTATTTTTGTTAAGTATGCTCTTACCTCATCGTCATCCTTGGAATCTTTTACATTTTCCTTTATGTTATCCATCATCTGCATAACCATAAGATTTGCTCCGCCATGCCTTTTTCCTTTCAGAGAAGACATTGCAGCTGCAATGGCAGAATAAGTATCTGATCCGGAAGATGTAACTACTCTTGTTGTAAATGTAGAGTTGTTTCCACCACCATGCTCCATATGTAATAACAATGCCACATCCAGTACTTTGGCCTCTAAATCTGAATAATTCTTATCAGGTCTTAGCATTCTAAGGAAATTCTCAGCTAACGAAAGATCAAAATCCGGTCTATGAATAAACATTGATTCATCATTTTTGTAATGATTGTATGCATGATAACCATATACTGCCAGCATAGGGAAAGTACTTATAAGCTGAATACTCTGCCTTAATACATTTTCAACAGATAAATCATTCTTTTTATGATCATAACTAGCCAAGGTAAGAATGCTTTTCGTCATAGAACTCATGATATCAGCATCAGGAGCCTTCATTATGACATCTCTTGTAAAATTCGTAGGTAGCGTCATATTGGCAGCAATCATATCCCTGAATTCACCTAGTTGTTTTTCGTTTGGCAATTCACCAAACAAAAGCAGATAAGCTCCTTCTTCATATATATTCTTTCTGCCCTTCATTCCACTTACAAGATCCTTGATATCATAGCCTCTGTATAACAATTCTCCATCACATGGTATTTCCTCGCCATCTATCTTTTTAAAAGCGGTAATTCGCGAAATATTGGTTAAACCGGTTACTACGCCTTTACCATTGACATCTCTTAAGCCCCTTTTTACACCTTTTTCACTATATAATTCTGGTGAAATTTCGCCATATTTCTTACATAAAACCGCTTGTGCTTCTGTATAATCCTTCAATGAGCTCATCGCATTCCTCCTTTTATATAAGCGGAGCAATTAATCTAAGTACCGCTCCCGTAATTCTTTTTCCCCAAGTATTCTTTGAATAATCTTTTGGATTCACTTGTTTTGATATTTCAAAAAGATTAATAAAATCTTCTTTAATTTGCTCTACTGCCTTCGTTCTATACATAAGGACCGCATTCTCAAAATGCAAGAACAAACTTCTATAATCAAGATTTATTGTTCCCACTATGGCAAGTTCTCCATCTGCAACAACCTGCTTGCAATGAATAAATCCTGGTGTATACTCATAGATTTTTACTCCATGGCTCATAAGTGCATAGTAATATGATCTAGTAAGTTTATATGTAACCTTCTTATCCGGAATACCAGGTGTTACAATTCTGACATCAACACCTCTTTGTGCAGCCATCTGTAAAGTTCGTAACATTTCATCACTAATAACAAGATACGGGGTTGTAATAAATACTGACTCCTTTGCATTTGTTATTAGATTCATATATACATTTTCACCTATTCTGGAATCATCCAATGGACTATCTGCGTATGGTAATACAAATCCATCAGCCTTCATATGACAGTGATCTATATTTTTATATCTGCCAATATCTTCTATTTCTTTTTCCGTACTATTCCACATCTCAAGAAACATGCATAAAAGACTATTAACTGCTTTGCCTTCTAGCCTTACACCGGTATCTTTCCAATGCCCATAGGGATGTGTGATATTAAAATACTCATCTGCAATATTAAACCCTCCAGTATACGCAACCTTTCCATCAATTACCGCAATCTTTCTATGATCACGATTGTTCATATATAAACGAAATGCTGGAGATACTTTATTAAATGATCTGCATCGGATTCCTTTTTCTTCCAATCTCTTTGCGAAATTATCATTTACGAATCCTATACTACCGACATCATCATATAATAATCTTACTTCAACACCTTCTGATATCTTCTTTAATAGTACTTTATATAACTTCATAAACGCTGTACTACACTGTACAGCAAAATATTCCAAATAAATAAAACTATGTGCACCTTCCACATCTTCAATTAATTTAGAATATGCTTCAGATGCCTCTCCATAAAATTCAATATCTGTTTCCTGATATACAGGAAATCCTTCAACATCCATCAGATATCGAAATTGATTCAAAACTCCCTTGTCTGCTATTTCAAATGTATCAAACGTTTTTTTATCTTCTGAAATCACCTCAGCGCAATCTTTATGAAGCTGTTCCATCTTCATGCGCGCTTTCATGGAATACTTATGTCCCAAAATAACAAACAGACAGATTCCCAATATAGGAAACGCAAGAATAAGCAGTATCCAAGGCATCTTGAAATTCGAATTTGTATCTCGCCTGTTAAATACCCAAATAGCGAGAACAAGTGCTATGAAACTGGTACATAGATTGATTGCCAGAGAATAATTCTTTAACTTAATTCCTATAAAACATAGCCAGCTAATCTGAATAAGAAACGACAGAGCAGAGATTACAAGCCTTCCTATACTATTCTGTATATTTGTTCTTTCCTCTGCTCTCATCGTCTTTTCCTTTTTAACCTTTCTTCGTTGTTTTTTTCGGTTTAGCCTTTTTGTTCATTCCAAGAATAATGCTGAAAATCTCAATAGCCTTGTCAAAATCTCCCCATACTTCAATCTTCTCTTCTGCAAATGCTTCTGCAAGTTCAATTTCACCACTTACAATATCAAGAGCGGTTTCAAAATCTGCATTAATAATTAAATCTCTATCATAGTATTCATACGGTTGAACATCTATTGCGCCATCGGCAAACTCAATATATAATGCGCCTTCTGCTTCGCCAACAATGTTTAACTGGATTGCAAAATGCTCTTCTATTGCTGATGCATCTATTGTATTAAAAATCTCTCTTAGTTCCTGAACAAATTCATGATATGTCATAATCAAGTATACCTCCTATATTTCATCTTCAAAAATTGATAAATCTTCTTCATCGTCAACCTTATCACTGCTCTCATCATCGCTTTCCTCTGATTTGGGGGCAGCCTTTTTCTTTACTTTCTTGTATACAAGAATTACAGCTCCAGCAATTGCTACAATGCCTGTCAAAAAAGCAAGTTTCTTTTTCTTCATTTAGATCCTCCTTCCTAATTATTTTCTGTCTTATAATTTTCATATGCCTTTGGTGATACCTTTGTTTCTTCCCAAAGCTTATCAGCACAAGGCTTCCAATTCTGTGCATATTCTGCGCATTTACCACACAAATGCTCGACTGATTCCGGAGACTGTAAATCTGTTGACTTCGCACCTGTTTCAGCAATCATTTTCTGCAATATCTCAGGA
Source organism: Lachnospiraceae bacterium (assembly GCA_024403415.1). Taxonomy (GTDB): domain Bacteria; phylum Bacillota; class Clostridia; order Lachnospirales; family Lachnospiraceae; genus JAILLW01. The sequence goes on from JAKSRY010000046.1 coordinate 10,186, forward strand.
TTCTCTAACATAGGACATGGTCTTAAATGATTTTCATTAAAAGGCTGATTATTGTGGTATGCCATGAACAATGGTTGTTTTAAGATTTCCAATATACTATGTGTTCTGATATTAGCACCTGAATAATGAATAAATACACAAGGCTCTGCATCTCCATTAGCGTTAATATGGAAATAGTTTCTTCCACCGGCAATACATCCACCTACATATTCACCATCATTCTGGAAATCCATGGTAAATAAGCCTTCTCCATCCTTCATTCGACGGATTTCTCTGATTCTATCCTTTATATAAGTTCTCTGCTCAGGAGTAGGCAACAATTCCAATGAAGCCTCGTTTCCTACCGGCATATAATGGAAATACATCGCATATCTACAGCCTTTATCAACCATCAGTTTTACAAATTCCTTACTGGTTACTGAATTACAATTCTTTGATGTGTAACAGATAGAAGTTCCAAAGATTAAACCATTTTCTTTTAAGAGATCCATAGCATGCATTACCTTACTATATACTCCATCTCCTCTTCGTAAATCATTAACTTCTGGAGAGCCCTCCAGACTGATAGCAAGCATCAGGTTTCCAACTCTTTTCATTTCCTGGCAAAAAGCTTCATCAACAAGTGTTCCATTTGTAAAAGCGAGGAATTGACAATCATGATGTTCTTCGCATAACTTGATGATATCATTCTTCCTTACCAATGGTTCTCCACCGGTAAACATATAGAAATAAACGCCAAGTTCTTTACTTTGCTTTACAATATCTGATAATTCCTCATAAGTCAGATTCAACTTATTTCCATACTCTGCAGCCCAACATCCAGTACAGTGAAGGTTACAGGCACTTGTTGGATCCATTAATATAAGCCACGGAATATTACAGTTATGAATTTTTCTCATTTTTCTTATAGTTCTTGTTCCGTTTAACATAGCTTCGAATCCAAAGTTCAAAAGTGTTGTCTTCATAACGTTTGGATCAAGCTCGTCTATTAATTTATTTAAATAATGATTTAAGGAACAAGATTCATCACATACCATTTCTCTTGCCTTATCATAATCAATATCCATTTTCTCGCCTGACATATACTTCTCCATGAAGTCTATCAGTTTAACCATTTCCTTTTCTCTGTCTTTTCCGATCTTTTTATCGATAACATCAATTAATGTTGATGCAGTTGCTCTAGCAGCCGTATGTCCCAAAGTATTCATTTCTAATCCTCCGACCTTTCTACTTTAATCTATAATCTCTATTGAAGAACTTTTTACTGTTCTTACAGTGTTAATAACTACGACCAAATTCATTAGTCCATCCAGACATATACCCAGTCCAACCATTCTTACTATGATATTTGTTGCTTTAAATGGATTGAATAATAGCAAAGCTCCAATAACACCAGCTACAATAGCTGTAAATAAAATCCATTTCCATCTTTCAATTCCAAAGCGCTTCGCTTCTATTGCTGTCTGAATTTTAAGTGCTGCATCTACTAGTAAAAAAATGCCAATACAAAATGCTAAAAATCCAACAATATGCTCTGTTCTAAATATCATCACGGATCCTAAGATAATCAACACAACTCCCAATCCAAAATCAAATTGAAAAGCAAGCTGAAATATGTCTTTCGTAAAATAACTGGATATTTTAGCTAATCCATAAATAAGCAAAAATGCTCCACATATTTTGCACAAAACGTCTAACCCTAGTCCCGGCCAAAACAATAGCATTAATCCACCGACAATATAGCATACAGTTAATGTGAGATAGATATTTTTTACTCTTTTCAAGTTCTTCATAAAAGTTCAACCTCCTTATGCTATGATATTAAAATAAATACTCATTCCTTCAAATAGACAAAAAAATAACAGTGTCCTAGTTTTTGGGCACTGTTACTAATGTGTTTAGTTTTCATACATAATTACAAATCTGTCTGTTTTTTTATAATATTATATATCTTACTTATTATTTTCTTCTTCTATCCGGTTAATTAATAAATTCCCATATTACCCCAACAGTCATAGAGAAACAAAAAGCCACCATTGCCAAATAAAAAGGGACAATCAAATTGATCGTCCACCTCCGTTTAGGATATTGAACATTGAAAAACCTATTGCCGCTCAAAGAAATTCGTTTTTTGTATAAAGCATAGTATTTCGCCCAGATATGGCAGTGTAAAATTTTTTCACTTCACCAAGAATCTCAGTAGCAAATATAAATAGATACCACCAGTGTTCAACTTCTCATAAATTTCTTTAATATTTCTTTAGTTATTCTTTCGCCGGTAATTTGAGTGAGTTTTCCTGACAAATTAGCAATAGCTGCCGCATCAACTTTAGGTGATACGGCAGCTTTGTATATTACTTGCTAATTATCTTACTTAATTAATCCACTTTCTCTAAGTAGAATTTCTACATCGGTTCCTTCTACAGCCTCAAGTACTTTCTTTAATAGAATCTTTTCTTTGAAAGTCATCGGAAGTTCATCAAGGGTTTTCTTATCAATTGCATAATATGCAGCACGAAGTAATTCTCTTACGTCATACTTGGAACCCCAAACCTCCGGAACACCTCTGTCAACGTTAAGAAGTGTATATACCGCTTCCATACCGGTTCTGATAGAATACTCTGTTGTAAAAATGGTATCTCTTGGAGTTTCTGCGAACTGACCAACAAATGCAAAGTTTACAGCTCCCTTAGGAACTACCAGTGGTCTGTCCTCTTCCTTTCTAGGCTGGAAGAATGCGTTAATATATGGCATGAAACAGGTTGTTGTATTACAACGATTCTTTGCCCAGTCATCGATCTTATCTGTTGGAACTCCAATATGGTACAGCCACTCACGGCATACCTCTTCTCCGGTACAATCACGCATAGCCTTCTTTACATAATTACCTACTTTGTTGGTAGAAAGTGAATATACCCAAATAAGAACCGTATTTTTATCCTGTGCCTTGAACTGTGGCTGACGATTAATTGTCCATGAAAGATACCAGTTATCTGTGCTGTCCTTTACTGTAACAATACCCCCGGTTGTAACTTTTCCTTCTCTTGGATCTCTCTTGCACACACCAATGATCTTCTGAATAATTTCTTCGTCTGAAGTTTCAACTGTTGCACTCATCCAGTTCGTCGCTTCAACGTCACTACAGAATTTCTCCGGATTACCATACTCACCGTTCTTAGCCTGTGCAGCTATGTTTTTCCACAAATCCCATGATTCACCTTCGCCGTTCTTGATATTGCTAAGATCCGGTGCAGTATTCTGATCACCATAGCAAGAGGTATCAGTACAGCAACCATTTGTTATGAACACCAGATCATCCTCAACAAGATCGATAGTATCTGTCTTTCCATCCTTCTCATATACAATCTGAGTTGCAACCTTCTTTCCATTTTCGTCCTTAATGACAACATTTTTTACATCCATTCCAAACTCTACAGTTACGCCGTGACTTTCGAGATATTTTACAAGAGGTAAAATCATGCTCTCATACTGATTATATTTTGTGAATCGAAGAGCTGTAAAATCAGGTAATCCATCAATATGATGACAGTATCTGCACAAATATCTCTTCATCTCAAGAGCAGATGACCATCTCTGGAAAGCAAACATTGTCTGCCAGTAAAGCCAGAAATTTGTGTCCCAGAAGGAATCAGGAAGAACTTCGCTGATTTTCTTATCTTCAAGGTCCTTTTCCGGTGTCATGAATAACTTGGAAAGTGCCATTGCGGATTCCTTATCAAGAGCAAATTTCTTATCCGTATGTGCATCCTGTCCACACTTCTCTGATGCTCGACAGAGAGAGTAGTTTGGATCATGCTTGTTTAACCAGTAATACTCGTCAAGTACGGAAATACCAGGAGTCTCAATAGATGGAACATCACGGAACATATCCCACATACATTCGAAATGGTTATCCATCTCTCTACCACCTCTCATGTAAAAGCCCTTACTAACATCCTTTCTACCATCACAGCTACCGCCTGCAAGATCAATCTTTTCAAGGAGATGAATCCTCTCTCCTTTTACATGTCCGTCTCTAACCAGATAAAATGCAGCGGAAAGTCCTGCAAGTCCTGTTCCGATAATATACGCCGATTTTCTGTCAGCTCCTTCTGGTTTCTCCGGTTTTGCAAATGCTTCATAAGTTCCTGCTGAATAATACATAAAAACACACTCCTTTTCTTTGTTTCTATAACCTAAACTCTTTATTTAGGTCGTTAGTAGTTTCTATGTGCTTAGTATATTGACAAAAAAGAAGAATTAAAATGAGCAAAAACAAAGGACTGTCATATTTCACGACAGTCTCTTTTCATTGATTTAAAATACGACAAAATGCATTGTTTGTCGTATTATGATTTATAATTTTAAAGCTCTTTTTTGTTTAACTTGGCATTATTCAGTGCATGGGAAAATGTACCCTGAATCAGGGAATTTAGTCTTTCTATAATCACTTTTGGGTCCTCCTTCATTCCACCTTCAATCCATTCCACTACAAGACCCACAAACCCATACTTGTAAAAATTTGCAATAAAGACCTTGTCCTCTTCTCTGACAATCATTCCTTCTGCTGTTTCTTCTATCACACCGTATAGAAGCTGATATGTAACCCTGTACAAATATCGGTATAGGTAGTCCTTAGGAACATTACGATAAATGTTTATAATGAAAGCTTTATCTTTCTTTATCATGTCAAAGATAGACAGAAATCCTTCCTGCCAGGTATCATAAGTTCTATTTTCCTTTAATGCCCGCTCTGCATCTTCCTCACAGATCCATTCAGTGAGTTCTAAAATATCATGAAAATGATAATAAAATGTCTGACGGTTCATCTCACACTTTTCGGTAATATCATTCACTGTTATTTTATCCAGCGGCTTCTCTAATAACAATTCCTTAAAAGCAAATGCGATAGCAAGCTTTGTAGTTGTTTTGCTCATACTCCTTTTCCCCTTTGCTTATTTTATACCATCATAACACCAATCCACAAAATTTCTCCAAATATCTAAGAAAAGATTCAACTGCAAATGAAAACATAACAAAAAAGAATACACTCTAATGACATTGCTACTAAAGCATATAATTGTATTCTCATTCATTTTTTCTTATACGTATCCTAATTATTATTGTCAGTGCTATTACAGCGCCTCTGATAACTACTACTGCCCATAACTGCCAACTCAATGGATTAAAAAGATATTTTCCAAACAGTCCATCTATGAAAATATTAAGAGAAGCCCCACACATACTTCCCAAAATGAAATCTCCAAATTTTATACCTGAAGCACCTAAATAAATGCTTGCAACATCATAAGACACAACCCCCATAATTCGAATAATAAAACTTATATAAAAACCATTATGACTTTGAAATGTATCTATTTTATTAATAATTTGATATTTTTGCTTTAGTCCTTCAACAATATCTATTCCAAGGAATCTACCAACTACATACATCATGACATATTCCACAAGTATGCCTAATCCACTTATCAATGCAGAGAAAGGGAAATCAAAAACCATTCCCGTAGCAATGTTTAGTACGGCGGACGGAAACACCATGCTGATTCCCTTTAACATATACAACAGAACAAATTGAAGCATGGCAATAATAGGATTTGAAGAAACAAGCTTCACTATATTATCAGATGAGGACAATTCTGGATTAGTCTTCAGACTTACTGCCACATATATTATCACTCCAACCAATGCAGTCAAAGATACAATACGGACAAAGCTCATAATCCTTTTATGTTTTCTGTTTATATTGCATCCCTCCCACAAAATATATCTAAATATACTAGTTATTTATCTCTCTCTCGTATCGTTCTGCTGTAAGAATAGTATCGCATTCTACATCACGATATCGAATCTTATAAAAACTCTTTCCCAAAAATTCAACGCATAATATTTCATTTCCTTTTGCATTCATGCTTCCACCAATGAACGATGCATTGAAAAATGTAATCACCGGAAAATCATAACTTCTTTCTCCCTTTATCACTAAATCATTTCCCCACTCGAATTGTGTAATTTTGATTCCTAAAACGTCAAAATCCATTGTATCTCTCCTATATTTTAATACGAATTTTAGAATCTAAAGGTTTTGGTACCCTCTGCTTCTCCATTAATATTAATCTGGATAGCAAAGTGTTCTTCGATTTCAGATGCATCTACTTCTTCATACAATTTTCTGATTTCCTCAACTAATTCCTGGTATACACATTTTTTGCTGTTTTTACATTTTTCATATGTTTTGCCTCCTTATGTGTATTGATAATAATCTAATTATCTTTCCTTTCAAATAGACAAAAAAATAACAGTGTCCAAATTTTTGGGCACTGTTGTAAATGTGTCTAGTTTTTACTTTTGTCTTTCTCTATTTGAGCAATTAAAGCCTTGATTGTAGCTTGATAGGAAACCGACATTCTATGAATTAATCGTTCCTGTGAATCCTGCATACCATGCTGTAACCACCGCAGTGTATTTCCAATCATAGAATTACTATAGAAATGTGTTACAAATTCAATATCCTCTTCCGTTAAATTCGTTCCTACAACCTCTTTTCTCACATATTTCTCTACAAAATCCTCTGTAACATCATAAAAATATTTCAAAATCATATCTCTATTTTTTGAATTATAGAGGTGAAATACTGCCTTCTTATAATCAAGAACAAGGTGATACTTCTGCAAATATTCCTCATAAAAATTTTTGTATTCTTGTTTTTCTTTTAATGATTTTTCCGTTTCACTTCTAAGTAATTCCTCTAATACCTGATAAATATCGCTGTAATAATAATAAAAGGTATTTCTATTAATTTCACATAATTCACAGATATCCTTTACGGTTATTTTATCAATTGGTTTTTCTTGCAACAACTTAAGTAGGCTATACATAATTGCTTGCTGTGTAAATTTAGCCATTCTGCCCATCTCCTTTACAA
>JAKSRY010000047.1 GCA_024403415.1 Lachnospiraceae bacterium
CAATAATTGAGGAACCGATAGCAGAGGAGATTATTACAGAAGAACCGATAATTGATGAATCTGCAGTCGAGGGAGTTACGGAAGATTCTCAATCAATTAATGAGCTGCCAACAGAGGAACAGGATACAGATATAAATATAAATATACCTGAAGAATCTTCTTCAGTAGATGAATCCTTATTGGATAACGAAATAGAGGACCTTCTTTCAGAATTAAATGGAGATATTATTCCGGATTCTGACGAAATAATATCGGATACAACAGAGGTGAGTGATGTTCCTGAACTTAATGATATACAGGTATCCGAAGAAGTGAACAATGAAGAACCTGCACTGGATTATGAAATATCTGATTTGTTGTCAGAGTTGAACGGAGATATTATGGATCCTTCTGACATATCGGATTTACATGGAAACTCAGAAATATCATCAGACATCGGATTCGAGGATTCAGATGTTTCAACAGATTTAAATATGAATGAAAATGAGCCATCGGATGTGATTCCGGATGGAATACAGATTGGAGACTTTTCTGATTTTCAGGATTCGGAAACCGGAGAAGCAATGGAAGAGAATGCAGATAATGGTTCTGCAGAGTGGGATCCTGTTCAGACAGCTGCTACTTCTTCAGATGGCGAATTGAGTCAGGAAGAACTTGCAGCAATGTTAAATGATATCGGAGCTTTCGATATTAATTCTATGCCGGCAGAAGAACCTGTTAACGTCAACACCGGAGATAATGGTACTCCGAGTGCACTTGATATGCTTGATAATCTTGGTGAGTCTGACGAAGATTTGTTAAACTTACTCGAAAATCTCGACCCTCAAAGTGTGAATGAGGAAAGTAATAACGAAATAAATGATTTGCTTTCAGGAGAAAGACAGGAAACAAAGGAAGAAAAGAAAGCAAGGAAGAAACAAGAAAAACTTCAGAAAAAAGAAGCAAAGAAAAATGCTAAGAAGAAAACTAAAAATTCTGATGATCAGACAGCTGTTGACGTGGATGCAGATGTATTTCCTGATACAGAAATGATAAATTCAAATGATTTGAATGATGTAGCTGCTGACATTCCGGATGATGATAATATGGCAGTTGCTGATATTCTTCAAAGCGTATCGCAGGAAGATAATACAAGTGAAAACGATTCTGCGCCGGATATTGATGGTGATCCGGAACTGGATTCGTTGAGAGATATTTCTGACGACGGAAGTAAAAAAGGTAAGAAAAATAAGAAGAAAAAAGATAAGGGTGATAAGGCTCCGGGATTCTGGAGCAAGTTCATCAATATGCTTTTTGCGGAGCCTGAAGAGGAAGAAGAGCAGGAAGTTTCAAATGAAGATATTATTGCTGAAATCGATGCCGAAAATGCCGAAGCTTTATTAAGCGAAGGTAAAGGAAAACCTAAGAAAGCGAAAAAGAAAAAAGACAAAGCTAAAGGCGGAGATAATCCACAGGGCGAAGAAAATCCGGATAATATAGAGGTACCACCGGCTAAAAAAGAAAAAAAGAAAAAAGAAAAGCCTGCCAAGGAGAAGGTTCAGAAGCCGAAAGAGCCTAAAGTAATAGTACTTAGCAAGCCGGCAAAAATATGCTTAATAACATTATGCATTACTGTTATTGCAGTAATAATTATTCTCAGTTCTGTTTTGCCTGAACGAAATGATATTAAAGCAGCAAGAAGTGCATATTTTAAGAAAGATTACGAGACTGTTTATCGTAATTTATATTCTGTAAATAGAAACAGTTCAGATGAAATATTGTTCAGAAGAGCTGAAAACTATCTCCTTATTAAGAGACGTTGGGATTCTTATAAGAGCAGATATTCTATTGGTGAAAAAGTAGAAGCGCTTGATTCTCTCATAGAGGGACTGGTTGTCTATCGAGACAGAATAGAAAAAATAGATGCAGATATTCTTGACGACTGTAATACTATTTATAGCAATATTATTGATACCTTACAGAATGTATATGGATTAACTCCGGATGATGCATATAACTTATACGGTCTTGAAAAAACTGATTACACAAATGCATTATATACAATAGTATTTGGCGAAAAGTATGTTCCGGTTACGATAGCAACTGATGAAGGTAGTGATACTTCAGCAGTAGATTCTAATAATAATGACAATCAGATTACTGAAGGTCAGGATTCAAATAATGAAGCAGGCAATGATTCTGCTGAAAACAATAATGCAGAAGATAAGCCAGGAACTGCCGAAGAAGTCAGCCAGCCATCTGAAGATATAGCTTTGGATGATATGCTGCCCGGAGAAGGAGATTATTAGTATGATAGCAATTATAGATTATGATGCCGGCAATATAATGAGTGTTAAGAAGGCAGTTGAATTCCTTGGCATGGAGGCTGTAATAACAAGAGATCCAGATATTCTTCTTAATGCCGATAAGGTCATACTTCCGGGTGTGGGTGCCTTTGGAGATGCTATGGAGAAGATTAACAATTATGGTCTTAATGAAGTGATTCATAAGATTGTTGACAAAGGGACGCCATTCCTTGGAATATGTTTAGGCCTTCAGCTTATATTTGATGAATCAGAGGAATCTCCGGGAGTTAAAGGATTATCCTTATTACCTGGAAAAATAGTCAGATTTTCAGGAATGGATGAATTAAAGGTTCCTCAGATTGGATGGAATTCAATCAGTTTTCCGAAAAAATCAAAACTGTTTGATGGAATTAAAGACGACTCATATGTATATTTCGTGCATTCATATTATTTAAAAGCTGATAATAGGGAAGATGTTGCGGCTATTGCCGAATATGGCGAATCATTTGATGCGGCAGTTGAAAGTGGCAATATATTTGCATGCCAGTTCCATCCGGAAAAGAGTTCTGAAGTTGGTTTGAAGATAATTGAAAACTTTTTGAAATTATAGGTGATTGATATGCATACTAAAAGAATTATTCCTTGTCTTGATGTAGATAATGGAAGAGTTGTTAAAGGAACTAATTTTATAAATTTGAGAGATGCAGGAGATCCTGTAGAGATAGCTAAATTTTATGACAAATCCGGAGCCGATGAACTTGTTTTCCTGGATATTACTGCTTCCAGTGATGCAAGAAATATAAAGGCTAATCTTGTAAGGAGTGTTGCTGAATGTGTTTTTATTCCTTTTACTGTTGGTGGAGGAATAAGAAGCGTGGACGATTTTAAGAGTATTTTGAGAGAGGGTGCGGATAAGGTAGCGGTTAATTCTGCCGCAATATTAAATCCTACACTTGTTTCTGAAGCAGCAATGAAATTCGGTTCACAATGTGTTGTGGTGGCTATTGATGCAAAAAGAAAAAATGACAGCTGGACAATATATAAAAACGGCGGTCGTGTAGACATGGAAATAGATGCTATTGAGTGGGCTCAGAAGGCTGAAGAACTCGGAGCAGGTGAAATACTTCTTACATCAATGGATTGTGACGGAACGAAAGCAGGATTTGATGTAGAACTTACAAGAAGAGTGTCTGAAGCTGTTAAAATTCCGGTTATTGCATCAGGCGGTGCAGGTACGATGGAACATTTTTATGATGCTCTGACGGAAGGTGGCGCAGAGGCAGCTCTTGCAGCTTCACTGTTTCACTTTAAGGAAATGGATATTAAAGACTTAAAAGAATATCTTCATAAGCGTAATGTTTCTGTTAGGAGATAAGCATTTATGGCTATGATTAATAATGATTGGCTTCCTGCACTGCAGGGTGAATTCAAAAAGCCATATTATGGAAAATTGTTTGAATTTGTTAAAAATGAATATGCTACACAGACGATATATCCACCAAGTGATGATATATTCAATGCACTTCATTTAACACCATTAAATGAGGTTAAAGTTTTGATATTGGGACAAGATCCGTATCACGAAGTAAATCAGGCGCATGGCTTGTGTTTTTCGGTCTTGCCGGGGAATCAGGTGCCACCGTCTCTTGTAAATATTTATAAAGAATTACATGATGACCTTAATCTTGATATTCCAAATAATGGATATCTTGAAAAATGGGCTAAACAGGGTGTTTTATTACTTAACACTGTACTTACGGTAAGGGCTCATAATGCAAACTCTCATCAACATCGTGGATGGGAAGATTTTACAGATGCCATTATAAGAGCTGTTAATGAACAGGACAGGCCTATAGTATATATGCTTTGGGGAAGTCCGGCGCAAAGAAAGATTCCAATGCTTAATAATTCTAAACACCTGATTTTGAAAGCACCTCATCCCAGTCCGCTTTCTGCCTATAGAGGATTTTTTGGATGCAAACATTTTAGTCAGTGTAATGAATTTTTAATTAAAAACAATATTGAGCCAATTGATTGGCAAATTGAAAATATTTAATTGATGGAGGGAATATGAAATCATTTATCGAACAGTCCAATTTTTTGAAGGGCAACAGCTTAGAAAAAATAGCCTCTGAATATGGTACGCCACTGTATATTTATAGTGAAGACATAATAAGAAGCAGAATGAAAGATGTTGCCAATGTTATTACTAAATACCCTTACAAAGCTAATTACTCTTGTAAGGCAAACAGTAATCTCACAATCTTGAAAATAGCTCATGAAGAAGGTGTTAACTGTGATGCTATGTCAGAAGGTGAAATGAGACTTTTACTGAAGGCCGGTTTTGCTCCTGAAGAGATTTTCTTTGTGCCTAATAATGTTGATAACAAAGAGTTACAGTTTGCTATCGATAACAATATTATGACATCACTTGACAGTATTGATCAGCTCAGAAGATACGGAGAACTTAATCCGGGAGGAAAATGTGCAATCAGAATTAATCCCGGTGTTGGTGCAGGTCATCATGAGAAGGTTGTTACAGCCGGTAAAAATACTAAGTTTGCAATAGCAGAAGAAGATATCGATGAGGCAATTAAGGTTGCTAAAGAACATAATCTTACAATATGCGGAATTAACCAGCATGTGGGATCACTTTATATGAAGCCTGATCCATTTCTTGCTGCTATTGATCAGTTCTTAAGAATTGCGATGAAGTTTGAAAATCTTGAATTTATCGACTTTGGAGGTGGATATGGAATTCCTTATCATAAGCTTGATGATGAAGCTCCGTTTGATATGGAAGAACTTACAAGAGAGTGGACAAAGAGACTGGATAAATTCGTAGAAGAGTATGGTTATGCACCATTATTCAAGTCAGAACCCGGAAGATACTGTGTTGCAGAGGGTGGTATTATTCTTGGTAGAGTTAATGCAGTTAAATATAACAATGGTAACAAATATGCAGGAACCGATGTTGGTATGAATGTTCTTGCACGTCCTACCCTTTATGATTCATGGCATGATATTGAAGTGTTCTCAAATGACAACGCTGTTGTATCTGACGAGAAGACGCCGGTTACAGTAACAGGAAACATTTGTGAATCAGGAGATAAGCTTTGCAAGGATCGTCCAATGCCTGAGATTAAAACAGAAGATCTCATTGTTGTTCTTGACGCAGGTGCTTACGGATATTCAATGTGTTATTCATATAATACAAGATTAAAACCGGCAGAAATAATGATTATGTCAGATGGATCAATAAAGAAGATAAGAAACCGAGAAACTTTTGAAGAAATATTTGCGTCTATGGATTGCGAATAGTATTGTATAAATGATTGAAAGCCCTTCCGTTTGGAAGGGCTTTTGTTTTACAAAACAAAAACCTCCCAATAATTGGGAGGTTATGCCGGCGATGGGACTTGAACCCATACGATGTTGCCATCAACAGATTTTGAGTCTGCCTCGTCTGCCAATTCCGACACGCCGGCTTGCTTTGTATATACTATCATAATGAAATAAATAAAACAAGTACTTTTTGAATATGAAGATACTTCATATGTTTATAAGCAGAAAGTGTAAGTAAATCTTTCTCGTTGATTATAAGTCCTGTTATTGATATAATTAATTGATTATGGGGTACTATGTCATGAAATGTAACAGATGTATTAAATTAATACCGGATTTTTGGAATGACGGACTTGATATTAATGAACTTGAGGGCTTTATCAGTCACATAAATAAGTGTGATGAATGCCGTGAAGAATTGACAATAGACTTCCTTGTTAAGGAAGGTCTTCAGAGTCTTGAATCCGGAAATACATTTGATTTGAATGAAAGTCTTAAACATGAAATGAATTCCGCTACCCATAAATTAAATGTTCGTAAGAAGATGAAATCCTTTTATCATTTTATGAGCACGATTGTATTTTTGATGTTTGCTGCACTTGTTGCATATCTGGTGATTTATAAATGAGTAAAATTGTTCTTATAGATGGACACAGTATATTGAACAGAGCCTTCTTTGGAGTTCCGGATCTCACTAATTCCGAAGGACTGCATACTAATGCCATATATGGATTTTTGAATATTTTATTTAAGATTCTTGATGAAGAAACACCTGATTATCTGATGGTTGCCTTTGATGTTAAAGCTCCGACATTCAGACATCAGATGTATTCAGAATATAAGGGAACAAGAAAACCCATGGCTGATGAATTAAGACAGCAGGTACCTGTTATTAAAGAAGTTCTGCAGGCTATGGGAATTAAGATTGTAGAACTGCCGGGGTTTGAAGCTGATGACATTCTTGGAACTGTAGCCAAAAGAAGTGAAAAGGAAGGAATGGATGTTTCACTTGTTTCAGGGGACAGAGATCTTCTTCAGATAGCAACGGATAAGATTAAAATCAGAATACCTAAAACCAAGGGTGGAAAGACACAGATAGAGGATTATTATTCAAAGGATGTAGTAGAAAAATATCAGGTCGATCCAATTACTTTTATAGATCTTAAGGCACTTATGGGTGATACTGCAGATAACATCCCGGGAGTACCAAAGGTTGGTGAAAAAACAGCGACTAATTTGCTCGTGACTTATGGATCTTTAGATGATATATATGAGCATTTGGAAGAAGTTAAAAGCAAGTCTATCCATGAAACACTTAAAGAGAACAGGGAGCTTGCATATCTTTCCAAAAAACTGGCTACTATAGAAATAGATGCGCCTGTTGAACTTGATTATTCAGAAGCGAAAGTACATGATTTTTATACTGATGAGGCATATAAATATTTTAAGCGTTTAGAGTTTAAGAATATGCTTGGCAGATTTGAAAAAGGAGTTGATTACTCTGAAATTACCGGGCAGTTTACACTTGTAGAAGATTATGACAGGGCTGCTGAAGTTTTTGAATCTGTTCTTAAAGCTAAGGAAGACGTCGGCCTTTGTGTATATATAAATGAAGAAACAAAAGATGAACTTATTGGTATATCTTTATCATTAAATGATAGTGCCTGGTTCATTAAGAAGTGGATGTTTATATCAGATGATTATCTGATTTCAATGATTCAAAAACTGTTTGCATCAAAGGTTAGAATTAATACCTATAATCTTAAGGATATTCTTAAACTGACAGAAACAGACAGTGTAGAAAATATTAACGATATTATTATCGGAGCTTATCTGCTTAACCCACTTAAAAACGATTATTCGGTTAATGATATAGGTAATGAATATCTTAAACTGCTTGTTAAGGAAAAGTCTCAGTATTTTGGCAAAGATAAGCTGTTTGCTGCAGTTGACAAAGATATAGATTCCGTATGCGAATATGCCTGCTTTGAAGCATTTATTTGCAATAAATCAGGCGCAATTATATTGGAAGCATTAAAGAATGCCAATATGCTTAGTCTGTATAATGAAATTGAAATGCCGCTTGTTCCGGTATTGAGTTCGATGGAAGTGGAAGGAATAAAAGTACTTCCTGATAAACTGGCAGAATTTTCAGAAGAACTGGGTGTAAAAATAGATGAAATTCAGACAGAGATATTTAAAGAAGCAGGAACGGAATTTAACATAAATTCACCTAAACAGCTTGGAGAAGTACTGTTTGAAAAAATGAATCTTCCGGGTGGTAAGAAAACTAAAACCGGTTATTCCACGGCAGCGGATGTGCTTGAAAAGTTATCTGCAGAATATCCTGTTGTTAAGAAAATTCTTGACTACAGAGCATATGCAAAATTAAAAAGTACTTATGCGGATGGCCTTGTTCAATATATTGATTCAAATAACAGAATTCATTCTACTTTTAATCAGACCATCACAGCTACAGGAAGACTGTCATCAACAGATCCTAACTTGCAGAATATTCCGATAAGGATGGATCTTGGAAGACAGATACGAAAGGTGTTTGTTCCAAAAGAAGACTGTATTTTTATAGATGCGGATTATTCCCAGATTGAATTGAGAGTATTGGCTTCAGTGTCCGGCGATGAAAAGCTGATTAAGGCATATTCAGAACATGCGGATATTCATAGTGTAACGGCTTCACTTGTTTTTCATGTTCCGTTTGAAGAAGTCACACCTCTTCTTAGAAGAAGAGCTAAGGCTGTTAACTTTGGAATTGTATATGGAATTTCTGCTTTTGGTCTCGGAGAGGACCTTGGAATCGATAGAAAAGAAGCACAAAAATATATTGAGGATTATTTCGTAACATATCCGAATATTAAGACATATCTTGATTCACTTATTGCCAATGCAAAAGAAAAAGGTTATGTGGAAACCGTATATGGAAGAAGGCGTCCGGTACCGGAACTTGCTTCATCCAATTTTATGCAACGTCAATTCGGTGAAAGAGTTGCGATGAATGCGCCAATACAGGGAACAGCAGCAGATATCATTAAGATTGCAATGATAAGGGTATACAACAGACTAAAAAACGAAAAGTTAAAGTCAAAGCTTATATTGCAGATTCATGATGAATTACTTATTGAAACCTACAATGATGAAAAAGATATAGTTGAGTCAATTTTAAGAGATGAGATGATTAACGCAGCAGAACTGGCAGTGAAAATGGAAATTGACTTAAATATCGGAAGTAACTGGTATGAGGCAAAGTAATGAAAGTAATTGGTATTACTGGTGGTGTAGGCTGCGGTAAATCAGCAATTTTAGATGGACTGTCATCAAGATACAGATGTTTCATTTTGAAGGCTGATGATGCGGCAAAAGAACTTGAAACCAAAGGCCATGACTGTTATGACAGACTGGTAGAACTTTTGGGAGATGACATACTCGATGATGAGGGAAATATAATAAACAGGAATATGTCAGCAAAAATATTTGCAAATCCCAAGCTTTTGCAGGCTGTGAATGATATAGTCCACCCGGCTGTCAGGGAATACATTTTAGCCAGAATAGAAGAACAGAAAATAGAAGGAATAAATGATTATTTTTTCTTAGAGGCTGCACTTCTTATCGAGTGTGGATATAAAGCCGTTGTTGATGAAATGTGGTATATCTTTGCTGACGAAGAGGTGAGATATCAAAGACTAAAGGACTCACGTGGTTATTCTGATGAAAAGATAAAATCCATTATGAGCAGTCAGTTAACGGACAATGAATATAGAGAAGCTTCAGATTTTGTGGTTGATAACAGCAACTCTTTAGATGAAGCTATGAAGATGATAGAAATTAGATTATCTAATGGGGATTGATATGAAAGAAAAACTTGTATTTGGACTTGATATAGGAACCAGAAGCATAGTTGGTACTGTTGGATACAGAAAGCTTGATAAATTTGTTATCGTTGCTCAAAGATCAAAAGAACACGAGACAAGAGCCATGCTGGATGGACAAATCCATGATATTCAGAAGGTTGGAGATACAATACGTCAGGTTAAACAGGAACTCGAGGATATTATCGACGAGAAGCTTGAAGGCGTATGTATTGCTGCCGCAGGTAGAGTTCTTTATACGGTAAATACTCATGTTGAGGAGGAACTTGATAATAGAGAGGTTACTCAGGAAGACATATATAATCTTATCTCAGAAGGCGTAGAAAAGGCTTATGAGGAGTTTCTGTCTGAGAAAAAAGAAACTGATGAGATCAAATTCTATTGTGTAGGTCATTCTGTTGTGAGATATTTCCTGAATGGCTCACAGATCGGAAACCTTGAAGGGCATAAAGCAAGGAAAATCGGAATTGATTTAATTGCGACATTCCTTCCGGATGAGGTTGTTGACAGTTTATATAAGGCTGTAGATATTGCAGGATTAAAAGTAGATAATCTTACATTGGAGCCTATAGCTGCAATTCAGCTTGCGATTCCCGAGAGATTTAGAATGCTGAACCTTGCGCTTGTCGATGTTGGCGCAGGTACATCGGATATATCAATAACAAATGATGGATGCATTCTGGCATTCGGAATGATTCCACAGGCCGGTGATGCGTTGACTGAAGATATTGCAAAGGCTTGTCTTGTTGATTTTAATGAGGCAGAGAGAATTAAGAGAGAAGCGGATGTCAAAGAAGAGGTTGAGTATCTTGATATTATGCTTCTTCCACAAAAGATTAAATCATCAGAGGTCCACAAAATTACTGAGGCAACAATTGAAGAAATGGCCGAGAAGACCTCATCAAAGATTATAGAACTTAATGGCGGTAAATCTGTAAGTGCGGTATTCATTGTCGGTGGTGGCGGTAAGATTACAGGATATGCAGAAGCTGTGGCAAATAAGCTTGGTATAGCTAAGGAACGTGTGGCTCTTCGAGGCGAAGAAGTTATGCAAAATATTATTTTTACCGAAGAGACCAAGAAGGACAGTCTGCTGGTAACTCCAATCGGTATCTGTCTTAATTATTATGAAGACAGCAATAACTTTATTTTTGTATCCTTTAACGGAAGCAGAATTAAGATGTACGATAATAACAATCTTACTGTCGGAGATGTTGCAATTCAGGCTCAGTTCCCTAAAGAGAATCTGTTCCCTAAGCGAGGCGAGGCACTCGAATTTAAGGTTAATGGCAAGGCCAGAATGATCAGAGGCGCAGCCGGTGAACCTGCAACCGTTTTGATTAATGAAGAGCCGGCAACCATTACTACAAAGATACGCTCTAATGATATAATCAGGGTTGTTGATTCTACCAAGGGTGAAGCTGCAAATGCAACACTGGAATTCCTTCCGGAATCGTCAGAAGTGCTTAATTTTGTTGTTAACGGAAATAAGGTTACTTTTGAAAAAATCGCAAGCGTAAACGGAGTGGTACAATCTAAGTTCTATCCAATAAAAAGCGGTGATGAAATTGAAATATTGAATGGATGTACCGTAAAACAGCTCGCAGAATTTACAGATGTTATTCTTGATAATAAGATGAATATATATGTAAATAATAAGCTTGCAGACGAGGATACGTTTATATATGATAATTTCTCTGTAGACTGGACATATGATACGCTCAAATCTGATAAAGACAGAGAAGAGGCTAAAGAAGATGACTTGGATTCGTATGAAGAATCTGAAGAATTAGAAGATGCATATGAAAATCTTGCGGATGCCGAAGAAGAGTCTGTAGAAGCGGAAAAGACTAACGAGTCCGATTCAGAAGAATCGAAGGCAAATGAGGAGACTGTTACTTCAGAAGAAAAGACCGGAAAGAAAGTAACAAAAAGTATTACGGTAATAGTCAACAATTCACCGGTAGTACTTAATGGGAAGAGCAACTATGTATTTGTAGATGTATTTGATGTGATTAATTTTAATCTCGCAGATTCAAAAGGCAGAAGCATAGTTACAAAAATAAATGATAGGCAGGCGCAGTATATGGAAGCATTGAAGGATAATGATAAGCTTGAGATATACTGGAAAGAGATATGAGATTAATTCCATTGGCATCCGGAAGTTCCGGAAATTGTATTTATGTTGGAACCGATACGACGCATCTTCTTGTGGATGTAGGTATTTCTGCAAAAAGAGTAGAAAGTTCGGTTAATGAAATTGGATTGGATATACGGGATATAGACGGAATTCTGATTACCCATGAACATTCCGATCATATAGGTGGCCTTAGTGTGTTAGCCCGAAAATATGAGATACCGGTGTACACCACAGCTAAGACTAAGGAGGCAGTTGTTTCGTGCATAAGGAAATCAAGGTCAGGAGATATTGATCCTGACATTATCTGTGAAATATACCCGGAGGATAAACTTACAATAAAAGATATGATTGTTAATCCGATGAGAATTTCGCATGATGCGGCAGATCCCGTTGCATACAGGTTCAGACATGGCGATAAGAGGGCTGCGGTTGTTACTGACCTTGGAAATTTTAATGAATATACCGTTGAATCCCTAAAAGGGATGAATGCTCTTTTACTTGAAGCAAATCATGATATTAATATGCTTCAGGTCGGGCCTTATCCTTATTACCTTAAGCAGAGAATTTTAAGTGACAGAGGGCATCTTAGTAATGAAAGAGCCGGAGCTTTACTGCATGAAATTCTGCATGATAATTTGGAGGCTGTTGTTCTTGGACATTTAAGCAAAGAGAATAATATCCCTGAACTTGCTTATGAGTCTGTAAGGGTAGAACTTACAATGCGACAGATGCAGTCGGAAGAAAAACATATAGGCATAGAGGAAATTCCTATATTTGTCGCTAAAAGAAATGAAGTTTCGGAAATAATAACTATTTAATATAAAGGAGAAAAAACATGAGTAAAACAATTATTACAGTAGTCGGAAAGGACACTGTTGGTATTATTGCAAAGGTTTGCACATATCTTGCTGACAATTCAATTAATATCGAAGATATCTCGCAGACAATAGTTCAGGGATTTTTCAACATGATGATGATTGTTGATATGTCTCTTTGCTCAAAGCAGTTTGGAGATGTTGCTGATGAACTTGCTAAAATGGGAGATGACATTGGTGTCATTATTAAGTGTCAGAAAGAAGAAATTTTTGAAAAAATGCACAGAGTATAATTGAATATAGCAAATCATATTCAGTATTGTTTGTGCTGCGCTTGACGCAGAATGGAGATTATTATGATTAACTTACGTGAAGTATCAGAAACAAATGATATGATATCAAAGGAAAATCTTGACGTGCGTACCATAACCATGGGTATTTCTCTTCTTGATACCATTGATTCAGACATTAATAAGCTAAACGAAAATATATACAATAAGATTTATAATTCGGCTAAGGATCTGGTGGCTACCGGTGATACAATCTCGAAGTACTATGGTATACCTATTGTAAATAAGAGAATTTCGGTAACACCTATAGGTTTGATTGGATCTTCAGCCTGCCACACAATTGATGATTTTGTATCTATTGCAAAGACTCTTGACAGGGTGGCAAAGGATGTAGGAGTTAACTTCATCGGTGGATATTCAGCACTTGTTGCAAAGGGTATGACACCTGCTGAGGAACTGCTTATAAGATCTATTCCTAAAGCTCTTTCCAGCACTGAACGTGTTATGAGTTCTGTAAATGTTGGTTCAACCAAGACCGGAATAAACATGGATGCTGTCAGACTTATGGGAGATGTGATTAAGGAAACAGCAGAACTTACCAAGGAGAACGATTCTCTCGGTTGTACTAAATTAGTTGTTCTTTGCAACGCTCCTGATGATAATCCTTTCATGGCCGGCGCCTTCCATGGTGTTACTGAAGCCGATAGAATTATCAATGTAGGAGTATCCGGACCCGGAGTAGTAAAGATGGCTCTCGAGAAGGTTCGTGGTGAGAACTTTGAAGTACTTTGTGAGACCATCAAGAAGACAGCCTTTAAGATTACCCGTGTTGGTCAGCTTGTTGCGCAGGAGGCTTCAAGAAGACTTGGAGTTCCTTTTGGAATTATAGATTTGTCACTTGCACCGACTCCTGCCGTTGGAGATTCAGTTGCGGATATTCTTTGTGAAATAGGACTTGAACATGCCGGTGCTCCCGGAACAACAGCAGCACTTGCCTTACTTAATGACCAGGTTAAGAAGGGTGGTGTAATGGCAAGCTCATATGTAGGAGGACTTTCAGGTGCATTTATTCCTGTTTCCGAGGATCAGGGAATGATTGATGCTGTAGAGGCAGGTGCATTAACCATTGAAAAGTTAGAAGCGATGACATGTGTATGTTCGGTTGGTCTTGATATGATTGCAATTCCTGGAGATACTCCAAACACATCTATTGCAGGAATTATAGCTGATGAGATGGCAATCGGAATGGTTAATCAGAAGACTACTGCTGTAAGAGTAATTCCTGTTATTGGAAAAGGTGTTGGCGAAAATGTAGAATTTGGTGGACTTTTAGGTCATGCACCAATTATGAGTGTTAATAACTTTGCCTGTGATAAGTTTGTTAACAGAGGAGGAAGAATTCCTGCTCCAATTCACAGTTTTAAGAATTAACTATTAACATAAATGCTTTATAAGTGAAATTGTTTTAGAACAAATATATACCTATTGCGGTATATGCAGGTGTTTATTATGAAAATAGATCTTAAAAAGTATAGAAAAAAGTATACTGAAAACGGAACTGCATATACAACAAACAAAAAGAAAAACAGAAAGGGAGTACTGGTTTCATGGCTTTTCCTTAGTCCGAGCGTGATTGGGGTTTTGACCTTTTTCCTGGTCCCCTTTCTGATTGTTATTTTTTATTCTTTAACGCAAAATCCTCCGGTTCATTATGATTTTGTGGGTCTTGATAATTATACTTCTGTTGTTAATAACGTTGCATTTCATGATGCAGCGGTGAATACGGCTATATTTTCTGCTATAGCTGTACCTCTTGCTGTTATTATTCCTTTACTTCTTGCTATGCTGCTTGATACGAAGATTCCGTTTAAGAGCCAGTTTCGCTCGTTTTTTCTGACTCCGCTAATGGTACCGGTGGCATCTGTCGTTTTGGTATGGCAGGTTGTCTTTCACTATAATGGTCTTGCAAATGAGATTATTCAGAAATTCGGTGTTGAGAGCATAGAGTGGTTTGATTCTGAGTATGCGCATCTTGTTATTCTTATTTTATTCCTTTGGAAAAATATAGGTTATAATATGATTCTTTTTATTGCTGCTCTTGGATCTGTTCCCGGAGAATTGTTGGAAGCAGCATCGCTTGAAAGATGTGGATACTGGAGAATGTTTTTCAGTATTAAGTTCAGATATATTGTTTCTACCATGGTTTTTGTGACGATAATGTCGCTTATTAATTCGTTTAAGGTGTTCAGAGAAATATATTTGTTAAAAGGCGCACATCCGACCAGTTATATGTATATGTTACAGACCTTTATGAATAATAAATTCGATTCGCTGGATTATAATACATTGTCATCAGCGGCTATTTTGATGAGTCTTGTTATGGTTGTTATAATTGGTATTCTTTTCTTCGCGGAAAACCGATTAGGAAAGGATATCGAAGAATGAATGTAAACGTGGATAAAGATGCTGTTCGTGCATATAAAAAGAAACGGCGCAAGAATATACGCGGAGTATTTAAGAGCTTGATGATAGTTTTTATTCTGGCAACCGTGTCCTTTTTGTTTCTTGCACCGATAGTACTTACAATAACCAATTCTTTCATGCAGCAAAGCGAAATAAAAGCCAATTATGGACAGGTATTTGCTACTGACAGTAATGGTGGAAAAACTTATGTTTCAGAACAGGTTAATCTGAAATTCATACCTGAAATGGTATCTTTTGAACAGTATAAAAAGGTCTTGTTTGAGAGCTCTGATTATCTGCAGAAGTTTTGGATTTCAATTATTCTTGTTGTTCCGATAGTAGTTTTTCAGGTATTGGTTGCAGTATGTACAGCATATGGGTTTTACCGGTATGACGGCAAACTGAAACATATTATATTTTTCTCTTATATTATTTTAATGCTAATGCCGTATCAAGTAACTACAGTACCCAATTTCCTTGTGGCAAAGGGACTGGGAATTGTTAATACCAACTGGGCAATCTGGCTGCCGGGTATTTTTTCTCCGTTTTCGGTTTATCTGATTACCAAGTTTATGAGGAGAATCCCGTATAGTCTGATAGAAGCAGCGGAAATAGACGGATGTAATGATTTTAAGATTTTCAGCAGTGTCTGTTATCCGCTGAGTAAAGGATGTATGGCATCCTGTGCGATTTTAATTTTTATTGATTACTGGAATATGGTTGAACAGCCTGTAATTATGTTTTCGGATGAATCAAGTTATCCGCTGTCGGTATTCCTGAGCCGAATTAACGAGGGTGAAATTGGACTTGCATTCGCTGTAGCGACCATATATATGTTTTTGCCATTATTTATATTCCTGTATGGTGAAAGTTATCTGGTAGAGGGTATCTCATATCAGGGTGGTGTCAAAGGTTAAGGAGATTATGATAATGAATGATGATAAAAAAGCAAAAAGAAAAGACTGGGTCAAGAATATAGCAATTATATTTCTTTTAATAATGTTAGTACTCACTCTTTTTTCAAATACAATTAAGAATTATTCACTTCCTGTAGTAACAATGATTAATCCAAGCCAGACAACTATTAAAGAGCAGGCTAGAGGCACGGGAACAATTGAGGCCGGTGAAAAATATACAGTTAAAGCAACAGAATCCAGAATTATTTCTTCAGTAGCTGTTAAAAAGGGTGACCATGTGGAAAAAGGTGATGTTCTGTATTACCTTGAGGACAAGGATTCCGAAGAGTTAAAGAAGGCAGAAGAGGAATTAAAGAAGCTCGAAACAGATTATCTTACTTCGTTATTTGACGGAAACGCATCAGATGAAACAATCATTAAAGTAAAGTCCGGTAACTTTGAATCGCTGGGAAGTTATCAGGCAAGACTTGCCAAGATTAATTCCGAAATCGAAGAAAAGAAAAAAGAAAAAGAAGAATATAACAATTACATTACAAGCCTTAAAATCACAAAAACCTATGAAGATTCATTAAGAAATACGTATTCCATTGATAATATTATTGCGGCTATTACTTATCAGAAGGAAATTGCAGGTTATGAAAATAC
>JAKSRY010000048.1 GCA_024403415.1 Lachnospiraceae bacterium
GGATTACTTGCGGATAACGACTAAAATAACAGAGATAGATGGCGCTAAGTTAGTCTTTGGCGAGGGATTACTTGTAGGTAACGACTAAAATAACAGAGATAGTTGGTGCTAAGTTAGTCTTTGGAGAGGGATTACTTGCGGATAACGACTAAAATAACAGAGATAGATGGCGCTAAGTTAGTCTTAGGAGAGGGATTACTTGCGGATAACGACTAAAATAACAGAGATAGATGGCGTTAAGTTAGTCTTAGGCGAGGGATTACTTGCAGGTAACGACTAAATCAAAAGTGAGAGTGGGCAGAAGTTTAGCCATAAATGAGATAATTTACGTGGATATTATATAGGCACCATGCCGGCATATTATTTAGTTTTGAAAGTGATTTTTTACTCAGCGGATACAACATTTGTATCCGCTGATGCTATATTCGGCAAAATGTAGTATAATAATATGAAGTTTTTGTTTTGGTTAAGCGTATGAATATGTTTATCGAAAAAAGAATATATCTATCCAAAGGAAGTGTGTTACTCATTAATGGGAAGAAAATATTCACTTTCCATAAGATTGGATTCGAATTATGAGTGAATAAACGCTTAGTAGTGGAAGAATAATAATGTGAATGAAAGTGAAACACTTTTGTCACTATTTGTGCCGCAGTTTGCTTGCGGAATGGAGATTTATATGAAGAACGAAGATATAAAAGTATTTATAGTTGGAACCGGTTCCATTGGAAGCTCACTGGCTGCTCAATTATCAAAAGATGGATTTGAGGTTACTGTTATCGATAAAGATGAGGAAATTATTGCCAATATAGGTAACACTGTTGATGCAATTGGATATCAGGGAAATGGTGCTTCTTATGCAACCTTAAAAGAGCTGAATGCCAGTGAAGCCGATATTCTTATTGCGGTTACCAACTCTGATGAATTAAACATTTTAAGCTGTTTTACAGCACACAAACTTGGAACCAAGCATACTATAGCGAGAATTCGTGATGTGGATTATGCAACACAGAATTCTTTCTACAGAGATGAACTTGGCATTTCTATGACGATAAATCCTGACCTTGCTACTGCAAGCGAAATCTTCAGAACATTAAGATTTCCGGCTGCTACCAGAGTAGAGCTTTTCGCCGGCGGCAGAGCAGAACTTGTGGAGATGCCTGTTAAAAGCGATTCGCTTTTGATTGGAAAGTCACTTATGGAGATTGCCAAGAACTTCGAAATGAATCTTCTTATCTGTGCAGTAGTTCGAAATGGAGAAGCCTTTGTTCCCAAAGGAAATACTGTTATTGAGGATAAAGATATACTGTATATGACAGGAAACGCAGCTGAGTTCAGAGCAACTTTTAAGAAACTTAAGCATTCTATCAAGCCACTTAAAAATGTTATGATAGCCGGAAATGACAGAGTGACGTATTATCTTGCAGATCTTCTTACAACACATGGAGCACATGTGACAATTGTTGATAATGACCAGCAATTCTGCTTTGATATGGCTACAAGATTCCCCAAGGCTGCAGTTATGAAGGAAGATGCACTTAAATATTTTGACTCAATGAGTGAGAGCGATATTTCCAATACAGATGCTTTTATAGCAGTGACAACTAATGACGAGTACAACCTGATTGCTGCAATGTATGCTGAAGCAAAGGGTATTTCGAAGGTAAACGCGAGAATATCTGCTCAATCAAGAACCAATGTATTGCACGAAGATACAAATATTGTAGTAGTATCACGTGAAAACGTTGCAGCTGACAGAATTCTTGGATACGCAAGAGCTTTGTTGAATGTTGAAGATATAGATACTGTTGATTCACTTTACAGACTGGTTGACGGACAACTTGAGTTTATCGAATTTAAGGTTAAAATGAGTGATAACAATATTAATACACCGTTGAAGAAAATCCGAATCAAGAAAAATATATTGCTTGCCGGAATTATAAGAAACGGAAGACTGGTTATCCCACATGGTGATGATATGATTATCCCAAGTGATGTGGCACTTGTTGCTACAGTCGGTCATCAGATTCATGAACTTAATGATATCTATGATTATGAATCAATGAATTAATGATTGTATATGATTATAGTAGTTACTCTGGAAGAGATTTTGCAATTATATTTATGCGATAATGGTTTGATTTAATAATAGGGATCATCTGGATAGATATGAATAAAAGAACAGTAATAAATAATATAGGAAAGATAATACTGGTAGAAGCGATTCTTATGCTGATACCAACAATTATATCTTTATGCTATGGGGAATTTGATGATGTATTCAATTTTTTGGTCACAATTATCCCTTCATTACTAGTTGCGTTACTATGCACTCGTGCGAAGGGTTCTCCGCTTACCCCGAGAGACGGATATGTAATTGTTGGACTGGCATGGATTGTCATTTCTCTTATAGGAGCGGTGCCTATGTTCCTTACAGGAGCTTTTGATACATATATAAGTGCACTGTTTGAAATGGTATCAGGTTTTACAACAACAGGAGCTTCCGTTATGTCAGAACCCGGAGTGCTTGGACACGGAACACAGTTCTTCAGATGCTTCAGTCACTGGATAGGTGGTATGGGAGTTCTTGTATTTGTGCTGATGCTTCTTCCGATGGAGAATGATTCTTCAATGCATCTTATTAAGGCAGAAGTTCCGGGACCTACATCAGGAAAGCTTGTGCCAAGAATGAGACAGACATCAAGAATTCTTTATGGAATATATGGTGCACTTACACTTATTCTTGTAATTGTACTTATTATTCTCGGAATGCCGGTTTATGATTCATTCTGTTATGCTTTTGGAACCGCAGGTACAGGAGGATTTGGAATTTGTTCTCAGGGACTTGGATTATATAATAGTCCGGCTATAGAGATTGCTATTTCAATAGGAATGCTT
Source organism: Lachnospiraceae bacterium (assembly GCA_024403415.1). GTDB lineage: Bacteria > Bacillota > Clostridia > Lachnospirales > Lachnospiraceae > JAILLW01. The sequence goes on from JAKSRY010000048.1 coordinate 2,899, forward strand.
GCATTTGGTATCAACTTCAATTTATATTATTTCTTACTTCTTGGAAAAGTGAAAGATGTCTTCAAAAATGAGGAGTTAAGAGTTTATTTTGGAATTGTTGTAGTTGCAATTGTTTCCATAAGTATTAATATATTCTCTGTTATAGGAAATTTTGCCGATACATTCAGATTATCGCTTTTCCAGGTATCGAGTATAATGACGACAACAGGATTTGCTACGGCAGACTTTAATATGTGGCCGAATTTTTCACAGCATGTACTTGTTATATTAATGATTATTGGTGCGTGTGCGGGTTCGACAGCCGGTGGTTTCAAGATAAGCCGAGTTATTATCCTGTGGAAATCCTTCATTGCAGAAATTAAGCGTATTATTAATCCGAAGCGAATGATGCCGGTAAGAGTTAACGGATCTGTTATCGATTACAAAGCTTTACAGGCTGCAAAGGTATATTGTGCAGCATATCTGATTATTATGTGTCTTTCGGTGTTGCTTTTGTCGCTTAACGGACTTGATTTCACTACGAATGTGACAGCAACAATTGCCTGCTTTAATAATATAGGTCCCGGACTTGGTCTGGTTGGACCAATGGCAAATTATAGTGTGTATTCTATGCCGGCACAATTCTTACTTACTATATTGATGCTTGCAGGAAGACTGGAAATTTTCCCAATGTTCCTTCTTTTTGCAAAATCAGCACATGACAGGTAAATAACTGCGAAAGCAGTATTTATAGATTTTCGGGGGAAAATGAAATGAGAACAAGGATTAAACAGTTATTCAGAAACACTTCTGAATATGCAGACAAAGAGGTGACAGTTTGTGCCTGGGTCAGAACCAACAGATCACAGGCTCAGTTCGGTTTCCTTACAGTCAATGATGGTTCATTTTTTGAATCATTGCAGGTTGTATATGAAAAGGATCTTGCTAACTTTGAAGATATTTCAAAAATCAGAGTTGGAGCAAGCGTAGAGGTTATTGGAAAGGTTGTTCTTACACCAGATATGAAGCAGCCATTTGAAATCCATGCTACAAAGGTAACTATGCTTGGTGACTGCCCGGAGAATTATCCAATTCAGCCAAAGAGACACACAAGAGAATTTTTAAGAACAGTTGCACATTTAAGACCAAGAACAAATCTTTTCAGTGCAGTATTCAGAGTAAGATCTGTTGCAGCTATGGCAATACATAAATATTTCCAGGACAGAGGATATGTTTATGTACATACTCCATTAATTACAGGGGCAGACTGCGAAGGCTCAGATCAGATGTTTAAGATAACAACTCTTAACATGAATGCTCTTCCTGTGGATGATAAAGGAAAGGTTGATTTTTCGGAGGATTTATTTGGTAAGTCAACATTCATAACAGGTTCTGGTCAGCTTCATGGAGAAACATATGCAATGGCATTTGGTGATATCTATACTTTTGGACCTACATTCAGAACGGAGAACTCAAATACTCAGACTCATGCCAACGAGTTCTGGATGATTGAGCCTGAAATGGCCTTCTGTGATCTTGAAGGTCTTATGGATGTTGAAGAAGAAATGCTGAAATTTGTTGTTTCTTATGTGCTTGAAAATTGTCCTGAAGAAGTTGAATTCTGTGACAAGTTTGTAGCTAAAGGATTAAAAGATAAATTGACTTCACTAGTCAACTCTGACTTTACAAGAATTAAGCACCATGATGTAATAGATATTCTTAAGAAGGCAGATGTTAAGTGGGAATTTGAACCTGATTATGGTGAGGATATTGCGAAGGAACATGAAAGATATATTACAGAATACTTTAATGGTCCTGTATTCGTAACAGACTGGCCAAAGGAAATCAAGGCATACTACATGAAACTTAATCCAGATAATGCAACTGTTGCAGCAGTTGACCTTCTTGTACCTCAGGCAGGAGAACTTATGGGAGGAAGTCAGAGAGAAGAGAATCTTGATAAGCTTCTTGAAAGAATGGATGCTGCAGGTGTTGATAAGGAAGGTATTGACTGGTATCTTGATACAAGAAGATACGGTGGATGCATACACAGCGGATTCGGAATGGGATTTGAAAGACTTATTATGTATCTTACAGGTGTTGAGAACATAAGAGACGTAATCCCTTATCCAAGAACACCACGTGCATGTGAGTTCTAAAAATATATTGATAAGTATAAAGATTTGATTTATATTTATAGAAAACGATAGTCAAAGAGGACAACCTAAGAGGGCTGTCCTTTTTGCATTTATGCATAAAAATATAGGTAAAAAACGTTGTAAATAGTGTAAATATGCATTTTTATGTAAGTATTATGCATAGTTATTTTTGTTGATTTTTAGGCATAAAAAATGTATAATTTTACGCGATGTTGTTATTTTTATGATAACGAATTTAACTTAGTAAAGTAACGAAGTGGAGGGGAGTTAAGTGGCAAGGTATATTATCAAAAGATTACTTCTTGCTATCCTTACGGTATTTCTTATTTGTTTCATCACATTTTTCCTGATGAATGCAATTCCCGGAGGACCGTTTAATAAGGAAAAGGCATTAAGTGAGGCTACGGTACAGGCATTAAATGAAAGGTATAATCTGGATAAGCCTTTATTTACACAGTTTGCGTTGTATATGAAGGGATTGTTCCAGGGAGATCTTGGCGTAAGTCTTAAGAATGGTCGTGATATTTCAGAGATTATAGGTGAATCATTCCCTATATCTGCAAGATTAGGACTTACTGCGGTAATAATTGCATTGATATCAGGAACAATATTTGGTTCGATAGCAGCACTTATGAGAAATAAGCTTCCGGATCGTATTATTATCTTTTTATCTACCCTGTTTACGGCGGTGCCGAGTTTCGTTTTGGCTACATTGCTGTTGCTGGTATTCTCTATTCAGTTAGGATGGGTGCCGGTTTGGTCAGCGACTGAAACGAATTATGTTCTTCCGGTTATTGCCCTTGCAGCATATCCGATGGCATATACGACACGTCTTGCAAAGACAAGTATGCTGGATGCTTTGAGTCAGGATTATATAAGAACTGCCAAGGCAAAGGGTGTATCAAAGTGGAAGATTATTTTCAAGCATGCCCTTCGAAATTCTCTGCTTCCAGTTATTACATATGCAGGACCTGAAATTGCGTATATCATTACAGGTTCTATGGTAGTTGAAACAGTATTTACCGTCGGCGGTATCGGATCAAAATTTGTATCTGCGATAACAAACCGTGATTATACCATGATTATGGCAACGACAATTTTCCTTGCTACATTGATGGTTCTTGCAAACGTTGTGTGTGACCTGCTTTATAAGGTCGTTGATCCACGAATTAAGTATGATTAATAAGGAGACGGCCGAATGAATAATTACGATATCAATAAAACACCAAAGAAACAGTTATTAAGTATGCAGATTGACCTTTCGAAATTCGAAAAGGCAACTGAGGAAGAAAAGAAACAGCAGGATGTAATGAGTGAATCTACTACATTCTTCAAGGATGGTATGAAGAATCTGTTTAAAAATCCCCTTGCTGTTATAAGTATTATTGTACTTTTGTTAATCATTGGAGTTATTGTTGTAGCTCCTATGATTGTTCCATATAGCTATGAAGAAATGCTTTCAATCGATGGCAAAAGAGATAAGGGTGCCAAAAACCTTGCTCCTTTTGAATACAGTAAGGCAGAACAGGCATATATGGAAAAGGGAGGAGAAAGATTCCCTCACATTTTCGGAACCGATGAACAGTGCCGTGATTACTTTATAAGAGTTATTTACGGAACAAGAGTTTCATTGGTGGTTGGTCTTTTTGCCAGCATAATAGTTTTGATAATAGGTATGATTTACGGTAGTATTGCAGGCTACGCGGGAGGGCGAGTCGACCTGTTCATGATGCGAATAGTCGATATTATATATTCCCTGCCGGATATGCTTGTTATCATACTTCTTTCAGTCGTACTTACCAATGTATTATCCTTCGAAAGTAATTCATTCCTTGCTAAGATGGGAACAAACATGGTTTCCCTGTTCATAGTTTTCGGTATGCTTTACTGGGTTGGAATGGCAAGACTTATCAGAGCTCAGATTCTTTCAATTAAGGAAAATGAGTATATTCTTGCTGCTAAGTCAATTGGTACTAAGCCGGGAAGAATTATCAGAAAGCATATTCTTCCAAACTGTTTGTCAGTTATCATTATCTCGACAGCACTTCAGATTCCTTCTGCTATCTTTACAGAAAGTTATCTGAGTTTCATAGGACTTGGTGTACAGGCTCCCATGCCTTCGCTTGGTTCACTTGCAAACAGTGCGCGTGAAGGTTTGCAGAGTTACCCTTATAAGCTGGTATTCCCTGCACTGATGATTTGTCTTATTGTTCTTAGTCTTAACCTTATCGGTGACGGCTTAAGAGATGCATTTGATCCAAAACTTAAGAGGTAGTGAGCATGAGTGAATATATGTTAAGCGTACAGGACTTGTACACATCATTTAAGACTGACTCCGGAGAAGTTTGTGCTGTCAATGGAGTATCCTTTAATCTTGATCCCGGAGAGGTTCTTGGTATCGTTGGAGAATCCGGATCAGGTAAATCTGTTACTGCATATTCAATAATGCAGATACTTGCAGAGAATGCCACAATTAAAAGTGGAAAAATTCTTTACAAGGGTGAAGATATAACAAAGTGGGATGAAAGAAAACTTCGTGGTTTCAGAGGAAAGTGCTGTTCAATTATTTTCCAGGATCCCATGACCAGCTTAAATCCTGTATTTACAGTTGGAAATCAGATTATGGAGGCAATCAGACTCCATACAGATAAGAAGGGCGATGAAATTAAAAATCGTGCCATAGAGATGCTTCAGATGGTTGGTATTAATGAACCTGAGAAGAGACTTAAACAGTATCCGTTTGAATTATCAGGTGGTATGAGACAGCGTGTCATGATTGCCATGGCACTTGCGTGCGAACCGGATGTTCTTATTGCGGATGAGCCTACAACAGCATTGGACGTTACCATCCAGGCTCAGATTCTTGATGAAATTCAGAGACTTCAGAAGGAAATGGGAATGGCTATGATTCTTGTTACACATGACCTTGGTGTTATTGCCGATATGTGTGACAATATCGTGGTCATGTATGGTGGAAGAATCTGTGAGCGTGGTACAGCTGATGAGATTTTCTACAATGCCAAGCATGAATACACAAAAGGATTGTTACGTTCAATTCCTAACCTGAATAATATGAAGAAGAGGCTTGAACCTATTGAGGGTACTCCTATCAATATGCTGAATCTTCCTAAAGGATGTCCTTTCGTAACAAGATGTGAGGCAGCCATGAAAATCTGTCTTACTGAGAAACCTGATGAATTGACAATTAATGAAGATCATGTTGCGTCCTGCTGGATGAACATTAAGGAAGCGATAGATGAAGGAGGGCTTGAAGGATAATGGCAGATTTGACTAAGAATACAAATATAGACGAGCCCCTTGTTAAGGTTGAGCATCTGAAGGAATACTTCCCTGTACGTTCGGGCTTTAAGAAATTAACACTTAAGGCTGTTGATGATGTTTCTTTTACTGTCGGACGTGGTGAGACTCTTGGACTTGTAGGAGAGTCAGGATGCGGTAAGACAACTGTAGGTCGTACTCTTTTACAGTTGTATAAGCCAACTGATGGAAAGGTATTCTTTGATGGTGAAGAAATTACACAGAAGAATATCAACCAGATGCGTAAAAGAATGCAGATGGTATTCCAGGATCCATATTCATCATTGAATCCAAGAATGACAGTTGAAGATATTATAGGTGAGCCTCTTGATGTTCATAAGCTTTACAGCAACAGAAAAGAAAGAAGAGAGAAGATTCTTGATCTTATGAAGCTCGTTGGACTTAATGCTGAACATGCTACACGTTATGCGCATGAGTTCTCAGGCGGTCAGAGACAGAGAATCGGTATTGCAAGAGCTCTTGCTGTTAATCCGGACTTCATTGTCTGTGATGAACCTGTATCTGCATTGGATGTTTCAATTCAGGCACAGGTAGTAAATATGTTTGAGGAACTTCAGGACAAGCTTGGAGTTGCATATCTTTTTATTGCACATGACCTTTTGGTTGTAAGACATATATCTGACAGAATTGCAGTTATGTATCTTGGAAAGATTGTAGAGATTGCTGATTCGGATGAGTTGTGTGATTCACCTGTTCATCCATATTCACAGTCGTTACTTTCTGCGGTTCCTATTCCGGATCCCAAGGTTACGAGAGCTCGAAAGAGAATTGTGCTTGAAGGCGATGTTCCGAGTCCTCTCAATATGCCCTCAGGCTGTGCTTTCAGAACAAGATGTAAGTATGCAACCGAGCAGTGTGCTAAGGAATGTCCTACTCTTACAGACAGAGGAAACGGACATATGGTGGCATGTTTTAATAAATAAGCGTGTTGATAGTGCATATTTTTGTCAAATAATGACAATGAAAAAATGAGCATATGGTGATTATAATGTACTAATCATCAAAAGATGTTTTTGCATGAGTATGCTGCATGAGATAGTCTGTGGTTGTACGATGCATTAATATTTATTCAGATAGCGCTGACCAGAAATGGTTTCGTTATAGATGGTAACAAAAAGGAGGAAAAAATATGAAAAAGTTACTCGCAACTGTACTTGCAGTATCTATGTGTGTTGCACTTGTTGCTTGTTCGAGCAATGAAACAGCTCCTGTAGAATCTTCTGCAAATACTGAAACAACTGCGGCAACAACTGAAACAAACACAACTACAACAGTTGAAACCGCAACTGTAGATGTTGATACATCTACTGCAGCAAGCCTCGTATCAGAAGCTTTTATTGACCCTGTTACAGAATGGGGTAAGTACGATGAATTGATCACAAAGATCAAGTCAGAGACAGATTACGCTACACGTACACAGCTTATGCATGAAGCTGAAGACATTCTTATGTCTAACTACTGTGTAATCCCTCTTTACTACTACAATGATATTTACATGCAGAAGGATTATGTATCAGGTGCATACTCAAACGCATTTGCTACTAAGTTCTTTATGTATGCTACATTGTCAAATGGTTCAGACACACTTCGTCTTAACCTTGCTTCAGAGCCTGATTACCTTGATCCAGCTCTTAACTCATCAGTTGATGGCGCTTGTCTTGCAGCTAACGCATTCGCAGGTCTCTATACTTATGATGAGAACGGAAAGACAGTTCCTGCATGTGCAGAGAAGTATGAAGTTTCAGCAGATGGTCTTGATTACACTGTAACTCTTAAGTCAGGTCTTAAGTGGTCTGATGGTTCAGACTTAACAGCAGCAGATTTCGAATACTCTTGGAAGAGAGCAGTTGATCCTGCAACAGCAGCTGACTATGAGTACATGTTCTCTGGATTTAAGGGATATGCTGAAGGAGATCTCGCTGTAACAGCTGTTGATGATACAACATTAACATTCTCTTTGACAGCTCCTTGTGCTTACATGGAAGACCTTATGGCATTCCCAGTATTCTTCCCTGTATGTAAGGCATATGTAGAAGCTAATTCTACACCTGAACAGCCTGGCGCTTGGTGTACAGATGCCGGATTCGTATGTAACGGTGCTTACACATGTACAGCTTGGAACCATGATGTATCTATGACATATGAAAAGAACCCTTACTTCTACAATGCAGATAAGGTTACAATTGCTAAACAGGAATACATGCTTTCAGCAGATGATACAGCTATCTATGCTGCATACAATGCCGGAGACCTTGATTTCGCTGATACAGTTCCTACTGATGAAATCGCTACTTTACTTGCTAACAAAAATCCTGAGTTCTATATCGTTGATGAACTTGGTACTTACTATGTTGCATTCAACTGTAAGTCAGCATTGTTCGAAGGAAAGACACCTCAGCAGGCTGCTTGCATGAGACAGGCATTCTCATTATTAATCGATCGTGACTACATCTGTGAGAATATCGGACAGACAGGTCAGGTTGCTGCTAATGCTTATATTCCTCTTGGAATGGCTGATGGTAACGGCGGACAGTTCAAGGTTGATGCTGCAACTGGATACTATGATGCATACGCAATCAACAATGATCCTGAAGGAACAACAGCTAAGGCTCGTGAACTTCTTGAAGCTGCAGGATATGTATTTGGTGAGGATGGAAAGCTTTCTGCTGAAACTCCTATCAAGATTGAATACCTTACAAATGAGTCATCAGGACACATTGCAGTAGCTGAATCAATGCAGCAGGATTTCGCTGCAATCGGTGTTGATATGAGCATTCAGGTTCAGGACTGGAACGTATTCCTTGAAGAACGTAAGAATGGTAACTTTGATATCGCTCGTGAAGGATGGATTGCAGACTTCAACGATCCTATCAACATGCTTGAAATGTGGATTACCACTTCAGGTAACAACGACTGTCAGTATGGTAGATAATTCGATTTGAATTACAAATATATATGATTGTTGTAAGGGCGGAGAGTAATCTCCGCCCTTTTTATGATATGGCGAAAAGGAATGCTGTATTATGGAAAAATTGAGAAGCAGTTTTGATTATAGTATTTATGGGATACTTTCTTCTAAAATACTCTGAAAAAGTGTATAATAATCAACACTATATAAAAGGTAGGAGAACTACACATGGCAACTTTTAAATGTAAAATGTGTGCTGGCACATTGAAGATAACAGATAATCAGACGGTTTGCGAATGCGAATTTTGTGGCTCAGTGCAGACCGTGTCAGTGATAGATGATCAAAAAATAATTAAATTATATGAAAGAGCCAATCGACTTCGACGAGCAAATGAGTTTGATAAGGCTATGAGTGTTTATGAGAGTATTATTGACGAGTCAGATACAGAGGCAGAGGCTTACTGGGGAATGGTCTTGTGCGAATATGGCATTGAGTATGTTGATGATCCAAATACAGGAAAAAAGATACCTACCTGCCATAGATCTTCTTTTGACAGTATTATGGATGATGAAGACTTTGAACTTGTAATGGAAAACGCTGATCCTCGTTCAAGAGAGGTTTATCGTGCGGAGGCAAAACGGATTGAAGAAATCAGACGCGGAATTGTTGAGGTATCCGGTAAGGAAGCACCATATGATATATTTATCTGCTATAAAGAAACTGATGAAAATGGGGACAGAACTTTAGACAGCGTTTTGGCACAGGATGTTTATGATGCGCTTATTGCTAAGGACTACAGAGTGTTCTTTTCGAGAATTAGTCTTGAAGACAGATTAGGGACAGAGTATGAGCCATATATTTTTGCTGCACTTAATTCTGCGAAGGTAATGCTTGCATTTGGAACAAACTATGAATACTACAATTCTGTCTGGGTAAAAAATGAGTGGAGTCGATATCTTAAAATAATGGCAAGAGATAAAGGCAAATATCTTATTCCCTGTTACAAAGGAATCGATGCATATGATATTCCAAAAGAATTTGCAAGACTTCAGGCTCAAGATATGGGCAAAGTAGGCGCAATCCAGGACCTGTTAAGAGGAATCGAAAAGCTTATAGGAAAAAGAGAAAATATAGAAAGCACGCCTGCAGCGCAACAGGTAGTACTAAATGCTGAAGGGACTGATGTAGATGCATTGATGCAGCGTGTATTCATGTTTCTTGAGGATGAAGATTGGATACGTGCAAATGAATATTGTGAAAGAGTATTGGATATAGATCCTGATAATGCGGAAGCATACCTTGGAAAATTGATGTCAGAAATCAGGGTTTCAAAAAAAGAATTCTTAAAAAATCAGGAAAAAGACTTTGCCGATAATAAGAATTATAAAAAAGCTTATCGCTTTGGCGATGGTGCTATGAAAGATTTACTCGATATAGCAATAAAGACAATTATTTATAATGATGCTGTGAGACGAATGGAAAAATCAGATACAGAAGATGCTTATAAGGAAGCTGCTTCCGTGTTTGAAAGTATCTTAGGCTTTAAAGATTCTGCTTCAAAAGTAAAGGAATGCTATGAAAAGGCGGAAAGTGCAAGAAAAGATGGTATTTATAATGAAGCGATAAAACATAAACAGTTAAATACAATAGCGGCACAAGAAGAAGCTATTATGCTCTTGTTACAGATTACCGACTGGAAGGATGCACAGAATCAAATCCTAAGTAGTCAAACTAAAATATCTAAGATTAAGGATGCTACGTTAGATAGAGGCATTATGTTCCAAAAAGAGGATACAATTGGGTCTCATAAGAGGGCAATTAATGAGTTTGAAAGTATTCCTGGGTGGAAAAATGCGGATGAACTTGCTGCATATTCGCGGGAAAGAATAAGCAAAATCGCAGAAAAGTTAGAAGAACAGGACAGACAACGAATAGAAAAAATACGTGAGTCAAATAAGAAACGTGCGAAAGGAAAGAGGATTGCGTTTGGTGTATTTGCACTCATACTATTGTTATATTTTGTTGGAGCAAAGATTCTTATTCCTGCTATTTCTCATAGAATGAATTATTATGAAGCAATGTCTTTGAAAGATGCAGGGAACTATGAAAAAGCGATAGAAAAATTTACAGATTCGGATGGATATGGGGATGCTTATGGGCAAATACAAGAATGTAAAGAGCGTATTAAAGAGAATAAATATAGTGAGGCACTTGATTATATAAGAACTGGTGATTACGTTGCTGCAGGAAAACTGTTAGTAGAACTTGGTGACTATAAAGATAGTAAAGACCAGCTCCGACAGATAGGTACACAAATAGATAAGCAGAACTTAAGGGAAGGTAACGTAGGTGAAAATATAGAATTTGGTAATTATAAATGTTTGCTTCTTGCTAAAGAAAATAATAAGGCTTTAATTATAACCGCAGAAAGCGTATGTTATAGCCCTTATAATACGGAATATATACCTATAACATGGGAGAAATGTACACTTCGCAAATGGCTGAATGGTGAGTTTTACAATACATTTAGTGACGAAGAAAAACAGACAATAGTAAATACTCATTTAAGGAATAATGACAATGCCGAGTATCAAACAGATGGTGGTAATGATACTGACGATAAGATTTTTCTGTTAAGTGTTGATGAGGTGAATAGGTATTGGCACTTGTCGTATTCTTATGCAAGAATAATGGACCGTAAGTTGTGCCTTCGCACCCCTGGATACAATAATAAATATGTAGCGTGTGTAGAACAAAATGGACTTATAGATGAAGTTGGAGAGGGAATCAGTACATTGTATGCTTACAGCATATGCCCTGCTATGTGGATAGATATCGAATGATGAATGTGGTGATTCCGGATAAATAGAAACAATATTAACATCATTAATAGATTTATAACGCAAAAAATGATTAGTATAACGCAAAAAATATATAGAATAAATGCGTAGAGAATATTACGATTAAATAGGTTTGTTGTTATAATTCATCACGTAACATACGCATGTTGTTACGCTTATATTAAAAGGAGATTAGAATGAGAAGACCTAACGAAAGAAAACCTTTAGTTACCCACATTTATACTGCTGATCCATCAGCACATGTATTTAATGGAAAGGTATATATTTATCCTTCCCATGACTTCGAGCATGACTGTCCCGATGATGATAACGGAGATCAGTATATCATGAAGGATTACCACATCCTTTCAATGGATAATCTTGATGCAGAATGTGTAGACAATGGATGCGCACTTTCAGAGGATGATATTCCCTGGGTAGAAAACCAGATGTGGGCACCGGATGCAGCATATGTTAACGGAAAGTATTATTTGGTATATCCGGCTAAGGATCATGATGGAATCTTCAGAATTGGTGTAGCTGAATCTGATTCACCTGTTGGACCTTTTAAGCCACAGGATAATTACATTCAGGGAAGCTATAGTATTGATCCTGCTGTTCTTGTAGATGATGACGGAAGAATTTACTGTTATAACGGTGGTCTTTGGGGAGGTCAGTTAGAAATGTGGCAGTCAGGAAAGTTCAATCCTGACGAGCATCGTCCTGAAGGTGATGAGCCTGCTTTGGGACCATTATTTGCAGAATTTGAACAGTCAATGGATGCATTCAAGGCAGCTCCAAAGATGCTTCAGATTCTCGATGAAAATGGAGAACCACTTAAGGCTTCAGATGAAGACAGAAGATATTTTGAAGGACCTTGGATGCATAAGCATCATGGAAAGTACTATCTTTCATACTCAACAGGTACAACACATTATCTTTGCTATGCAGAAGGTGATACACCTGATGGTCCTTTCACATACAAAGGTAGAATAATGGAGCCTGTAATTGGATGGACAACACATCATTCAATTGTTGAAATTGATGGTGAATGGTATCTTTTCTATCATGACGCTGAGTACTCTGGAGGAGTTAATCACCAGAGATGCGTTAAGTATACTAAGCTTAACATTGCTGAAGATGGAACAATCGAAACAATTCAGCCATATGACTAAGTTGTTGTAAAAAGATTTGAGATTCAGTAGGATTCTACATAAGATACAGTACCGTGTTGACAAATATATACCAGAGATATAGTATAATATTTAGAAGTGAGAACTTCGTTGGGGAGTTTGTCAGAAGTGCCCAGCATAAAAAACTGAAGAAATTGTGAGGGGTTCGTCAGATGCACCTGTCTAAAAAAAGCTGAAGATATTGAAAGTTAAGGGGGAACTGTTAGTTCCCTCTTTTTGTTTTTATATTTATATAGGAGATAGTAATGGAACCCAAGTTGTGTTATATCAAAGAAAACTATTTTAATGAGAGGAAACATTTTGTAAAAATGCTTGATACTGGAAATACATTGAAACAGTCAAGACGCACTCATTTATGTATGGAAATAGAAATTGACAGTAATAAATATTATGTTCCATTAAGAAATAATTTGGGAGATGAATTAAGAAAATTTGGAAGAATAGGCCATGCAATTCCATCTAAATCTAGACCCAAGGCAGGATTAGATTATAGATATGCCTTAGTTATTAATGATGATAATTATATAGAAGTACAGGAAGAAAAGAAGATACCCAATTCGCAGTTAAAAAAGATAAAAGTAGATTATGAATTGATAAAGGCAGAATTTGAAATATATGTTAAAGGGTTTGTGAAAACCATTAAGAAAAACCGAATTGACAAGGAACCTCTATATAAAGAGTCGTCACTTGCTAATTTTATAAAAGTATGGTTATAAGATATTTTTTTGAAGATGTAAAAGCGTATTTTTATCTTGAAGGTTAGAGGTTATGAGAATAAATGGGTAAATAGCGTATTTGATAATATAAAATTGATGTTTTGCTAAAGCGAATGAGAGAATATATGAAAGTACAATATAGAAAAACAGCAAAAAAGACTGCGAAAAGGGCTATATGAGATGATTCTTTTCGCAGTCTTTTTTATTGCAATATACGCTTAAGTCTGCGTATCAGGTAAATTGACTGGGGGGGTCAAAATGCTATAATGATAAAAGAAATATAATTGATATTTCAACTGAAAAAGAGTTAGTGTGGAGGCAGAATATGTTATTTTGTAACAATTGTGGTATACCAATGGAAGGCAATGCACGCTTCTGTCCAAGTTGTGGATGCGATATGAGTGAAGAAGTCGATAGTCAGCAAGACATGTATCGACAGGATATTATATACCAGCAGGACGGGTATCAGCAAAACAATGTGTACCAGCAGGACGGGTATCAGCAAAACAATGTGTA
>JAKSRY010000049.1 GCA_024403415.1 Lachnospiraceae bacterium
CAAAGCTTAGAAAGTATGTATCTGAAAGAGGAAAGATTCTTCCTCGTAGAGTAACTGGAACATGTGCTAAGCACCAGAGAGCTTTAACAACAGCTATTAAGAGAGCTCGTCACGTTGCAATTATGCCTTATGTTCAGGACTAATTATTGAAGTACATATTGCAATAAAAGATATTAAGCCTTTAAGTATCGTAAGTACGGTACTTAAAGGCTTTTTGGGTTATGGCAACGAACAAAGTGTTGCATCTATGTTATGGCATGGCATCGACAGTTGGCAGAAGCGGTGTTATCATATATTTATATTTGTAACAAACACTTCGGAAGGAGGATAAATATGAGGGGATTACTGAGAAAAGCACTGGGAATTATTCTGGCGGCCGTAATGATTATGGGATCTGCAATTACAGCTTATGCCGAACCTACGCAGGAAGAACTTCTGCAGCAGTATTATGAGGCACTTGCAAGGCAGCAGAATGGTGGCAAAGCAAAGGCTGCAACAACCTTTAAGGCTTTTGCAGAGAATTTTGCAGGAGCTCCGGTCAGCACCGGGAATACGTGTCTGGACAGATGTGCAATGGACTTTATCAATACATTATGTACTTCGGACATGAATAATTATCAGAAGCTGGTAACCTGTTATGATTATATGTCAGAGCATGGTAAAAGAGATTATTATGCCAGATATAATTATTATCTTCCCAACGAACTCTATTGGAGCGGAGATACGAGTCAGAATGTCACGGATGCCATGGGATTTTTGATTACCGGTCAGGGAGACTGCTACAACTTTTCCGGAGCATTTATGGCAATAGCTCGCCAGCTGGGATTTAATGCATACTGTGTAAGAGGTGTATGTTCCTGTTCAAAGCAGATGAATCCGACAGGCTATACAAATCATCAGTGGTGTGTAATAAATACAGGAACTGCAGAATATTTATTTGATCCGAATATCGAATGCAATATTGCCAAAGGAAAGAAGAACAATCATACAAGATTTGCAAAGACTTACAGTCAGCTTCAGGGAAAATACAAGCAGTATAGTTATGATGTTATGGTGAGAAATTTTGGAGCACCTCAATATAATCCGTTCTTATATTATGGACAGACTACATGTGAAATATATATGTAAAATTAAAACCCCGGCGTTTTGCCGGGGTTTTTCTATGAAATAAAAACAGTTTAGTGTGATTAAAATGTTGCTACGCTCTTTCCAACTTATCTTTAGGAAGAATAATATTAAGAAATATTGCAACTACTGCAGCGGGTACAATACCTGATCCACCAAATATATGCTGAACAAGTTCAGGAGCTTTGGCAAGAATAGCTGTATTTGCACCGATACCATATCCAACTCCGAGAGCAACCGAAACAATTGTAAGATTTCTTCCGGTAAGAGGAGTCTTTGTAATAAGCTGAATACCACTTATTACGATTGATGAGAACATGATAACTGCAGCTCCACCAAGAACAGGCTGCGGCATGATAGATACCAGAGCACCAAGCTTAGGACAGAGACCGCAAAGAACCAGGAAAATTGCGCCTGTAGCAAGAGCAAAACGGTTAACAACCTTTGTCATGGCAACAAGTCCAACATTCTGACTGAAGGAGGTGTTTGGAAGAACACCGAAAACGGCAGCTAAGCTTGAACCAATACCGTCACAGATTACTCCACCTGAAAGTTCTTTATCTGTAGCTTCACGACCAAGGCCACCTTCCATAACGCCTGAGATATCGCCGACTGTTTCAACAGCTGTTACGATGAACATTATCAGTATAGGGATTATGGCTCTCATATCAAATACAGGTTTTACCGGCATAATGCTTGGTAAAGCAAACCAGGAAGCTTCACTTATTTTATTCCAGTTAACTACCCAGCTTTTAGTATATTCAACACCCTCTGCGGTGATACCGGTTTTGCTAAGGAAAAGTCCCATAACAAATGCTGCAATATATCCGCAGACAATTCCGAGAAGAATGGATGAAGAACTGGCAAATCCTTTGAATCCATGCTTAAAGATAAGTATCATAACGAGTACAAAAAGAGCAAGTAATATGTTTTCGAGAGAGCCGAAATCATCGGCTTTATTTCCACCACCAAAAGAGGTGATACCAACAGATATTAAGCTAAGTCCTATCGATAAAACAACAGTACCGGTAACAACAGATGGGAAAAATTTCCTAAGCGGCTTTAAGAAGAAACCTAAAACACCTTCGAACAGACCACCGATAATGGAAGCACCCATGATTGCACCATAGGCAATGACGCCCCCTCCCATTGTTTTGGCTACTGAGCCGCAAACACCAATGAAGCCGGATGATGTACCCATTATAATAGGTACCTTTCCGCCAATAGGTCCGATTGAGAATAACTGAATAAGTGTTACTATACCGGCAATAAGCATGGCATTTTGTAACAGACCAAGTCGGAGACTGGCGAAATCACCGCTGGCGATGTCACAAGTGGTTGTAACAATAAGCAATGGAGTAAGATTACCGACAAACATTGCAAGCACATGCTGAAGACCAAGTGGGATCGCCTGTGAAAGAGGCAATTTGCCCTCGAAACTGTAGGCTTCCTTCGAAAGCATAAATTTGTTTTTCATTAAGTTAATCCTTTCATTTAATTATATATTTATATAAATTAATTATCTTATTTTCCAAGGGCAATCTGTTCAGGTGTAATGGGAAGCTCACGATGCCATACTCCTGTTGCACGATAAATAGCATGTGCGAGGGCTGGGGCTGGAGTATTAATTACAATTTCCCCAATAGATTTAGCTCCAAATGGTCCTGTGGGTTCGTAGCTGTGCTCAAATTCAACCTTTAAGTTACCCATATCAAGTCTTGTGGGGAGCCTGTATTGCATAAGTGAAGACTCTATAGGCCGGCCCTTTGAATCATTGGTTATGTTCTCGAATAAAGTGTGTCCAATTCCCTGAACGATACCACCCTCTGCCTGAATACGGGCAAGGGCAGGATTAATGGGAATACCGCAGTCTACTACAGCCATATAATCAAGAACAGTAACTTCTCCGGTAAGCTTATCAAGTTCAATTTCAACCATTCCTACCATATACGGAGGTGGTGAAACAGGAGAAGAATGAGAAGCTGATGCCTGAGGAACAATATCATTATTCAACTGAGATTTGTTACCAACATCTGTAATGGTAACAGATTGTTCGGTGTTAATTCTTCTAAGCTTTCCTTCATCAAATATAACTTCATCTTCATTGCAGTCCATAAGTCCTGCAGCTATTGAACACATACGCTTTTTGAGGTCTGTACAGGCTTTTTCTACAGCTTTGCCTGTTATGTATGTTGTAGAAGAAGCATATGAACCGGAATCATAAGGCGAGGCATCCGTATCAGCACCGAAGACTGTTACATCATCTACGGAGCAGTCCATACACTCAGCAACCATCTGAGCAAGAATGGTATCACATCCGGTTCCCATATCGGCAGCACCTATCATAAGTGTATATGTGCCATCATCGTTTAACTTAACAGTTGCGGAACCAACATCAAGATTTGAAATACATGATCCCTGCATAGCCATTCCGATTCCGGCGCATCTGACTTTTCCGTTGCCCATGTCTCTGACAGGATATTTTTTATCCCAGTCAAACATTTCCTTACAATGAGCAAGGCATTTATCCAAAGCACAGGCACTGGCAATTTCATTATAGTAAGCAGGCATAACCATGCCTTCTTTAAGCATATTCATTTCACGAATCACTGTCGGATCCATATTCAGATTTTCGGCAAGCTCGTTAACAGCTGACTCAAGGGCAAATATTCCCTGAGTCGCACCATATCCACGATAAGCTCCCGCAGCCATGGTGTTTGTATATACAACATCATAATTAAAGCGGTGAGCTTCAAGGCTTCCGGTATACATAGGAATTGATTTGTGCCCTGAAAGGCCGACAGTTGTAGGTCCGTGTTCTCCGTAGGCACCACTGTTTGAAAGAGTATATAAATCCAGAACTCTGATTTTACCATTTTTATTTGCACCGAGTTTAACTCTTACTTCCATCTCATGACGGGGAGAACCTGCAATCTGAGATTCTTCACGAGTAAATACAATCATTGCAGGACGTCCTGTTTTCATGGTAACGAAGGCAGGATAAACTTCGCTGACAGCTGTCTGCTTTGCACCGAAGCCACCACCAATACGTGGTTTTTCAACTCTGATCATATTTTTTGGAATTCCAAGCGCGTGAGAAAGAATACGACGTACATGGAAGACTATCTGTGTAGATGAAATAACATGAAGACGTCCATATCTGTCATAGCTGGTATAGGTTCTGAAGGTTTCCATCATTGCCTGATTGAAAGCCTTTGTATGATAGGTTCTGTCAATTACGATATCGCAGTCAGCCAGGACACCATCAACATCTCCGTGTTCACTCTGCTCACTTGCAACCAGATTACGTTTGTTACTGCCGCCAACATCGATGGGAGCAACCCAGTTGTCTTCGGGATGAACAAGTATGTTGCTGTCTTTTGCTTTTCGAAAATCAAGAACAGCTTCTAAAACATCATAAGATACTTTAATCAGTGATAAAGCTTTTTTTGCTGCTTTTTCATTTTCAGCAGCAACTATGGCTACAACATCTCCGACAAAACGAACATGACGATCAATAATCAGTCTGTCGTAAGGGGAAGGTTCAGGATATGTTTGTCCTGCATTCGTGAAACGGTTGTCCGGTACGTCCTCCCAAGTAAAGATATCGACAACTCCGGGAACTAGTTTTGCTACCTTTGTATCAATCGTATTAACGATGGCATTGGCATGAGGGCTTCTTAAAAGCTTAACTACCAGGGCGTTTTCGGGAGCAATATCTTTAGTGTATACCGGCTTTCCCAAAAGGAGCTGCATGGCATCTTTTTTTCTTACAGATTTATTAATTGCATTGTAATTTTTATGTTCCATAACCTGCCCCCTTATTTATTCTTCCGACTGTCAAGAAAGCTTCTGATACCTCTTAACTGTCCTTCGTAACCACTGCATCTGCATAAATTACCTGAAAGATACTGTCTGATTTCATCATCTGTCGGATCAGGGTTTTCTCGAAGTAATGCGATGGTGTTCATTACGAATCCCGGATTACAGAAGCCACACTGGTCTGCCCCCTGATCAGCTATAAAACCGACAAATTCTTTTGCTTCATCCTGTAAGCCTTCCAGGGTTGTAATTTTATGACCGCTTGCACGGGCTGCGAGCACAGAACAAGAAAGAACTGGTGTATCATCAAAAAAGACGGTACACAGACCGCAATTTGAGGTTTCACATCCACATTTTACGCTGAAGCAGTTATGACTGCGGAGAAAATCAAATAATGTAAGGTCCGGATCAATCTGATCGGTTATTTTTTTACCATTTAGTGTAAGTGTTATATCCATCACATTAATCCTCCCAGTCTGATAAGATTTCTTTCGGTGAGCACTCTGACAAGCCGGCTTCTGTACTTTGCACTGCCACGATTGTTACCTGATGTTGGTACATGAGAGGCTAATTTCTTGGCAAAAAGTGAAGCGGTTTCTTCTGTTATGCCGTCAGCCAGAACAGCATTTTCGTCTGAATACAGACGGGCTCTTCCGGAACGGGCTCCGATAACTGTTTTATATTCTCCGTCGATTATGCTTGTGGCACACGTAAGAACGGGGAAATCAGTTCTTTGGATTCGAACGGAACTGTATACACATTTGCAGGGCTTCTTTTTTACTATGATGTTCGTAAGTATATCTTTGTCATATTTCATCTTCGAAAATTCAGCCATTGAGACGATGCCGCCTTTATATAGTTCTACATAGCTGTCAAGTGCAAGAAAAACAGTAAGTACATCCGAAAAACCGAAACGTCCCCAGATGCTTCCGCCGACTGTTGCCATATTTCTGAACTGAACACCGATAATATCTTTCAGGGCATCACGAATAGAGTTGTTGGTGTAGTCATTGAGGCTTTTACTGGTTTCAAGTTCTCTTAACGACACCATGGCGCCAATCCTGTACTGTTCATCATCTTCCTCGATTTTATTGAGGCCAAGACCGGAAATATCGATAACTGTATTGTAGTTGGGTTTTCCGAGACGAAGCCACATCATCCCTGCGGCAATTTTGCAGTTTTTTGCCTGATTAAGGGTGTAGGCTTCTTCAAGAGTTTCTGCTTTGACATATTTTTGAAAAGTAATCATTAAAATCTCCCAAATAAATAGAATAAATAACGATTTTATTGTACTAAATTTGCTTGTCAATTGAAATGCATTTTGTTATTATTCGTTGTAGTTTAGAAAATATAACGAGGTGAAATTATGAAAAAGTTTTTAAGCATTTTACTCGCATGCGTTATGGCATTCAGCCTGGTGGCATGTAGTACGGAACAGGCTTCGACAGAAAGCAGTGCATCGACTGAAGCGGTAGTTACAGAAACAGAGAACGTAACAGAAGAAGTAACCGCTGTCGAAGAAACAGCAGAGCAGGTTACTGAGCCAGCAACTGAGGAGGCCGTTGTTGAAGAAACTGTAGCAGAAGAGAACAAAGTAGAATATCCTGTTACAATTACTGATCAGGCAGGCAGAGAAGTAGTAATCGAAAAGGAACCGGAGACTCTTGTAAGCGGTTATTATATTTCAAGCAGTCTTCTGATAGCACTTGATCTTGACAGCAAGATGGTTGGTATAGAAGCCAAGGCAGGAAAAAGACCAATCTATAAGCTGGCTGCTAAGGAACTTATAGATTTACCAAGTGTCGGATCTGCAAAAGAGTTTGATTTGGAAGGTTGTGCAGCATTAAATGCCGACCTTGTAATTCTCCCATTAAAGCTTAAAGATGCAGCAGCAACTCTTGAAGAGTTAGGTATAAAGACTATTCTGGTAAATCCTGAGAGTGAAGACTTATTAATAGAAATGATAGATATTATTTCTACAGCAACAAATACCGTAGACAGAGCTGAACAGTTGAAGAGCTTTATTACATCAAACAAAGATATGCTTAGCGAAAAGCTTAACGGTGCAGAAGCAAAAAAAGTTTATCTTGCCGGCAACTCAAATGTATTGTCTACTGCAGGAAATAAGATGTATCAGTGTGATATGATTAAGCTTGCAGGTGGCGAGAGCGTTTCCAATGAGATTGATGATAAGTACTGGGTTGACGTTGATTACGAACAGATTCTTGCATGGAATCCTGATTACATCGTGATTGCAGCTGAAGCAGAATATACGGTTGAGGATGTTCTTGCTGATGAAGCACTTGCTGCATGCAATGCAGTGGCAAATGGAAATGTTTATAAGATGCCTTCTGATGCAGAGGCCTGGGACAGCCCGGTACCAAGCGGTATTCTCGGATCTGTATGGCTCGCTGGTATATTACATCCTGATGTGATATCATCAGAGGAAAGTGATAATATTATTGAGGAATTCTATGAGACGTTCTACGAGTTCAAGTACGGCGAAAAATAATATATATCTGGTTATAGGGGTGATAATTCTTATCACCCTTTTTTGTTGTAGCTTATTTGTAGGAAAATTCCCTCTTTCTTTATCAAAAATTCTGGAAGGTGATGAACTTCAGACAAATATTTTCTGGACTTTAAGGTTTTCACGTACGCTGGTCGGTCTGCTTGGAGGCTTTTCCCTTGGAATAGCAGGCTTTGTGTATCAGACAATTTTTAGAAATCCATTGGCATCTCCGGATATAATCGGAGTGTCTTCGGGAGCAAGTGCAGGGGCTGCATTTGGAATACTGTTCTTTTCAGGTACGGTGTCTGTAACCTTGAGCTCATTTGGCGGAGCACTTATTTCGGTAATTCTTGCAATATTGTTCTCACGTCTTGATAGAAGTGACCGAAAAAGTACTATTATTCTTGCAGGTATAGCAGTTCATTCATTGGCGCAGACGTTTTTGATGATACTTAAGACCATGGCTGATCCCGAAAAAGAACTTGCTTCGATTGAATACTGGATTATGGGCAGCTTAAACGGAGTCAACAGCCATGCCATTTCCATAAATCTTATTCTATGCCTGGTTTGTCTTGCAGTGCTTTTTATGATGCACAGGCAGACACTGTTATTGAGCCAGGATGAGGCGGAAGCCAGGTTGCTTGGTGTAAATGTGTCAAAAATGAGATTTGTTATACTGATAATATCAACTCTTGTCGTATCTTCTGTAGTGAGTCTGACAGGGCTAATCAGTTTTGTAGGTCTGCTTGCACCACATATTTCAAGACGTCTTACCGGTGACAACACGAAAAAGACTATGTTTTTCACAGGAATAACAGGAGGAATTATACTTCTTCTTGCCGATATGCTTGCACGAAGTGTTGCCCAGACAGAATTACCGGTCAGCATTTTTACAAGTCTTATAGGTGCTCCATTTCTTGTTTTTCTTATTTTCAGGAGGAGGGATAAGATATGAGCCTTATAAAGATAGAAAATATTTGTGCCGGATACGGCGAAGATAATATTATAGAAAATATCTCGTTTGATATTAATGCAGGAGAAATGGTTGGAATTCTTGGTGCAAACGGAAGCGGTAAATCTACTTTGGAAAAAGCAGTCTGTAATGTTCTGACGCATGACGGAAACGTTACTATCGATGGGCTTGTGATTGAAGAACTTAAAGTTCCCAGGGTAGCGAATATCATCAGCTACATTCCTCAGCGCAGTGGTATCGGCATCGATATTTCCGTACTGGATGTTGTTATGATGGGATTTAATCCCAAACTTGGATTTTTGGAAAATCCGGATCAGACAATGAAAAAGCAGGCGTTGGATGTTATTGAACGTTTAGGGCTTGCAGATAAGTCGGATTCAAATTTTATGCAGCTGAGTGAAGGGCAAAAGCAGCTTGTAATTATTGCAAGAGCACTTGTCAGTGATGCAAAGCTTTTGGTAATGGATGAGCCTGAAAGTGCGCTTGATTTCAGCATCCGATATAAAATTATGAAAATATTGAGAGAATGGATCAGCTGCGGCAGCAGGTCCGGTCTGATAATTCTTCATGATATAATGCTTGCATTAAATAATTGTGACAGACTGATTCTGCTTAAGGATAAAAATATAATCGAAACAGTTGATCTACATAATGATTCAATCGAAAACATGGAAACAAAGCTGCGTATGATTTATGGTGATATTAGTCTTGTAAAGACTACAAGCAAAAAAGGAATAGACAGTTATTCGATGATTTATGATTCGGAGGGTGTATGAAAGCACTGACAAGACTGATATTTGTTGATGATAATAATGAAAAATTCTTTGGAGAAGGTCCTTACAGGCTTCTTCGCGGTGTAGAACAGACAGGCTCACTTCGCGCTACCGCAATGGAAATGGGAATGTCATATACGAAGGCATTGAAGCTCATAACAAATGCAGAAAAGGAATTGGGATTCAAATTTACAACACGTGTTGTTGGAGGCAAATGCGGCGGTGGAAGCTGCCTTACGGATGAAGGCAAGGCCTGGCTTGATAAATACGAAAAGTTTAGAGAAGCCTGTCTTGAAGAAAATAAGAGACTGTATCATGAATATTTCGGAGAATAAAGATATTAAAATTGGACTGGTTATAATGGCCTCCGGTCTGGGAAAAAGATTTGGAGGAAATAAACTGGTGGAAGATTTAAATGGCAAGCCATTGATCAGATGGATAATCGATTCGTCAGAAAATCTTTTTGACAGGAGAGTTGTCGTCACAAGAAGCAATGATGTTAAGAACATTTGTGATGGATTAAATCTAAGGTGTATACTGCATTCCTTTCCGGACAGGAACGATACCGTGAGGCTGGGACTTTGTGAACTGATGCAGGATGTTGACTATTGCTTTTTTGTTCCCGGGGATCAGCCACTTATCGGAAGAAATTCGATTATGAACTTATTGGAAGAAGCGAAGGCAAATAAAAATCTGATTGTAAGAACAGGTTACGCAGATTCTGTCGGGGCACCTATAGGTTTTCCAAATTCATTCTTTGATGACCTGTTGAAACTTCCAAAAGGGAAAGGCGGAAATTATATAGCGCAAAATAATCAGAATATTGTTCGGATTATTGAAGTGCATGATGAATATGAACTGTGGGATATTGATACGACAGAGGATTTGACAAAGATTAATAGTGTATTGAAAGAGTATTTTGACTAAGGTTAAGATACTCTTTTTCACTTATTGGCTAAAAAGCACATAAAGTGATATAATAATTTGAACTAATGCCTTTAAATATGAGAGGTCTTTATGAAGAATAAAAAAAGCCAGGTTACATTAAAGGGAAAACTTAAGTTTATGTTGCAGGCATCGATATATTTGGGAATAGTACTTTCCTTTGTCGATGTGCTTCTGTATTTTTTTGATATTAAATCGGGATTAATATTGTCAGGATATTTAATTCTGTATTTTGGTATTGTTCTTGTATTGAAGAATTACAGTTCAGCCACTATAACGGGGGAATTGATTTCGTTTGCAACACAATACGGATCAATACAGAAGGTTCTGCTTGAACAGTTGGAATTACCTTATGCCATTCTTGATAATCAGGGACATGTTCTTTGGATGAATGAACTGTTCACGGAAGTTTCTCATAAGGAAACCGATTATCACAAATCAATAACATCTATTTTCCCATCTCTTACAAAAGAGAAGATGCCTAGAGAGGAAGATTATACAGAAACTGAAATTGAGTATGAATCTTCACACTATATAGTCAAAATGAAGAAGGTTGGAGTAGCTGACTCTGTTAAAGCTTCTGCTATTTTGGATACTCCGGATTCAAAGGGATATCTGATAGCTTTGTATCTGTTTGATAACACAGCAATAAAGCTTGCATTGAAGGAAATTGACGACCAGTCTGTTGCAGTCGGAATGATATATCTTGACAACTATGATGAAGCTCTTGAAAGTGTTGAGGAAGTAAGAAGATCTCTTCTCATTGCTCTTATCGACAGAAAGGTGAATAAGTATATTTCCGCAATTGACGGAATATGTAAAAAACTTGAAAAAGATAAATATCTTATAGTTCTGAGGAAAAAGGCTCTTGAAGCATTGGAGAGCAACAGGTTTGATATTCTTGATGATGTTAAAACCGTAAATATAGGAAATGACATGGCTGTCACAATCAGTATAGGAGTGGGTGTTGATGGCTTGAGTTATGCTCAGAATTATGAGTTTGCAAGAAACGCCATAGACCTTGCGCTTGGACGTGGCGGAGACCAGGCAGTGGTTAAGAATCCGGAGAATGTTATTTACTACGGAGGAAAGAGCCAGCAGGTTGAAAAGAATACTAAGGTTAAGGCGCGTGTTAAGGCACAGGCACTTTCCGAAATTATTTCCGCAAAGGAAAATGTTCTTATCATGGGACACAGAATGCCTGATGTTGACTGCTTCGGTGCTGCCGTAGGTATCTATAGAGTCGCAAAGACTCTCGATAAAAATGCATATATAGTTCTGGATGATATAAGTAATGCAATTAAGCCTCTTGTTGATATGTTTATGGCAAGCCCGGATTACGGAGATGATATGATTATCGACAATGCAACGGCTGTGGAAATGGCAGGCAGCAATTCGGTACTTGTTGTTGTGGATGTTAACAAGCCGAGTATTACGGAATGTCCTGAACTTTTGAAGATCTGCAAAAATATAGTAGTGTTTGACCATCACAGACAGAGCACCGAAAACATAGAGAATGCTACATTGAGTTATGTTGAGGCTTATGCATCTTCTACATGTGAAATGGTATCGGAAATAATACAGTATATTGGAGAAGGATTACATATTTCACCTTTGGAAGCAGACTGTATGTATTCAGGCATTGTGGTTGATACAAACAACTTCATGACAAAGACAGGTGTAAGAACCTTTGAGGCAGCAGCATTCCTAAGGAGAAACGGGGCAGACGTCACAAGAGTTCGAAAACTGTTCAGAGAGGATGCGGTTGAATATAAAGCAAAAGCAGATGCTGTCTCACAGGCAGAAATATATAGAAATGTTTTTGCAATTTCCGTATGTACAAGTCAGAACCTTGATTCACCTACGGTAATCGGAGCTCAGGCTGCAAATGAACTGCTTAATATCAAAGGTGTTAAGGCCAGCTTCATAATGACTGATTATCAGAATAAGATATATGTTTCTGCAAGATCGATTGATGAAATTAATGTTCAGATTATTATGGAGAAGTTAGGCGGTGGCGGACATCTTGGAACAGCAGGCTGTCAGCTGGAAGATACAACTGTGGATGAGGCTATTGATATAATAAAGAATACTCTGGATGAGATGCTGGAGAATGGAGAGTTAAAAGTATGAAAATAATATTATTGGAAGATGTTAAGACTCTTGGTAAAAAGGGTCAGGTAATTGATGTTGCTGATGGATATGCAAGAAATGCAATTATCCCCAAGAAGCTCGGAATCGAAGCTACAGCAAACAACATGAATGATCTCAAGTTGAAGAAGGCAAATGAAGACAAGGTCGCAAAGGAACTTCTTGAAGCGGCAAAGGATTTTGCTGATAAGATGAAGGATGACAAGGTTGTAGTTACAATGAAGGCCGGAGAGGGCGGAAGAACTTTTGGATCAATCTCAAGCAAAGAGATTGCACAGGCCTACAAGGAGCAGTGCAAAAAGGAAATCGACAAGAAAAAGCTTAAGCTTGACGAACCTATCAGATCCTTTGGAACATTTGAGGTTCCTGTAAAATTACACCCTCAGGTTACCGGTATGCTTAGGGTACAGGTTGTAGAGAAATAAGGTAGAGTATGGCTCAGGATGAAATACAATTAAAGCGTGTGATGCCACACAGTCTCGAGGCAGAGATGGCGGTTATAGGCTCAATGCTCATGGATAAAGATGCTATTTCAGTTGCTGCTGAACAGCTGACAGGAGAGGACTTTTATTCGAAGCAGTATGGCATTGTATTTGACGCTATGGTTGAACTGAATAATGAAGGTCTGAATGTTGATCCGGTTACTTTGCAGAGCAGGCTTAAAGAAAAGGATGTTGCTCCTGAAGTGAGTTCGCTCAGTTACTTAAAGGATATTCTTGACACCGTATCAACAGCTGCCAATATACGTCAGTATGCAAGAATTGTGAGCAACATGGCTACAGCCAGAAAGCTTATTAAGGCATCAGATGATATCTCAGGTTCCTGCTATATGGGAAAGGATGATATCGATACTGTTATCGATATGGCAGAAAAGAAAATATTTGCAATATCACAGAATCGTGGAGTTGATGATTATATCCCGATAAGCAGGGTTGTAATGAATGCCATGGACAGAATCGAGACTGTATATAAGGCAAAGGGAAAAGTTACGGGACTTGAAACGGGATTTATTGATCTTGATTATATGACGGCAGGATTTCAGAAGTCCGATCTGGTTATTATCGCTGCAAGACCGGCGATGGGAAAAACTGCTTTTGTATTAAATCTTGCTCAGCATATGGCGTTCAAGAAGGAAAACTGTGTAGCTATCTTTTCATTGGAAATGAGTAAGGAGCAGCTTGTTAATCGTCTGTTTTCCTTAGAAGCCGGTGTTGATGCACAGAAAATACGAACAGGAAGTCTTACTGATGCCGACTGGAAGGCATTGATTGAAAGTGCCGGAGATATCGGTAATTCAAAACTGATTATAGATGATACACCAAGTATCAGTATTCAGGAACTCAGATCAAAGTGTCGTAAATATAAAATTGAGCATGGACTTGATATTATCATTATTGACTATCTTCAGTTGATGGTAGGCTCAGGAAAAGCAGAGTCTCATCAGCAGGAAATATCTGAGATTTCAAGATCGTTAAAATCTCTTGCAAGAGAACTTGACGTTCCGGTTATTGCACTTTCGCAGCTTTCACGTGCCGTGGAAGGAAGACCGGATAAGCGTCCGATGCTGTCTGACCTTAGAGAATCCGGAGCAATCGAGCAGGATGCTGATATGGTTATGTTTATTTATAGAGATGACTATTACAATAAGGAATCCGAAAGAAAAGGTATTTCTGAGATTATTATTGCAAAGCAGAGACATGGCCCGGTTGGTACAGTTGAGCTTGCATGGCTGCCTCAGTACACCAAGTTTGCAAATCTTGAAAAAGGCTCAAGACAACAGCAGCAGTAAAATTGTTAACAGAATAAATGATAAAAATAAAAAGGTCGATGCCAAAAGCACCGACCTCTTTATTTTACGTTCGAGACGTAAGTTACAAAAATTAATTTTCGCTAATTGCACCAACGGGGCACTGTCCTGCGCAAGAACCGCAATCGATACACTTATCGGCATCAATAACAGCCTTATCTTCAAGAGAAATAGCGCCTACAGGGCACTGTCCTTCACATGCTCCACAAGAGATGCAACTATCACCAACACAATATGCCATGATGATTACCTCCTTATATGATAATGATGTACTTATCTTATACACATGTTAATTATATTATTATTTCCTATTTGTTACAAGAATATTTTTGAAACAAAAATTAATTACCCCGGAAGAATGTTTAAGGTGGAAGAAAATGTTGCCCGAACAATGAAAAGTTAATCTTTGTTCCTTAAAAAGTACATGGGAAATATTGATTTACTCGCGTTTCTAACATATAATGAAAGAACGCTAATAGCATCTAATATGTCTTACTATGACTAGAGATGCAAAAATACATTTAATACTTTAATAGGAGGGTTACTTAAATGAGACCAGAATGGAACAATTTTGTAGCCGGCAAGTGGGAGAACGAAGTTAACGTTCGTGACTTCATCCAGAAGAATTACAAGCCATATGATGGAGATGATTCTTTCCTCGCAGCTGCTACACAGAACACTAAGGATCTTTGGGATCAGGTTTTGGATTTAATGAAAAAAGAGCGTGAAGCAGGTGGCGTTCTTGATATGGACACCAAGGTTGTTTCTACAATCACTTCACATGCTCCGGGATATTTAGATAAGTCAAAGGAAACTATCGTAGGTTTCCAGACAGATGCACCTTTCAAGCGTTCATTAATGCCTTATGGTGGTATCAGAATGGCTGAAAAGGCTTGCTCTGATAACGGATACGAAGTAGATCCTGAAATTTCAGAGTTCTTCTCTACTCACAGAAAGACACATAATGCAGGATGTTTCGATGCTTACAATGCTGAAATGAGAGCATGTCGTACATCACACATCATCACAGGTCTTCCTGATGCTTATGGTCGTGGACGTATCATCGGTGACTACAGAAGAGTTGCTCTTTACGGTATCGATTTCCTTATCGAAGACAAGCAGAAGCAGAAGGATTCAACAGGTCGTGTAATGACAGATGATGTTATCAGACTTCGTGAAGAAATTTCTGAGCAGATCGTTGCTTTGAAGATGATGAAGGAAATGGCAGCTTCTTATGGCTGTGATATTTCTAAGCCTGCTACTAACGTACAGGAAGCTATTCAGGCTACATATTTTGGTTACCTTTGCTCAGTTAAGGAGCAGAACGGTGCTGCAATGAGCTTGGGTCGTACATCTACATTCCTTGATTGTTATGCAGAAAGAGACCTTGCAGCAGGTACATTTACAGAAGAACAGATTCAGGAATTCATCGATCACTTCATCATGAAGTTACGTTGCGTACGTTTCGCTCGTACTCCTGAATATAACCAGATTTTCGCTGGTGATCCATTGTGGATTACAGAATCATTAGGTGGTGTTGGTGTTGACGGACGTCACATGGTAACAAAGATGAGCTTCAGATACCTCCACACACTTACTAACTTAGGACCTTCACCAGAACCTAACATGACAGTTCTCTGGTCTACAAGACTTCCTGAGACATTCAAGAAGTACTGTGCAAAGATTTCTATCCAGACTTCTTCAGTTCAGTACGAAAACGATGATTTGATGAGACCTGTACACGGTGATGACTATGGTATCGCATGTTGTGTATCATCAATGGTTATCGGTAAGGAAATGCAGTTCTTCGGAGCTAGAGCAAACCTTGCTAAGTGTCTCTTATATGCTATCAATGGTGGTGTTGATGAAGTATCTAAGAAGCAGGTTGGACCTAAGTATCGTCCAGTTGAAGGTGATTACCTTGACTATGATGATGTAATGGCTAAGTTCGAAGATATGATGGAATGGCAGGCTGATGTATATGTTAACACATTGAACATCATCCACTACATGCATGATAAGTACTGCTACGAAAGAGCAGAGATGGCTTTACATGACAGAGATGTTAAGAGATATTTCGCAACAGGTGTTGCTGGTCTTTCAATCATCGCTGACTCATTCTCAGCTATGAAGTATGCTAAGGTTAAGGTTATTCGTGATGAAGATGGTATCGTAACTGACTTCGAAATCGAAGGAGACTTCCCTAAGTATGGTAACGATGATGACAGAGTAGACTCTATTGCAGTTGCTTTGGTTTCAAGATTCATGACAGCTGTAAGAAGACATCACACATACAGAAATGGTATTCCTACAACTTCTATCCTTACAATTACTTCAAACGTAACATATGGTAAGGCTACAGGTAACACACCTGATGGACGT
>JAKSRY010000005.1 GCA_024403415.1 Lachnospiraceae bacterium
TGAACACAGATGCTATTTCTTACTATGCAACATTTGATAACTACATGGTAGGTACTAAGCAGGGACAGTACATTGAAGAGCAGTTAGGACTTAAGGAAGGTAACGGACCTTTCAATATCGAGTTAATCACAGGTGACCCTGGTGATAACAATGCTAACTTCTTCTTCGGTGGTGCTATGGATGTTCTTAATCCATATATCGAAAATGGTCAGTTAGTTGTTAAGTCTGGTCAGACAGATTTCAAGTCATGTGCTACAGCTGAATGGTCTACAGCAAACGCTCAGAACAGATTTGATACAATTATCGCTGCAAACTATGCAGACGGAACAAGACTTGATGCTGTTATGTGTTCTAACGACTCTACAGCTCAGGGTGTAACACTTTCACTTGAAGCTAACTACGATGTAGCTGGTCAGGGATGGCCTATCATCACAGGTCAGGACTGTGATATCGTATCAGTTAAGAACATGATCGCTGGTAAGCAGTCAATGTCTATCTTCAAGGATACACGTACACTTGCTTCTAAGACAGTTGAAATGGTTGATGCTATCATGAAGGGAACAGAAGCTCCTGTAAACGATACAAAAACTTACGACAACGGAAGCTTTGTAGTTCCTTCATACCTTTGCGAGCCTGTATTCGCAGATGTAAACAACTACAAGGAACTCTTAATTGATTCTGGTTATTATAAGGCAGAAGAACTTCAGTAATCTGATTTTAGATTAACTGAATAAAACAAATAGGCGGGTTATAAATTAACCCGCCTATATTTTGAAAAAACAAGATTTGGACAGTATTGGATTGGTTTATATGACAAAGGAGGGGTTAGATTGGCGAATATTATTTTGGAAATGAAACAAATCACCAAAACTTTCCCTGGTGTTAAAGCACTTGATAACGTTAATTTACAGGTTGAAGAATCGGAAATTCACGCGCTTGTAGGAGAAAACGGAGCAGGTAAATCTACTTTGATGAATGTACTTAGTGGTGTTTATCCTTTTGGTACCTACGAAGGCGATATTATATATAAATCTGAAGTATGTCATTTTAATGATATTAAGGATAGTGAGGCTCTGGGAATAGTTATCATCCACCAGGAATTGGCATTGGTTCCATATATGACAATTGCCGAGAATATGTTCCTTGGTAACGAAAGAGGTAAAAGTTATAAGATCGACTGGGATGAGACAAACGCATTAGCGAAAAAATATCTTGATATAGTTGGTCTGCAGGAAAGTCCTCAGACGTTGATAAAGGATATTGGTGTTGGTAAACAGCAGCTCGTTGAAATAGCTAAAGCATTATCTAAGAATGCAAAATTGCTGATTCTTGATGAGCCTACATCATCATTGAATGAATCAGATTCAAAGGCATTGCTTGATTTGATGTTGAAATTAAAGTATGAGCATGGATTAACATCAATTATTATTTCTCATAAGCTGAATGAGATCTCATATGTAGCAGACAAAATTACCGTTATTCGTGACGGTTCAACGATAGAAACTCTTGATAAGAAGGTTGACGATTTCTCAGAACCAAGAATTATCAAAGGAATGGTTGGAAGAGAGTTATCAGACAGATTCCCTAAGAGAGAAAATTGTGTATTAGATGAAATTAAGATGGAGGTTAAGAACTGGAATGCATACCATCCTCTATATTCGGAGAGAAAGGTTGTCGACAATGTTAACTTCCATGTAAAGAAAGGTGAAGTTCTTGGAATTGCAGGACTTATGGGTGCCGGCAGAACAGAACTTGCGATGAGTATTTTCGGAAAGAGTTATGGCGATAATATAAGCGGTGAACTCTATTTCGATGGTAAGAGAGTTTTCCTTAATAGTGTAACCGATGCTATTAAACAGAAGCTTGCATATGTTACGGAAGACAGAAAAGGAAATGGATTAATACTTAGTAATCCTATTAAAGTAAATACTACCCTTGCAAATCTTGAAGGTGTAAGTAATCACGGAATTATCGACAAAGATAAAGAATATGCGGTTGCAGTAGAGTATAAGGAAAAATTAAAAACAAAATGTCCTTCAGTTGAGCAGAATGTTGGAAATCTTTCAGGAGGTAATCAGCAAAAAGTTCTTCTTGCAAAATGGATGTTTGCAGATCCAGAGATTCTTATACTTGATGAACCAACAAGAGGTATTGACGTTGGAGCTAAATACGAAATCTACTGTATTATCAACCAACTTGTTAGTGAAGGAAAATCAGTTATTATGATTTCTTCGGAGATGCCGGAACTTTTGGGAATGGCTGACCGTGTTTACGTAATGAACGAAGGTAAGATGGTTGGAGAACTTTCGAAAGAGGAAGCTTCACAGGAAAAGATTAT
Source organism: Lachnospiraceae bacterium (assembly GCA_024403415.1). Classification (GTDB taxonomy): domain Bacteria; phylum Bacillota; class Clostridia; order Lachnospirales; family Lachnospiraceae; genus JAILLW01. The sequence goes on from JAKSRY010000005.1 coordinate 2,339, forward strand.
GACTATGATTATTCAGTCAGCGGGCAAGAAGCCGCTTGAAGTATCAACAAAGGAGGAGAAATAATATGAGTGGAAGACAGTTTGTCACTTTCCTTAAAAAGAATACTATGATTCTTATTTTATTAGCTGTTTTAGTATTCTTTACATTAATGACAGATGGTAATATGCTGTCAGCGATGAGTGTTACAAGTTTGATTAGCCAGAATGCATATGTATTTATCCTGGCAACAGGTATGTTACTCTGTATTTTGACAGGAGGTAATATCGACCTTTCTGTTGGATCTATTGTATGTTTCGCAGGTGCAATTGGTGGTTTCCTTTTAGTTAAATTGCAGTTGCCTCTTATAGTAGCAATTATCGGAATATTAGCAGTTGGTATCTTGATTGGAGCATTCCAGGGCTTCTGGATTGCATATGTAAGAATACCACCTTTCATCGTTACTCTTGCCGGTATGCTTGCATTCAGAGGTCTTTCAAATGCAGTATTAGGTGGTAAGTCTATTCCTGTTGATGATAAGTACAGCACATTCCTTATGCTCTTTGGTGGTGGTAATGAATGTTATGTAACAGATGTATTTAGCTTTATTGGAATCGAAAAGTTCAACGTTACATGTTTCGCTCTTGGTATTCTTGCTACAGCAGTATTTATTTTAACAGGCCTTGTATCAAGAAATACTAAGATAAAGAAAGGATATGAAGTTGAAAACTTTGTTTCTTTCGTAATTAAAGAAGTATTTATTTCAATTGCTATTTTAGCAATTACATTCAGATTGTCACAGTATAAAGGATTCCCTATGGTACTTATTTGGGTTATGATTGTTGTATTGATTTACGGTTATATTACTTCAAATACTACTGTAGGACGTTACTTCTATGCAGTTGGTGGTAATGAAAAGGCAACAAAGTTGTCTGGTATTAATACTAATAAAGTATATTTTCTTGCATATGCTAACATGGGACTTCTTGCAGCTGTATCCAGCCTTGTAGTTGTAGCAAGACTTGGATCTGCACAGACAACAGCAGGTGACAGCTACGAAATGGATGCTATTGCTTCATGTTTCATAGGTGGTGCTTCTGCTTATGGTGGTATCGGTACAGTGCCCGGAGTTATTATTGGTGCAACTCTTATCGGTGTTATCAATATGGGTATGAGTTTGATGAATGTAGATGCCGATTATCAGAAAGTTGTACGTGGTGCCGTATTACTTGCAGCTGTTATCTTTGATGTAGTATCAAAGAGAGGCGGAAAGTTTATTGCAAAGAACTAATTAATTTTAAGTATTAGATTTTCAAGACTCTAAAGTCAGTGTATACTGATTTTAGAGTCTTTTTGTTATGGCGACGAGGAAAATTGACTGCATGCTTGCATGCAAGGAAATTTGACGACCGCTAATCATCGAAATGAGCGAAGCGAAATTGAGATGATATACGAGTGTATATAGCAGGCAACGGCCTGCTGTGTATGGCGACGAGGAAAATTGACTGCATGCTTGCATGAAGTGTTGCACGAAGGTATGTTAAGGGGAAATATTTATGGAAAGAATTAAAACATCAAGAATTGCACCGGAAGAAATAACTGAAAAAGAATGTCAGTATCCATCTTTTGGTGATGGTAAGGTATTTGAAGGTAAAAAGACAGACAGACTTCCAGCCATGGGATGGAACAGTTGGAATGCTTTTGGTTCAGGTAATACGGAAAAGTTGACCAAAGTCATGGGGGACAGACTTGTTGAACTTGGTTTGGATCAATTAGGTTATAAATATGTAGTTCTTGACGACGGATGCTACATGACAGAAAGAGTTGAAGGAAAATTGTCTAATGATCCCGTTAAATTCCCGGAAGGATTTAAGGCTTTGGCAGACTATCTTCATGAAAGAGGTCTTAAATTTGGAATGTATAACGACATTGGAACTAATCTATGCGCAGGTGCTGCTGTCGGAACATGCGGATATGAAGATGTGGATGCTGAAAGCTATAATGAATGGGATATAGATTTTCTTAAAGTAGATAATTGTTACTATTTGTGGGATAATGCAACATTTTCTAATCCGGAAAATGCAAGATTTTCATATGCACCTAAAATTGCATCAATTAAAATAACTAAAGGTGACTTTAGCAAAGAGTATTCTGCCATTAAAGATGGTAAGGTTGTTGGAAATGGTGCGGTAGCTGATGATACCGGAGTAAGTTTCATCGGAACACTCGATGGAACCAATACGGGAACCACACCGATTGGTGAACTTAGTTCGGAATTGGAGTTTGTAGTAGCGGTTCCTGATGATGGTGAGTACTCGATTTCTGTATTATGTAAACCAGGAAGGGAAAATGGATGTGGAGAATGGCTGCAGCTTGCAGTCGGATTGCCACAGAATGAAACGCGATATTTTGATGGAATAATTATGTCAACCGAATCGGAGGCTGATGCATTAAATAAGTTGCAGGAGAATAGCGACGAAAAGACTGCGGAAGAATTTAAAGAATCACAGCCAATTAGTGTTATGTTAACCAAAGGACGTAATATAATCCGATTAATGAATCACAGAAGACAGGAGAATGTCCTCAATGCATATGCAACAATGTTTAATGCTTTGAAAGCAAAATCTGACAAGGATATTCTTTTGTCCATTTGTGAGTGGGGAAAGACTCAGCCACATACCTGGGGGTATAAAGTCGGTGATTCATGGAGAATTCTTAATGATATTACATTTTCGGTGGGATCTGATGGGAATCCCGGAACGGGTTCTTGGAATAATCCGGGAACTCAGAGCATAGCATCACAGTATAACAAAGCTGTTATTATGGATGAATTTTCAGGTCCGGACAAAGGATACAATGACCCCGATATGATGGTTATCGGTATGGATGGTATCACAGAGGATATGAATAAAACACATATGGCTATGTGGTGCATGATGAACGCACCCTTAATGCTTGGAATCGATTTGAGAAGAGTTGAAAAGGGAGACTCAATATATAAAATAATTGCTAATAAGAAGCTCATTGAAATCAATCAGGATCCGCTTGGTGTTCAGGCAAAAAGAGTGTATTCAAGCATTGTGGAAAAGGATGCCGACAAAACATATATTACCAATAACAACAGAGTAGACATTCTTGCAAAACCGCTTGCCAATGGTAATCTTGCTGTTTCATTCATTAATTTGTCTGATGAAGATGATGACGAATTCCATACAATTACGCTGGATGAAATTGTAGATAAAATCGGAGACAAGATGATTGACAGAGAGCGTTTTGAAGTTGAAAATTCCTTTATAGCTGAAGATGTCTGGACCGGATATCTGCTTAATATTATAGGTCGAGACCTGACAATCCAGGGATTAAAAGCACATGAGAATCTTACATATATTATTGAATAATGGTCTAAAATAAGAAACTAATCATATTATTCTATTATTCTTATTGTTGTCCTTATCGTATTTTTGACGAAAAGAAGAAACGCAAAATTATCGTCTGAGGGTAAAGCAGACAGACCCGGAAATAATACTGTTGCAGACAACAGGCAGATGGCAAGAGATGTTAACAGAATGTCCGAAGATGAGATACTTTCTGCTATAAGAGCAACTGATCAAAACTTCTCGGCTCCTGATTTTAAATCCTTTGCGAAGAGATGTTTTGTAGATATGCAGGAAGGCTGGTCTAATCGGGATATTACACCGCTTCAGACTGTTCTTCATCCAAATATTTATGAACAGACCGAAAAACAGATTGAGATCAAAATCAGAGATGGTATTGTTAACAAACTTGAGCGTATTTCTGTTAATAATATATCAATGGTAAATTTTGAAAAAGATAATCAGTTTGAAAAACTTACGGTTGAACTTAAGGCTCAGATGGTGGATTATCAGGTTGACATAAAATCCGATACTATAGTAGCAGGATCTAAAGACAGACTGTGGAAACTCGAATATCGTATCACCTTTGTGAGATCTTTGGGATCAAAAACATCAACTGATAAAGATGGTACAACTGCCATGATTTGTCCTAACTGTTGTGCACATATTCCTACAGCAGCATTTGGAAAGTGTGAATATTGCGGAAGTATCGTGACTAATGGAAAGTACAGCTGGGTTATTATGGATATAACGAGATTGAGTAGAAATTAGCATGATTCTTTTGATTAACAAATATATTATTAAATATATTATTAAATATTAGATTTCGACGTTGACTTCGTAGCTGTTTATAATTACGCTTAAACAAACATAGATAGAGTCAAATTGATTTGAACATAGAAAAATGGAGAAGCTGATGCAATATAGAAAAGACAAAAACGGAAATCCGATCTCGCTTTTGGGATTTGGCTGTATGCGCTTTACAAGGAGAGGGTCATCAATTGACCTTCCAAAAGCTGAGAAGGAAATAATGCTTGCAATTGAAAATGGTGTAAACTATTTTGATACTGCATATATTTATCCGGGTTCCGAGGCTGCAATCGGAGAAATATTTGAAAAGAATAATGTTCGTGAAAAGATTAAGATTGCAACGAAGCTTCCACCATATTTGTTGAAAAGCCCGGCAGATATTGATAAATATTTTGAGGAAGAACTTAAAAGATTACGTACTGATTATGTAGATTATTATTTGATGCATATGCTTACAGATACGGAAGTTTTTAGAAAACTTGAAAAACTTGGCATTAAGGAATGGGTTGAAGAAAAGAAAAAATCCGGACAGATTAGAAATGTTGGTTTTTCATTCCATGGAAATACAGAAACCTTTATAGAAATACTTAATGCCTACGATTGGGACTTTACACAGATCCAGTATAATTATCTTGATGAGCATACACAGGCAGGAAGAAAAGGTCTTGAGGCTGCATATGAAAAAGGAATTCCTGTAATAATCATGGAACCATTACGAGGAGGTAAGCTTGTAACAGGACTTCCTCAGGAAGCTCTTGATGTCATGAAGGAAAGTGGCAAAGACTGGTCTACTGCAGAGTGGGCATTAAGATGGTTATGGAATCAGCCGGGCGTAACCTGCGTTCTTTCGGGAATGAATAGTGAAGAAATGGTACTTGAGAACTGTCGTATAGCTTCCGACTGTACAGAAAACTTCCTGACTGAAGCAGATTTAGATGATTATGACAAGATTAAAGAAGCGATTAAGGCAAATACCTTTGTACCATGTACGGCCTGCAGATACTGTATGCCGTGCCCTAAGGGTGTTGATATTCCATGTACATTCAGTTCATATAATAATGTGAAGCTTTTTGGAAAAGGAGCAGCAAGAAGAGAGTACTGGCAGACGGTAGGATTAAGAAAAGAATCTGCTTTTCCTTCACAGTGTGTTGAATGTGGTAAATGTGAGCGACACTGTCCACAAGGAATAGAGATTAGAAAGAAGCTTAAAGAAGCTGATAAGGTATTACTTCCTTGGTATTATAAGCTCTTTGCCAAAGCAAGCCGAAGGTTTCTTTTTAGAAAAACTAAGAATAATAAAGCAAAATAAGCCGTCAATGGAGATACATATGTGTATATCTTTATCTCTAAGACGCGATAAGTAGTCACCTTGACTATTAAAAAGACCCGTAAGGGTCTTTTTTTTATGGAAATGTACATTGTGGCAATGTTTCACGGGTGATATACTCAAACAGTTAAAATAAAGGTATTCGTAATAAAGAATATGTAAGGTTCGAATATTTGCTCCGAGTATTATTGAATTAGCAGTTTATGGAGTATGATATTTTGTGGAGATATTTATGATTAGAGAAGATGTTAGAAATGTTGCGATTATAGCCCATGTTGACCATGGTAAAACGACACTTGTTGATGAACTGCTTAAGCAGAGCGGCGTTTTTAGAGAAAATCAGGAAGTTGCCGAGCGAGTAATGGACTCAAATGATATAGAAAGAGAACGTGGAATCACAATTCTTTCAAAAAATACCGCGGTTACATATAAGGGTACAAAGATAAACATAATTGATACTCCGGGACATGCCGATTTTGGCGGAGAAGTAGAGCGTGTACTTAAAATGGTTAACGGAGTTATTCTTGTGGTTGATGCATTTGAAGGAGCTATGCCACAGACTAAATTTGTATTAAGAAAGGCTCTTGAACTGAAGCTTCCCGTAGTCGTATGTGTAAATAAGATTGACAGACCGGAAGCAAGACCTTCAGAGGTGGTTGACGAGGTTTTGGAATTGTTTCTTGATCTTGATGCAGATGAAGCACAGCTTGACTGTCCATTTATCTTTGCATCTGCCAAGGCAGGAACAGCATCATATTCAATTGATGAACCAGGTATTAACATGGAACCTTTGTTTGACACAATAATTGACTATATACCTGCGCCGGAAGGCGATAACGAGGCCGGAACTCAGGTACTTATCAGTACAATCGATTATAATGAATATGTTGGCCGTATCGGAGTTGGTAAAGTTGACAACGGTGTAATTAAAGTTAATCAGGAAGTTATAATTGTTAATCACCATGAACCTGATAAGCAGCGTAAAGTTAAGGTTAGTAAGCTCTATGAGTTTGATGGATTGAATAAGGTGGAAGTAAGAGAAGCAACTATTGGTTCAATTGTAGCTATCTCGGGTATTGCTGATCTTCATATTGGAGATACACTCTGCTCGCTTGATAATCCGTCACCAATTCCTTTTCAGAAGATTTCTGAGCCGACAATTTCGATGAATTTCATTGTTAATAATTCACCGCTTGCCGGTCAGGAAGGCAAATATATAACAAGCCGACATATAAGAGACAGACTCTATCGCGAACTTAATACTGATGTTTCTTTACGTGTTGAAGATACAGACACAACTGAAGCATTTAAGGTTTCGGGACGAGGAGAACTTCATCTTTCTGTACTCATAGAAAATATGCGTCGTGAAGGTTATGAATTTGCAGTAAGTAAGGCAGAGGTAATCTATAAGGAAGATGAAAAGGGACATAAGCTTGAACCAATGGAAACCTGCTATATTGATGTTCCGGATGAATATTCAGGTGCGGTAATTGAGAAGCTCAGTATGAGAAAGGGTGAACTTAAGAACATGACTCCTTCGCAGGGAAATTATGTAAGGCTTGAGTTCAACATTCCTTCAAGAGGACTTATCGGATACAGAGGCGAATTTATGACTGATACCAAGGGAAATGGTATCATGAATACAACCTTTGAAGAGTATGGACCGTTTAAGGGTGAAATCCAGTATCGTAAGCAGGGATCACTTATTGCTTTTGAAGCAGGAGAATCGATTACTTATGGACTGTTTAATGCACAGGAGAGAGGTACTTTGTTTATTGGCCCCGGTGAGAAGGTTTATTCCGGAATGGTGGTCGGAGAGAATCCAAAGGGTGAAGATATTGAGCTTAATGTCTGTAAGAAGAAGCAGCTTACCAATACACGTTCATCAAGTGCGGATGAAGCATTAAGACTTACTCCTCCTAAAATAATGAGTCTTGAACAGTGCCTTGATTTTATAGATAACGACGAACTGTTGGAGGTTACACCGAAGTCATTAAGAATAAGAAAGAAAATCCTTGATCCTACACTTCGTAAGAGAGCATATTATCAGATGAAAAATCAGGGATAATTTGTATATTTATAAATATATAGCCAAATGAGCATTTCAAAAAGCAGATAAGTTATACATACTTGTCTGCTTTTCTGATATAATAGTACTAGTAATGTTTTTTATATAATCATTTTCTTGTGGGAGAGTTACATGATTAGAATATGTCTTATTACAAGTATATGGAGTGCTGATTATCTTGAATCTATTACTAAAGGAATTAGAGCGCAAATCAGTGCTGATAAAGATATTAGAGTCGATGCATATGTAGGTTTTGATATTAATGAGTGGGGGGGAGTGAGTCTTCAAAAGGAAGGCGATTTCTATGGCATTATTGAACCTGATATGTATGATGGAATACTCGTTGCCATAGGGGGTTATAATCTTCAGAAACCCGGAATGGAAGCGGCAAGACGTTTTATGGAATTAGGGAAGCCGATAGTTACTATCGAGAGTCCTATTGAAGGCGCACCGATGGTAAAGGCTGACAATTATAATTCTTTCTATCATATAACAGAACATATAGTCAGGGATCATAAGTGTACTAAACTCAATTTTGTCGGAGGACCAAAGGACGCAAGAGATGCAACCACAAGATATAAAGCATTTATGGACTGCTGTTCTGATTATGGAATAAGACCGGGAGATATTTCTTACAAATATTATTTTTATTCCTTCGAAGATGGTAAGCAGGCATACTATGATTTTAAGGCAGAAGGGAAGCATCTTCCGGACGCTGTTATTTGTGCAAATGATGCAATGGCAAGAGGTTATCTTGAAGCCGCATATGAGGATGGATTCAGAGCTCCCGAGAGTTTCCTTATAACAGGTTTTGATAATGACCTTCAGTCAAGAAGATATATTCCATCTATTACTACTGTAGATGTTAATCTTAGTGACAGTGCAAAGACTGCAACGAAAATGTTGCTTGATGCAATAAACAATGGAACCAAAATACCAATGAATACGGTTACGGTCGAAAAAATATGTCGTATGCAAAGCTGTGGATGTGTACCGATTAACAGCTTCTCTGAAGATAAGATACTTGCTCTTCATAAGGCACAGGACGTTTATGATAACAGAAATCTTTCAAGCCGTATTGCCCTTCAGGGCATCTCAAGGTGTTCTTCCATAGAAGACTTAAAGAATACATTCGAATATTATGTTGATAACATTAATACGAAGCGGGCTGGCATTGCTCTTAACAACGGTGTTGTAAGCGGTGTTTTTGAAACTGATTATGACGAATACGATGACGAACTGGTTATGGTTACGACAGAGGGAATCTACAATATCAATCGTCATAAGAGAATTTACCCTGAGTACATAGATACCTGTGATGACTCTCAAATTATAATGATATGTCCTATTTATTTTGAAAAAAGTACTTTGGGCTATGGTTGTTTTGCATTAAATGATGAGATATTTGCATCAATGGAAAGAAGAGCAGTAAGCGGTTATCTGGGTGTAGCTATCGAAACCCTAAGGCAGAAGATTGCACTAAATACTATGAACGATGAGATTCAAAAGATTAATCGTCAGTTAAGAGAACTCTCAACGACAGACACACTTACAGGTTTGTATAACAGACTTGCTTATGCTCAGCTTGGTGAAAATTATTACGAAAGAAATAAGGGTAATGTTTTCTTCTTATATATTGATATGGACAGGCTTAAATATATAAATGACAATTGCGGTCATAATGTTGGAAATGTTGCAATTAAGGGTATTTCCGAAGGAATACGCCAGTTTTTTGATGAAGATACATTAAGATTCAGGATGGGCGGAGATGAATTCCTTGTCATAGGTGTTCCCGAATCGGAAGAAAAACTCCAAAAGACTATCAGTGATCTTGAAGAATGGCTTGGAAATTTTGGAAGAGAGAACAATTTGCCAATTCCACTTACTGCCAGCATGGGATATGTACTTAGCAAGGATAATGATCATCCACTTACCTTTGAGGAAATGGTGAACAAGTCTGATAGTAAGATGTATGAGATTAAGATGGAAAAGAAGAGAGTATAGAATGAGGTACTCCTTTTATAGGAACAATAAATGTCACCAAAAGTAAAAAAATTTTTGAAAGTGGCATCATATGTCATTTTATTTGTAATAATAGGAATACTTGCCTTTATTGGCTGGAAATTTTCAACGGATCGTGAAAATTTCAAATTATGGATGGAAGACCACGGAGCTTTAGGCTGCGTGGTCTATGTTATTATGGTCTTTTTGCAGATTGTTGTTGCACTTGTTCCGGGAGGCCCTATAGAAGTGGCCGGTGGGTATGCATTCGGCGTTTTGGGAGGAACCTCTCTTTTTATGCTTGGAGCATTTGCTGGAAGCTTAACGGTTTTTCTCCTGGTCAGAAAGTTCGGAAAACCTGCAGTGGATATTTTTTTTAAGGATAAAGAGATAAAGCGACTCAACTTTCTAAAGGATGATGCAAAAAGAAATATTCTTTTTTTAATATTATTTATTATTCCGGGATCACCAAAAGATTTACTGTGTTATGTGGCGGGGCTCACGGATATGCCAATCTGGTTCTTTGTACTTATTACAACTATAGGCAGACTTCCGGCAGTTCTCGGTTCAGCTATATCAGGGGCTGCTCTTGGAGAGTCGAATTTTTATTTTGCGGCATTATCACTGGGGATAGTTTTTGCGTTGAGCGGCGTAGGGATTGTCATATATTATCTGATATCAAGAAAGCATAAAACAAAGGAAAGTGACTTTACGGACGAAGAAAAAATGTGAAAAAGCTATATTGATTATGTTTACATTGCTAATATGAGGTGCTATACTATGTAGTATAAAAAACTACATGCAATAATCGGCCTGATTATTAAACTTCTGTTTGAAGTTAAAATACATTATGGCTGACGGTATAGGATTTTGTAAGGAAGGAGGATAATCCGATTGATTAAGTAATTGGATTATATATTGACATATGAAATATAAAATTATAGCAGATAACTGTTGCACAGCAGGAAAAGCATATGAGCAGAATTCAGAATTATGTGGAGTATCAGTATTTAAGTCACTTCCTACAATAGAAGAATATTATGAGTCATTCAATGATGATGTTGATATGATAATTGTTTTCACAATAGATTCTAAGGTAAATGAAAGCTATATGAATGCAATGAAAGCAAGACATCTCATCATAGAAGAATGTAAAAGAACCGGAAAACCTAAAAAGAAAATTTTTGTATGTAATTCAAAACTTGTTACAAGCGGAAATGCGGAATTGCTTCCAAAGGCGCTTGAATATATAAGTTCAGGATTTGATTTTGGCGCACTTTCTGAAAAACTTATGCTGTATTGCAATTCTAAATTTGGACTTTATCCTGTAAAGCCGGTTATGGAATAGGATTGTTTTGAAAGTTAATGATGGGGGATATATAAGACTTCCCGGTATTGATATTATTCTCAGTCTGGTAAAAGCTGGAATTGATATATCATTACCGGGAAGTCTTTATTTTGTCCAATTGTTATTATGCTCAAAAAATGAATATATTTATAATGAAATATGTTCAAAAACACCTTGTCCTTTTTGGCTATTTGTGATAATATATCCCTTGCTGAGAAACAGATGTCTACCACGCACGGACAAACAAATACAGGTGTCCACGCAACACGGAACATCTGACAGAATGAAATATTGTTTTAATGTTTTTTCAGCAGAAGGTGAACAAAATGCCGGGAAAATACTATGTGTTGAAAGAACAGGCTGTTCCTGAGGTGTTGCTAAAAGTAGTGGCAGCCAAGAAACTTTTGGATAAAGGAAAAGTTACTTCGGTTAATGAAGCTGCAGAAGCCGTCGGTATTTCGAGAAGTTCTTTCTACAAATACAAAGAAGATATTTTTGAATTTCATGAAAATGCAAGAGGAAGAACCATAAATCTTAGTTTTGAGATAGAAGATGAACCTGGACTTCTCTCAGATGTATTGAGAATTATTGCAGAAACCAGAGCCAATATTCTTACCATTCATCAGAGTGTCCCAATTAATTCGGTTGCAGCACTGAGCATAAGTATACAGGTTCTTGAAAGTACAGGAGATATTTCGGAAATGGTAACATTGCTGGAACATCACCGAGGGGTGCGAAGAGTTAAACTTCTTGCACAGGAATAGGAAAGTTTTAGACAGAATACAAAGATTTTGAAGACTGTCGGTTGATGGTACAGGCAGTAAAAATAAAATAGAGTTTTAGGAGAAGTAAAATGATTAATGTAGCAGTATTAGGTTATGGTACGGTTGGAAGCGGAGTAGTAGAAGTAATAGAAGGCAATAAGGCGCTGATCAACAAAAGAGTTGATGATGAACTTAACGTAAAATATATTCTTGACCTCAGAGATTTTCCCGGAGATCCATATGAGAGCAAAGTTGTTCATGATTATAATGAAATATTAAATGATCCAGAGGTTAACATAATATGTGAAACCATGGGTGGACTTAAGCCTGCTTATGATTTTACCAAGAATGCTTTACTTAAAGGAAAGAGTGTATGTACTTCAAACAAGGAACTTGTTGCTGAACATGGTCCCGAACTGATTAAGATTGCAAAGGAAAATAATTGTAATTATCTTTTTGAGGCATCTGTTGGTGGCGGTATTCCTATTATTCGTCCTATTAATTCTGCACTTACTGCTGAAAAGATAGAAGGAATTACAGGTATTCTTAACGGAACAACAAACTACATACTTACAAAGATGGAAAAGGAAGGCTCCAAGTTTGAAGATGTATTAAAAGAAGCACAGGAACTTGGCTATGCAGAGAGAAATCCTGAGGCAGATATTGAAGGATATGATGCCTGCAGAAAGATAGCCATTCTTTCATCGCTTATGGCCGGTCATACTGTTGATTACAAGAATGTCTATACAGAAGGAATTTCAAAGATTACAGCAGATGATTTTATTTATGCTAAGAAGCTTAATCGTACTATTAAGCTCTTTGGAATCAGCCGTGAAGATAATGGCAAATATTTTACAATGGTTTCACCTTTTATGCTTTCAAAGGATCATCCGATGGCAATGGTAAACGATGTTTTCAATGCAATCTATGTTGAGGGCAATATGCTGGGTGGATCTATGTACTACGGACGTGGAGCAGGTAAACTGCCTACAGCCTCTGCTGTTGTTGGTGATGTTGTCGATGCTGCCCGCCATCTTGGAAAAGAAATTAAGATGTTCTGGGATGATGAACCTGTGGCAATGAAAGAAATGGATTCGGTTGAGTTTAAGTACTTTGTAAGAACCGAAAGCAGTAAGCATGAAGATGCGTTAAGACTTTTCGAAACGGTTTCTGTTGTTGATGCAGGAATTGATTCTGAGTTTGCTTTCATTACAGATAAAATGACAGAAAAAGATTTTGAAAATAAGAGTTCTGAACTTGGTATTATTTCAAGAATCAGAATTATGGATTAGGCTTTTTGGAGCAGGAGGAGAGTTATGAAGTATGTTGTTGTCCTGGGGGATGGAATGGCAGATGAGCCGATTGAGGCCCTTGGTGGAAAAACACCGCTTGAATATGCCAAAACCCCTATGCTTGATGAACTTAGTAAAAAGTCAAAGATTGGACTTTGCAAAACAATTCCCGAAGGAATGAAACCGGGTTCTGATACAGCTAACCTTTCAGTTTTGGGTTATGATCCAAAGATTTATTATTCCGGAAGATCACCGTTGGAAGCATTAAGTATTGGCGTTCCTATGGCTGATACAGATATAGCATTCAGATGTAACATTGTTTCAATTACAGATAATCCGGAGCTGAACTTCGAAGAGCAGACTATTGTCGATCACAGTTCTTCTGAAATATCGACAGAAGACTGTGCAATTCTTCTTGAAGCAGTTAAGAAAGAATTGGAAAATGAAATATTCCATTTTTATGTAGGTACAAGTTATAGGCATTGTCTGATAGAAAATAATGGAGAGGTAATTGACCTTGTCCAGCCACATGACGTTTTGGGACAGACAATAGGTCAGCATTTGCCTAAGAAACAGATTTTTCTTGATATGATGAAGAAGAGCTTTGAAATCCTTAAAGATCATCCATTGAATATTGAGAGGAAGAAACAGGGACTTAATCCTGCCAACTGCTGTTGGTTTTGGGGAGCAGGTACCAAACCGCTTCTTTCGCCATTTGAGGATAAATATAATCTTAAAGGAATGATGGTTTCTGCAGTCGACCTCCTTAAAGGTATTGCAGTCGGAGCTTCAATGGGAGTTTCAATTGTTGAAGGAGCTAATGGCGGACTTCATACAAATTATGAGGGAAAGGTTGAAGCAGCGCTCAATTCTTTGAAAGAGGGATACGATTTCGTATATATTCATGTTGAGGCACCGGATGAGATGGGACATCAGGGTTCTGTTGAAAAGAAAGTCAAAGCTATTGAATTTTTGGATGAAAGAGTTATTAAGCCTGTATATGAAAGTCTTAATGAATCAGGTGAGGATTTCAAAATCCTTGTAATGCCTGACCATCCTACACCAATAAGATGCAGAACGCATACCTCAGATCCTGTACCTTTCCTTATTTATGACAGTACAGCCAATGTAAGTGCTTCATATAATTATAATGAAAGAGAAGCCAAGTCAACAGGATATTTTGAACCTGTTGGCCATGAACTTATGAAAAAGTTTCTTGGAAATTAGTATTTACGGAAATAAATAAACATATGATGCAGATATACTGCGCTATATGAAAATTGATCAGAAAAATTGATAGATAACGAAGTGACTTATAGAAATGTCACTTTGGGTAAGGAGTATATTTTTATGAAAAAGGTAGTTAAGTTTGGCGGAAGTTCACTTGCTTCTGCAGAACAGTTTAAGAAAGTCGGTGCTATTATTAAGGCAGACGAGAGCAGAGCATATGTAGTACCTTCTGCACCGGGAAAGCGTAATTCTTCTGATACAAAAGTTACGGACCTGTTATACGGATGCTACAACCTTGCTGAAGCAGGAAAGAATTTTGAAAAACAGCTTGAGGAAATAAAAGCTCGTTATGCAGAGATTATTGATGGACTTTCACTGACTCTTTCGCTTGATAAGCAGTTTGAGCAGATTAAAAAAGATTTTGAAGCTAAGGCAGGAAAAGATTATGCTGCAAGCCGTGGAGAATTTCTTAACAGTATTATCATGGCTAACTACCTTGGATATGACTGGATTGATGCTGCAGAAGTAGTTCTGTTTGATGAGAATGGAGAATTTGATTCAGAGGTTACGAATGAAAAGCTTTCAAAGGTTCTTGAAGAGCATGAGAAAGCTGTTATCCCCGGATTTTACGGAGCTTATGCAGATGGAAAGGTAAAGACTTTCTCAAGAGGTGGTTCTGATATCACAGGTTCGATTGTTGCCAGAGCTGCAAAGGCAGATGTATATGAAAACTGGACAGATGTATCAGGTATTTATATTACAGATCCCCGTATTATTGAGAATCCGGTTGGTATTGAGACAGTTACATACAGAGAGTTGAGAGAACTTTCATATATGGGATTCTCAGTACTTCATGAAGATGCTATATTCCCTGTAAGACGTGAAGGTATTCCGATTAATATCAAGAATACAAACAGACCCGAGGATGAAGGTACATGGATTGTTGAAAGTACATGCCAGAAGTCTAAGTATACCATTACCGGTATAGCAGGAAAGAAGGGATTCTGTGCAGTAAATGTCGATAAAGAGAAGATGAATTCAGAAATCGGATACGGAAGAAAGATACTTCAGGCTTTTGAAGATAACGGTATTTCTTTTGAACACATGCCTTCAGGTATTGATACAATGACAGTATTTGTTCATCAGGACGAATTCATGGATAAGGAACAGCAGGTTGTATCGGCAATTCACAGAATTGCAAAACCGGATCTTATCGATATTGAAGCTGATCTTGCTCTCATAGCTGTAGTTGGAAGAGGCATGAAGTCAACAAGAGGTACAGCGGGAAGAATTTTCTCAGCTCTTGCACATGCAAATGTTAATGTTAAGATGATTGATCAGGGTTCGTCAGAACTTAATATTATTATCGGTGTTGAAAACCACGATTTCGAAACAGCCATTAAGGCAATATATGATATCTTTGTAACAGCAAGAGTATAATATCCGATATTAAATCATTATTTGGCAAAGATATGAGTCGATATACGACTTGTTGAAAAGAAAAAGAGCAAATAAAAACACATGATTTGGTTTTGTAATTAAAAACTGAATCATGTGTTTTTTATGTCATTTGCCTGAAATATTAATCGTTAAGAGATTTTATATGTAATATTTAGAACATACTTCTCATGCTGGCAAAATCTATGGTTTCATCATTCATATAATGCAAATAGGCTATTGCATAATCAGGTCTTAAAGTGTTAACAACAATTCCGAAGACCGGAATGTTTCCGTAATAACAGTCCATCTTTTTGACCATTGGAGCCTCATCAAGAATGATACCAACTGGGACCGGTCTTTCCATGGAAGACGGATCAGTATGTTTTGCAAGTTCTTCGTAGGTTTCTTCCAAAGTTTCGGGTGGCTCTGGTTCGAGTTCAACGCCTCCGGTAATTTCTTCTTTGGCAGCCAGACGTTCATATACTGCTGCATCTATATAATAGAATTTATCTTTATATTTTTCATAATCTTCGGGAGATAGAATTTTTGACAAATCGTAAAACAGTTCGTTATAGGTTTTTCTTCTGAAGGCTATTGAATCGAACATCATAAAATCGAGATCGCCTACAGCCACGAGAGTGGTTATTTTCTGATCTGTTCCTAAATCGAAATCTCCGTTACCTGCTTTTGAACTAATGCTTGTAGTGTCAAGGAATATAAGTAAATCATCATCACCATCCTTATGACTTGGATAGTTTTCGGGATGTGCTTTGATGTCATTTTCCAGATATTCCTTAAAACTTGCGGTCATCATATCGTTATTTATGTTGGTTGAATTGATTACCATTCCGTAGAAGGAATAATCCTTATGTGTGAAGAATGCGTAAAAAAGAGAAATAATGACAAACGCAGCAAGTCCGATTCCCAGCACTGTATATTTGTAATAACCGAAATAATATTTGATTTTGTCTTTGAACGGCTTGTTCTTTAATTTTTCGCGCTGGTCTTTGGCTTCTTCTCTGACATTATCCCCCTGCAGGGTATGTACTACTTCTTTGGTATTTGGATCTTTTTTTGGATCCTCAGGATTATAATATAGTTTCATTATGTCTGATCCTCATCTGTAATGTAAAATTTAACTTCGTTAGATTAATTTTATTCCGTAGAATTAACACAGTCAATTAAACAAATATTAAATTTTTGTATACTTGCACAGGGTATGTTTTTGTATTATTATTAAAGAGATATTCTATACTCAAAATTAAAAGGAGATATTGGATAAATGGGTGATACTTACGTAGAATGCATGGTTAAAAGAACCACAGGAATGGGGGCTAAAATATTCAAATATGTGCTATGGTTTTTAGTTATCTTCCTTGGTGTTACGCTTTTTATGATTATGGGTCCGAGCGTTAGTCTCTTTGGTATGATGCTTGCAGGAGTAGGTGTATATTTTTATTCAATATTTATGGATGTTGAATATGAGTATTTATATTGTGACAAGACAATAACCGTGGATAAGATTTATTCACAGCAGAGAAGAAAAAGAGTTGCGGTTTATGAACTTGATAAGATTGAAATTATTGCTCCGTTAAATTCACATTCTCTTGATGATTATAAGAATCGTGATGTGAAGGAGACTGATTACAGTTCAGGAGTTGAACAGCAACCGGAAGTGAGATATGCCTTCTATTATGAAGGAAAGCAGAAAATCGTTTTTGAACCTTCAGAAAAGATGATTAAAGCTATGCATGATGTTGCACCTAGAAAGGTTATACAATATTAAAGAAGAAAAGGAGAAAAGAAATGGGTCAGATTATTGGTGAAGGAATCACATTTGATGACGTATTATTGGTACCTTCTTATTCAAAGGTAGTACCTAATGATATCGATTTGACAACTTATTTGACACGTAAGATCAAACTCAACATTCCTATGATGAGCGCAGGAATGGATACCGTTACCGAACACAGAATGGCAATAGCCATGGCTAGACAGGGTGGTATCGGTATTATCCACAAGAATATGTCGATTGAGGCTCAGGCAGAAGAAGTTGACAAGGTAAAACGTTCAGAAAACGGAGTTATTACAGATCCATTCTCATTGTCAGCAAATCATACATTAAGAGATGCCGATGAACTTATGGGTAAGTTCAGAATTTCCGGTGTTCCGATTACAGAGGGACGTAAACTGGTAGGTATCATTACTAACAGAGACCTTAAGTTCGAAACAGATTATGATAAAAAGATTAGCGAGTGCATGACAAGCGAGAACCTTGTTACCGCAAAGTCAGGAATTACTCTTGATGAAGCAAAGGAAATCCTTGGAAAGGCACGTAAGGAAAAACTTCCTATTGTAGATGATGATTTTAATCTGGTAGGACTTATTACAATTAAGGATATCGAAAAAGCAATTAAATATCCTCTTGCAGCAAAGGATTCGCAGGGAAGACTTCTTTGTGGTGCCGCAGTAGGTATCACAGCCAATGTTCTTGACAGAGTTGAGGCACTCGTTGAGGCAAAGGTTGACGTTGTGGTTCTTGATTCTGCACATGGACATTCTGAGAATGTATTGAGATGTATCAGAATGATTAAGCAGGCTTATCCGGATCTTCAGGTTATTGCAGGAAACGTTGCAACAGCGGAAGCAACTAAGGCATTAATTGAAGCCGGAGCAGATGCAGTTAAGGTAGGTATCGGACCTGGATCTATTTGTACAACAAGAATTGTAGCAGGTATTGGTGTACCTCAGATTTCGGCAATTATGAACTGCTATGAAGTTGCAAAGGAATATAATATTCCAATTATTGCAGATGGTGGTATTAAGTATTCAGGAGATATGACAAAGGCTATTGCTGCAGGTGGTAACGTATGTATGATGGGTTCAATCTTTGCAGGATGTGATGAGTCTCCCGGAAACTTTGAATTATTCCAGGGAAGAAAATATAAGGTTTATCGTGGAATGGGATCTATTTCCGCTATGGAAAATGGTTCAAAAGACCGTTATTTCCAGGAAAATGCGAAGAAGCTTGTTCCTGAAGGCGTTGAAGGACGTGTTGCTTACAAGGGAACTGTTGAAGATACTGTATTTCAGCTTATGGGTGGCCTGAGATCCGGAATGGGTTATTGTGGTACACCTACAATTGAAGAACTTAAAAACAACGGAAAATTTGTAAAGATTTCAGCTGCTTCACTTAAGGAATCTCATCCTCATGATATTCAGATTACAAAGGAAGCACCAAACTATAGTGTTGACGAGTAAGGAGCATATTTTTGCGTTCTCAAGATAATGATTTTGAATTGATGGGTTCAATTCTGAGTAATTTCATAGAAGAACAGAAGATGGCGGGTCTGGCTCAACATTTTTCGGATGTCGCACATGTTTTTGTTCAATGTCTCGATGCTGAATCTAATCCTTTAACCGAAATGATTGGTAATGAGAAGGAAAAGGACAGGATTCTTGAATTGATCGACAATAATCAGTTGCAGGAGATTTTGGACAGACTGACTGAAAGTAACCTTGAGGATCAGGTAGTTGAGAATACGGCATACCCGAATCTCAAGCTTGCGGTAGTATCTACCAAAATCGGGAAGCAGACAGTTGCAAACTGGGTTGTGATTGGAGTTCTGAATGATGTGGGATTTGATGAGGATTTTATCAATTCCCCTCTTGAGGATTTTGAATATAACCTGTCTGAACAGCAGTTTTACAGTGTTGTAGATGCATTGAGGAATTTTACATCCCGATTATTTGAAAATGAGCTAAACAATGTATCTTTGACTGCAGAAAATAAAAGAAGCAGATCCTCCGAGGAAGAAATGGGGGTTAATCTTCGCAGGGCCGAGGCTTTGACCGAAATAGTACAGCTGCTTGAAACCGATGATTCCATCGAAAGAATTATGGTTAGAATGCTGGAGATAATAGGTCGTTTTCTGTATATAGACAGTAGTATCATATGCAGATTTAAGCGAGGAACAGATGATGTTGTTGAAAAACTTGCATCGTATACTCCAAATCCTGAAATAAATAAGGATTCTGCAGAAATAGTGATACCTGCAGAAATGTTAAAGAAGGCAAACAGTCCGCTTATCATGTCTTCATCCGGAAGTATGAGTGCATATGAAAGAGGATTCATGGAAGATATGAACGTTAAGGCTATTATTATTATGCCCATTCATATCAATCAGATTCCGGGAATGTATGCATGTTTTATACAGACCTCTAATGACAGAGTATGGTCAATTGGAGAAATAAAATTTATTAATGATTCGGTCAAAATACTTCAAAGTATAATGACCAAACGTGTTCAAAAAAATTCTATTGCAAGCTCATATGAGTCTATAGAAACAATTTTGGATAATGTTGGTTCAGCGGTTTATGTCAGAGAATTAAATTCTCAAAAACCTTTATTTGCAAATAGTATTATGCAAAGAACCTTTAAGACAGAATTGAAAGAAGGCACTATTAATACATTACTGGATAATGCAATAAATGGTGAATCCGGAGCTTCGGAGATATATGTTTCCGAGCAAAACAAATATTATGACCTTTATTATACCCGAATAAGATGGGTGGATGGTTCGCCGGTTCTGCTTTGCGCGTTATATGATATTTCGCAAAAGAAGGTATACCAGAAGAAGATTGAGCAGCAGGCATTTACGGATTTCCTGACAGGATTGTATAACCGTATGTGTTGTGAGAAGGATTTGGCAGCAATTATTGATGAATCTGAGAAAACCGGAAAAGCCGGGGCACTGCTTTATTTGGATCTGGATGATTTTAAGCATATAAACGACAGTCTTGGACATCAGTATGGTGATGTTCTTCTTAAATCAATTTCACATGCGTTATCAAGCATTGAAGGAATTGAGGACTCCTGCTATCGAATGGGTGGTGATGAGTTTGTAATCATTATTCCACCTTCGCAGTATGACAGAGTTAATACAATAGTAGCGGCTATTAAAGACGTATTTGCCAAGCCATGGTATTTGAAGGATTCTGATTACTACTGCACTATGAGTATGGGACTTGTTGTCTACCCTGAGTTTGGTAATGGAGTACATGATCTGATTAAAAAAGCTGATATAGCCATGTATGAGGCTAAAAAATCAGGTAAAAACCGTATGGCATATTATTCTGACGGGATTGATTCTGCTTCCGGTAAGCGTCTCGATATGGAAAAAAATATGCGTGATGCTACTAATTCCGGCTTTAAGGAGTTTGAAGTATATTATCAGCCTGTTGTGGATACAACAAAACCGGGTTATCCATGTTGTGGATGTGAAGCTTTAATCAGATGGAACAGTGCAGAATTGGGATTTATTTCTCCCGGAGAATTTATTCCGCTTGCTGAGTATTTAGGCTTGATAAATCCTATTGGCAATTATGTGCTGTTTGATGCAGCAGCAGCCTGCAGAAAGTGGAATGATAACGGCTATCCCAACCATAGGGTTAACGTAAATCTTTCGGTAGTTCAGCTGCTTCAAAATGATGTGGTTCAGATAATAGAGGATACCATAAAAGAAACGGGTATTAATCCTCATAATCTTACTTTGGAAGTTACGGAATCACTGGCTATTAACGATATGGAACGAATGAAAAAGATTCTTGCCAAAATAAAAGAACTCGGCGTAAATATAGCTCTTGATGATTTTGGAACCGGCTATTCTTCACTGAATCATATCAGAGAGATTCCTTTTGATATCATTAAGGTGGATCAAAGCTTTATCAGGAATTTGGAGTCGGATTCATATGCGGGTTCGTTTGTTAAGATGATAGGAGAACTTGCGGAGGCTATTGGAGTTAAAGTATGCGTCGAAGGTGTTGAAACTAAGGCACAGCTTGATATATTGAAAGATATGCCAATAGATTTGATTCAGGGATTTTTCTTTGATAAACCGATGAGAATAAACGAGTTTGAAAAGAAATATATGCCTAATTTATATATGTAGTTTAATTTTCCGCTAACTATAGGAGCAGTTCGAGTATGGGACTTTTTGATAGTTTATCTAAAAACGGAATAAAGAATGTAAGTACGTCCGGTATGTATGCAAAGACAGACACGACAATTCAGATGTCCGGAAATGAAAAGTTTAAGGATATGTATCAGGATACACCGCAATTTGACGAGGACAGTATGATTTTGCTTAAAAAGTATTCCTGTCCCGTTTGCGATTCGGATTTTCAGTCGCCTACAGTTAAGACCGGAAAAATAAGGCAGGTAGGAATCGAAAAAAATCTGAAGCCTATATTTGATTTCCGTTTTGAACCAATCAAGTATGAGCCAATAACCTGTCCAAAATGTGGATATTCTGTTATGGCAAGATTCCTTACTCCGCTGACCTCATTTCAAAGAAAGATGTTTATAGAGAGTGAAGACTATTCATTTGTTGCGCCTGGTGGACTTAATAATAAGGTAGTTTCATATTCACTTGCTGTTACCAAAATAAAAATGTCACTGGTGACGGCTATTATTCGAAAGGCAAAAGCATCTGAAAAAGCATATATTTGTCTTAAAGGATACTGGCTATGTGAGTCATATCTTGAGGCACTCGATAGAGGAGAAGATGATGGTTCAGGAAAAAATCCTGATGAAGTACGTCCTGAAATCCAGGCTGATATGGAAGAGTTTTCACAATCAGCTTATGATGGTTTTATAGAGGCAATGCAGTCAGAACGTTATCCGATAGCCGGAATGGATGAGCCTACTCTTGATTTTCTGATTGCAGAAATGTCTGTGGAAAGAGAAAAATATGATGTGGCATCAAAACTTATAGCGTCTATTCTTGGTTCCAATTCAGCAAGCTCAAGAATTAAAGACAAAACCAGAATTCTGAAGGAAGAAGTTCTGGAAGCTATCAGAAATAAAAAGAACTCCCAATAGGGAGTTCTTTTTGATAACAGGATATACATTATCTTATAATACTGTATTCTCAATAGTCTCTGCAATATCTTCTGCTGCGTCAGTGGCCTCATCAGAAATAATATCTACAACCTTGGGTTCATCATTGAAGAATTCCTCAACCTTCTGAACACCTCCGGAAATAGTTTCTTTTGCTTTCTTAACAGCACTTTTAGCCAAATCTTCAGCTTTAGCCTTATCAAATGTAAGATTTACATATGAACGAGCTTTCGTAGGTTCACCATCCAAATCGTCATCAAAATCAACAACGTCATCATCGTCATTTACTGTAGTAATAACTTCCTTCTTTCGAAGATAACAAAAAGCTCCATATGCTACGGCACTGGCTGCCGCTGTGAATAATAAAAACTTACCTACCTTTGCCATAATAAACCTCCTAAACAAATCGCATACATTCAATTAATGTACATGTGATAATACATAAGAAATGTTGGCTGCTATTACCCGTCAACATATTAATCTTAACCTATTTTCAGATAAATATAAAGTTAAAAATCCATAAAGAGCAAAAATTTACCTGTGATCATTTCTTTTTGGGTTATCTGTATTGAATAGAAAAATAAAATGTGCTATCCTTAAATCCGACCCTATAAGTCAATATCGACCGATTTGGTTAGCGAGGCCATGAATGAACGATAAATTCTTCGATTTGAAAAAAGAAAAACAGGATAGAATGATTAATGCAGCACTTAAAATTTTTGCCCTTAACGGATATGCTCATGCCAGTACGGATGATATCGTTAAGGAAGCGGGAATATCAAAAGGCCTTCTGTTTCATTATTTTTCAAACAAAATAGGACTGTATTCGTTTGTTTTTGACTATGCTGTTAAATATGTGTCGCTCGAGGTGACCAGTTCAGTCGACAAAAATGATAATGACTTTTTTGGTCTTCATATTCAGATAAAGAACATAGAAAGTATGATTATGAGAGGTTACCCTTATATGATTGCTTTTTTGAACAGAACTCAGAATGAGGATGTTCTTGAGGCGATAAATGCTATTATGGAAAAGCGGGATGTAGTACCTGAACTGATAGAAGAATTATTTAAGCATGCCAATTCAGCTTCATTAAGAAGTGATGTTGATATAGCAAAGATTAATAAAATGATAGACATTATTTCAAAGGGAATCCTCAGCGATAATATTGGAAATGTCGAAGATCATCCGGAATATTACGCTATTCAAATGAAAGAATATCTTCTTATGCTGAAAAGTATGTCATACAAAGCATAGAAGAAAAAATATATAAAAAGCCTCTCGGTTTATTCTTCCGAGAGGCTTTTTATGTTATACTTAAGGGTGACACGCATATGCAAATATGTGGATATATTGTTACTGATTTTAATTTGAGAGGATAACGCTGTGAAAGAAGTTTTATATACAATTCCACTGAATGACGCCTTTAACGAAAACGGAGAATGCCCGTTTTGCGCAATAGAGAGAAATGTTGAACAGGACCTTTTGGATTTTGTTTTGGGATCGTCAGCTTCTTATATGGAAGCAGATATAAGGGCAGTTACGGATGCGGAAGGTTTTTGCCGTCCTCATTTCAAGAAAATGTTTGCCTATGGTAATACCCTGGGAAATGCCTGGATATTAAAGACTCATTACATGAGAGTAAACGAGGAATTTAAGAAGGAAAAGAAGCACTTTTCAGAGAGTAAGGGTTCTTTGTTTAAGAAGAATTCTGACAGTGCAAATTCAATGTCGGCCTGGATTAAGAAAAGGGAAGGATCATGCTATATCTGTAAAAGGTTTGATGAAACCTATGAAAGATATATGGCTACATTCTTTCATATGTATGAAAATGACAGAGATTTTGTATCACGACTCAAGGAGTCAAAGGGCTTCTGCCTTTCGCATTTTGGAGATATTGTTGAATGTGCAGATAAATATCTGAACGAAAAACAGCGCAAGGAATTCTTTACAATCATATTCGATCTTATGGAGACGAGTCTTGAACGACTTCAGGAAGATGTTTCGTGGATGGTAGAAAAATTTGATTACAGAAATAAAGATGCTGATTGGAAAAATTCAAAAGATGCAATCCAAAGAGGCATGCAGAAATTAAAGGGTGGTATTTATGATTAGTTTTACCTCGCTGACCTTTATTTTCAGGTTTTTGCCACTGTTTTTGATATTATATTATGCAGTTCCGAGTAAATTCAGAAATCTGATTATTATTATCGGGAGTTTATTCTTTTATGCGGTCGGAGAACCAATCTTTATAGCAGTTCTGGTTGGGCTTATTGCAGCCAATTTCCTGGTAGCAGACATTGGCTATCGTTTTAAGAACACGACTTCGAAAGGTAACAGATACAGATTAAAGCATAAAAAAAGAATGCTTTGCGCAATAATGGTTTCTATAGATATTATTGCGCTTGTGACATTTAAGATTCTGGCTACGTTTGTTGAAAGTACATTATTACCGTTGGGATTGAGCTTTTACATATTTAAGATGGTGTCGTATCAGGTTGATGTTTACAGGGCTACGATACCTGTCAGGCCCAAGTTTATAGATACGGCTGCTTATTTTTCTGTTTTTGCTCAGATAACGCAGGGACCAATAATGCGCTATGAAGACGGTGCCTTCTATAATGACAAATATTTTAGCATCAAAAATATAGAAGAAGGTCTGAAGTATTTTATAATCGGTTTTGGAATGAAGGTCATACTGGCTGACAGAATAGGCATTTTATTTAATGACCTTGGAATGTATGGGTATCAGAGTATAACAACACCGCTTGCCTGGCTGGGAGCTTTCGCATATTCATTCCAGTTATATTTTGATTTCTGGGGATATTCGCTTATGGCAGAAGGAATAATGGTTGCCATGGGCTTTGATTTTGTCAGGAACTTCAATCACCCTTATGCATCCAATTCCGTAAGTGAATTCTACAGACGATGGCATATGACTCTGGGTGATTTTTTCAAGGATTATGTATATTTTCCATTGGGGGGCAGCAGATGCTCGAAGGGGAAAATGGTATTTAACCTTGCGGTTGTATGGATATTGACAGGAATCTGGCATGGAAATGGTATTAATTTCCTAATCTGGGGAGCTGCTCTTGGAATATTTATTATATTGGAAAAAGTGTCCTATGGTAAGAAATTGTCCAAAATACCTGTTTTGAGCAATCTTTATGTTCTGATTGTCATCCCGCTCACATGGGTGGTTTTTGCAATCAAAGATTTAGGTGATTTAGGAAGCTATTTTTCAAGGCTGTTTCCGTTTTTCGGGACTAATGACATTGCGGTTAACGGCAATGATTTTTTGGAATATCTTGGAGATTACTGGTGGATGTTCCTGTTGGCAATTGTATTGTGTATACCCAAGACGTCTGAGATTTATGAAAAACATAAAAATAAATGGTATGTTACCATTTTGTTACTAATAGTTTTTTGGATTGCGGTATATTTTTCTGCATCAACGGATGGAAATCCATTTATGTATCTGAATTTCTAAAGTAACAGGTTTATAAATATGTATTTGATGAGGTTGGTGATATGAAAAAAGCACCATTATTAATACTGTTGATTCTAAGTGTTCTGGTCTTTTCACTGATCGGTTTTCTTGGAAAAGACAATATATATTCTTCGCAGGATAAGAATTTGCTCGAAAAGCCTTTTTTGACAAGTGTTTTTACCGGAATAAATGATGAAATATATCCGTGGGATCTGTTTAATTCTCAAAAGAGGAACCAGGCTGCCATGGAAGCTTCTGAACGTCAGAAGATGGAAGAAGAAATGCTTGCAAAACAGATTGCAGGAGAAAATGCAAACGCAGAGTCTGAAACTGCTGATAATGAAACGGTAACAGAAACGCAGGATTCTGGGATTGTAAATGATGAAGTTCAGCCTGCAGATGTGGATATTGAAACTGAAGAAACACCGACTGAGGAAGAAATACCGGAACCTGAAGAAGATAATCCGTTTAAGGATTATGTGCCAAGATATGAGCCATTCAGAGAAACAACATATGATGAGTATGTAGCACACGTTTCTGCAGATATATACGGTGATATGGGAGTGCAGTTTGCGGCTTCTTATCCATTTGGCAAAGTTACAATGGAATATTTTGATGATGCTCTGTTTATTGGTGATTCAAGAACGGTCGGTCTTGTTAAATATACTGATATTTCTCAGCATGCAGATTCTCTTTGCGAGACATCTCTTTCAATATGGAAGACCTTTAAGAGCAATTTTAAGGGAAAAGGAACTGTCGAAAGTTTTCTTAAAAAGAAACAGTATAAAAAGATATACATCATGGTTGGTGTGAATGAGCTTGGAACCGGCAAGACAGAAGATTATATGAAGGAGTTCACTTCCGTCGTTGACAGAATTCATGAAATGCAGCCGGAGGCTATCATCATTATTCAGGCAATTATGAACGTTGACAGAGAAAAAAGCACAAAAGACAAAGTTTTTAACAACGAAAATATCAGAGCCAGAAACAATGCCATTGCAACCCTTGCAGATAATGAAACTATTTTCTATATAGATGAAAATGAGGTTTTGTGTGATGAGGAAGGCTTTTTGAGAGATGATCTTAGAGGAGACCATTTACACCTAAAGGGGAAATCCAATGAGTTATGGAAAGAATTCCTTCTTTCTCATGCCGTAATTCTTGAAGGAACAGTACTGGCAGAGGATGTCGAGGTGGAAACATCTGAAAAGCCGGAATAATTTTTGATTAAGCGTCAGAAAATGTTTATTGAGATTAAAGGTTATTAACCTATTATTAATTCTTTCATAATTGGAGTGTTTCAGTGAAAAAGAAGAAAATAAAACGAATTATCATAGTAATACTGATTTTACTGGTTTTGGCTGTGGGAGGTTATTTTACATATTTCCTTTCAAGCTACCAGAGAATACCGAACAATGAGTACCTGGAAACTCAGATTACCGGTGCATATTCCTATTTTGATGACAATAAGGTTGTTAATACAGGAGATTATTATAATATTATTACTTATAATATCGGATATGGTGCCAATACTAATGATTACAGCTTTTTTATGGATGGCGGAAAATATTCAAGAGCTAAATCAGAAGATGGTCTGCTGGCAAACTTATGTGCAATAACGGATGTTATATATAATTCCGGTGCAAGCTTTTTCCTTTTACAGGAGGTAGATTTGGATGGAACCCGTACATTCAATGTTAATGAGAGAGAAGTATTGAATGACCTTATTAAGGGATTCTATTTTAACGAAGCTGTTTGTTATGATTCTCCGTATATTTTCTATCCCATATTTGATCCTATAGGTAAGAACAAATCAGCGATGCTGACTTATTCGACATCACGTATTGCAGAAGGAATGCGTGTTTCTTTGCCGGTATCGGAAGGGTTTAATAAATATATGGACTATGACAGGTGCTATACTGTATCTAAGATACCTACAGCCAATGAAAAGATGCTTGTCCTTTATAATGTTCATTTGTCTGCCTATTCAGATGTCAGTGTGAGAGATGCTCAGCTTGATATGCTTTTCCGTGATATGGAGAGCAATTATAAAATGGGAAATTATGTAATATGTGGTGGCGATTTTAATATGAATCTCAGGGATGAAGAACTGGAAACCGATCTGACATGGTGTCAGAGATTCCCAAGAGAAAAACTACCTAAAGGTTTTGAAATGGGAATAGATTATGGAACCGATTTTTCAATTTCTCATAATTCCTGCAGGAATACAAACGAACCGTATAATGAGGATACTACATTTACTGTTACGACAGATGGATTTATAGTGTCTGATAATGTTATGGTTCATTATTATAATAATATGAACTGTCATTACGAATTTTCAGATCATGACCCTGTACTTTTACAAATATACTTAAAAGAATAAAGGGGCAAAGGAGATAAGATTATGCGTGAGATGGATTTTAAAATGGAGCGCGAAGGCTTGATAAAAGAAGGAGACACGATTACCGTTACGGAGGGAAAACTCTCAAATGCTTATTATTATACGATAGATCCGTCTCTTGCAATGTCACCCAATATACCATTTCCGGAAAGACTTAAGAGTCAGGAGGGGAAAGTTATCCAAATAGAAGAGAATTCGCGTGGCTTTTATGTCAGAGTTGAATTTGATGAGTAACGTATGATTATGTAAACTATATTATGTAAATCAGATGGAGGTAAGAATGAAAAAGATAAGTACAGAAAAAGCACCTAAGGCAATTGGCCCATATTCGCAGGGGATTATAACAGGCAGCCTTTTGTTTGCATCGGGACAGATTCCGATTGTTCCGGAGACAGGGGATATCATTGATGGCGGAATTGAAGTTCAGGCTGAACAGGCAATCAAAAATGTTGGAGAGATATTGAAAGAGGCTGGAACTGATTATACCAGGGTTGTTAAAACAACATGTTTTCTTGCAGATATGAATGATTTTGCAGCCTTTAATGCTGTTTATGAAAAATATTTCACCGAAAAGCCTGCCCGTTCGTGTGTGGCTGTAAAGACACTTCCAAAGAATGTGTTATGTGAAGTTGAAGTAATAGCTGAAGTGTAAATATATATTTGTGAATCTGAATGCATCCGAATGATGGAGTATATGTATGTATATTTTCATATATTTGGATGCATTTATATATTTTAAGGGAAAATATAATTTTATGATTTGATAAAGTTTTCATATATTCTTGTTTCAGACAGAGCTATTTTGAAATATTGAGTTAGGAGATAAAGAGATGATTAATGAAAGATTGACAAAATTAAGAGGAAAAATGAGTAAGGAAGGGATACGCTGGTGCATGATTCCAACTTGTGACTATCATGGCAGTGAATACCTTGCTGACTATTATAAGGTTAGGGATTTTTTCAGTGGATTTACGGGATCTGCAGGGACACTTGTTGTCAGTCAGAACGATGCGTATCTTTTTACAGACGGAAGGTATTTTATTCAGGCCGCTGATCAGTTAAAAGGCAGTTCCATTCAGCTTATGAAGATGGGTGAGCCTGGTGTTCCCAAGGTTACTGAACTGATTATAAACAGCATAAATAAAGGTGAGAAGCTCGGTTTTGATGGAAGAGTAGTTGATTCTGAAACAGGTTTGAACTTCGAAAAAGAGCTTGAAGCTAAAGAATGCTCAGTTATATATGATTTTGATCCAACAGAGGGAATATGGGAAGACAGACCGGGCTTAGTATATAACAAGCCGTTTATTCTTGATGTAAAGGTTGCCGGAGAAAGTGTAAAGTCAAAGATTGAGCGAATAAGGCTTAAAATGGATGAAAAGAAAACGGATGTCCATATTGTGACAGCATTGGATGATATCGCATGGATTCTTAATATGAGAGGAAATGATGTGGAGAACAATCCTGTATTTTTCGCATTTCTTGTTATCACAGATAATAAGGTTGTTCTCTATGCAAATATTGATGACAGGGATATTCTTTCTTACCTTGCGCAAAATGATATTGAAATAGAAAAATACGAAGAATTTTTTGAAAAAGGCATGCAAAGTGTAAATATTTGTACTAAGAAAGGAATATTATTAGATAAAACCGGTGCAAATTATAAAATTATCAAAGCAATCGGCTCAAATATTGCTGTCATTGATGAGATGAATCCATCAACATATATGAAAGCAATAAAGAATGAATGTGAAATAGAAAACATTAAAATAGCCAATATTAAAGACGGAGCAGCTGTTGTCAGATTTGACAGATGGTTAAAAGAGGCAATTGCAAACAATGAAAATTTAACAGAGTTATCCGTTTCAAAAAAACTGGCTTCATTTAGAGAAGAAAATGAATCTTATATAGAACCGTCCTTTGATACAATAGCAGCCTTCGGTTACCATGGGGCAATTGTTCATTATGAACCAACCGCGGAAACCGATATTCAAATCGGAAGAAACAGTTTTCTTTTGATTGATTCGGGAGGACAGTACGCAGAGGGAACTACAGATGTAACAAGAACCTATGGTATCGGAGAAGTTGCTACAAAATTAAAACATGATTATACTTTAGTGCTTAAAGCAAACCTGAAACTTTTAAATTTTAAGTTTATGAAAGGCTGTAGGGGCAACCATTTGGACATAGTTGCACGTGATTTCTTCTGGAGTGAAGGAAGAGATTACAAGCATGGTACAGGTCACGGAATAGGTGCGCTTCTAAACGTTCATGAGGGACCAAATAATATAAGGTGGAACATACCTGAAGGTAAACAACCGGGTGTTATATATGAGCCGGGAATGGTTACTTCGGATGAACCGGGAGTTTATATCGAGAATGAATATGGTATTCGTACTGAAACAGACATGCTTTGTGTTGAACTTGAAACCAATGAATATGGTACTTTTTATGGATTTGAACCACTTACATATGTACCGATAGATAAGAAACCGATAGAAATAGAATATTTGTCTGATGAAGAAATCAGATGGTTGAATAATTATCATATGACAGTCAGGGAAAAACTGGCACCCATGCTTCGGGGAAAAGATTTGGAGTACTTAATGGATGTTACGGAACCTCTGAAGAGATAAAAGATTAATAGTCGGAGAACAGTGAAATGAGTTTGCAGTTTTATCTTGGAGCATCAGGTTCCGGGAAGAGTTTTCAATTACATAAAGATATAATTGAATGGGCTAATAAAGAAGCAGATACCAATTTTTTATATATAGTACCCAATCAGTTTACAATGCAGACTCAGATTGACCTTGTTAACGCAACCCCAACCGGCGGAATTATGAATATCGATATTCTGTCTTTTGAAAGATTGGCACACAGAGTGTTTGAAGAACTTGGTGGTGAGGAACGAAGGGTTCTTGATGATACGGGAAAGAGTTTGGTACTCAGGCACCTTGCTGAAAAAATAGCGTCCGATATGCCTGTGGTTGGTAAAAATCTTAATAAGATCGGATATGTTCATGAAATCAAATCTGTAATCAGTGAATTTAAACAGTATGACATATCTCCTGATAAACTCGACGAGCTGATTTCGTTTTCAGGTTCTCGCGGGATGCTTAATGCAAAGTTAAAAGATATTAAAACAATATATAAGGCCTTTAACGATTACATATGTGATGATTATGTGACTTCAGAGGAGACAATGACCCTTCTGAGGGATCGAATCGGTGACTCAAAGATAGTGAAGGGCAGTGTGGTTGTGCTTGACGGGTTCACAGGCTTTACCCCCGTGCAATACGCATTAATACGGCGTTTGTTGGAATTGACCAAGAGAGTCATTGTTTCTGTAACTATTGATATTAATGAGAATCCATATTCATTTGCAGGTGAACAGGAACTCTTTCATCTTTCGAAAAAAACCATTAAGGATATCCAGCTTCTTGCCCAGGAAGTAAATGTATCCTTTGAAAAAGATGTTATTTTCAAACATAATTTCAGATATGCAGATAATAGGACACTCTCGCATCTTGAGAAAAATATCTTTCGTTATCCAATAAGTGAGTATAAGGACAATGTTAATGAAATTGAGATAGTTGAGTCAATAAATCCCAATAAAGAAGTTGATGACTGTTTTTTGAAAATCAAAGAACTGGTTTTGCTGCATGATTGGAAATACAGAGATATATCAATTATCTGCGCTGATGTTCAGAATTATCATGATGAGTTTATTCGAGCTGCTCAAATTTACGATATACCTATTTTTATTGATGAAAACAGAAAGATTACGCTGAATCCGTTTATAGAATTTATCAGAAGCGCATTACTTATTATCAGGGAGAATTTTTCTTATGATTCAGTTATGCACTTTTTGAGGACCGGACTTACAGGTATCCCGATGGAAGATATTGATTTTCTGGATAATTATCTGCTTCAGAAGTCAATACGCGGAAAGAGTAAGTGGAAAGCAATATTTATACTACCTCCATATGCAGATAATTTTGACAGCAGACCGGAATACCTTGATCAGCTGGCCAGTGAGAATATTGAAGCACTCCGAAAACTGAACAGCTGCCGTGAACATATAATGAATTTGCTTGCTCCGCTTATCAATTCAGGAAAAACGACAAGCGAAAGAATAAAGGCATTATATGATTTCATCATACTGGGAAATATTGAAGAAAAACTCAATAATTTCAGTGAAAAATTTCATGCTGATGGTATGGAAGAACTGTCTATGGAATATAAACAGATTTTTTCACTGGTTATGGATCTTTTTGATCAAATATATGATTTACTTGGGGATGAAAATGTACCTTTGGACGAGTTCATACGCATTCTGGAATCGGGTTTTGAGGAAATTGATATAGGTACGATTCCGGGAGGCGTTGATAAGGTCATTATAGGTGATCTTGAGCGAAGCAGAGTCCCTGAAAACAGAATGCTTATGCTTTTAGGAATAAATGACGGAAATGTCCCCCAAAATAACAGTTCCGGAGGAATTATTTCCGATATCGACAGAGAGTTTCTTAAGGAGTCGGATATTCAGCTTGCTCCGTCACCAAGAGAGCAGGTTTTTATACAGAGGCTTTATCTTTATATGAATATGACCAAGCCTAAGGAAAGATTATATGTATCTTTTTCGAGGCTGGGGCTTGATGGAAAGACAAAGAGGGAGTCGTATCTAATCGGTACACTCAGGAAAATGTTCCCAAAGCTAATTGTGACTTCCACAAACAGTGATTCGAAATTGTTTGATAATGTATATGGATATAGAGATGCAAAATCGCTTCTTTCAAAGGCATTACTTGAATATTCATATGGTCAGCTGGAGTCTCTGTCATTTGAGCAGCTTGTAGCCTTGTTTAAGGTACTTGGTCATAAATACGATGCAGAAATGTTAATGAAACTGGAAGAGGCTGCATTTAGTCAGTATATAAAGCAAAAACTTGAAAAAGGACTGGCAGAAAAGCTATACGGTAAAATACTTACAAACTCTGTTTCACGTTTAGAAAATTTCCAGACATGTCAGTATGCACATTTTCTTAAATATGGGCTTAATCTTAAAAACAGGGAAGAAGGAGAGTTTCAAGTTACGGATTTGGGTAATGTGTATCACAATGTGCTTAAATCGTTTTCAGCGAAAATGCAGAACAAGGGCTTTAGCCTTCTCAATTTCCCGGATGAAATGCTGAAAGAAGACTTACGAAGTGTTGTAGAAGATGAAGCAGCAGTTTATTCATCTTCCGTGCTTCATACTTCTTCAAAAAACAGTTATATGATCGAAAAAATATATGACATTTCAGCGGTATCTCTTGAAACAATTAAGGAACAGCTACAGCAGGGAGCATTTATTCCGGAGTATTTTGAACATAGTTTTCAGGAAACTCTTAATATCTCAAATGATAGAAAGATAAAAATAAGAGGCCAGATAGACAGGGTTGATGTTTGCCGTAAGGATGATAAAACATATGTGAAAATTGTTGATTATAAGTCTTCTGTAAAGAGTATTGATATGGATTCGCTTTACTATGGACTTTCATTTCAGCAGCCTGTCTATATGATGCATATGCTTAGAGAATTGTCTGCCAAAGAAAACGGAAAAGAAGCGGTTATGGCAGCAATGCTCTACTATCATATCGATAATCCGGTGGTTGAATGTGACGATGAGGCAGACGATGTTACTATAGGTAATTCAATTAAAAATGAACTAAAGCAGACAGGACTTGTAGCTGCCAGTAAAGATATAGTAAGTCTGCTGGACAGAGCTTTGAAAGATGATGGTGCGGCTTCGGCTGCAATACCGGTTAAACTAAACAAAGACGGCAGTTTTTCATCAAAATCGAAGTTGTTGTCTGATGAAAATTATCGACTTATTGAGGAATATGTCCAAGATAAGATTTCTGATATAGGAAAATCTGTTCTTGATGGAGATATTGCCGTAAATCCGGTTGTGCATGATCAGAAGGATCCGTGTAAATATTGTGATTATAAAGATATATGTAAATATGATACCAAAATAGATGGATACTCAAAGAAAAAGCTTTCGGGTAAGAGCACAGATGAAGCGCTTGAGGCCATGCAGGAATACCTTCAGAATAATGAAGAGAAAGGAGATTCTTTAGAGTGAGTGATTCAGGTAAGACAAGATATACTACTGAACAATTAAAAGTTATTGAATCAAGAGGAAAGAATCTTCTTGTTTCGGCAGCGGCCGGTTCGGGTAAGACAGCAGTTCTTGTTGAGAGAATAATTCAGAAAATTCTGGATAATAACCATCCGATGGATATTGACAGACTGCTTGTGGTTACTTTCACTGAGGCAGCTGCTTCAGAAATGCGTGAAAGAATCGGTAAGGCAATAGAAGAAGCACTCGATAGAAATCCTTCAGATGCGCATCTTCAAAAGCAGGCAGCATTGCTTTACAAAGCGCAGATTTCGACAATACACAGTTTTTGTATGAATATCATCAGAAATAACTTTAACGTTATAGGCCTTGACCCAAACTTCAGAGTGGCGGATGAAAATGAATTAACTCTGTTAATGGAGGATATTCTGGATGCTCTTTTTGAAGAGAAATATAAGAATAAGGACGAGCAATTCCTTACACTTGTAGACTATTTTCTTAAGAATTGTACGGATTCAGTATTAAGAGATGCGGTTTTGTCGCTATATAAATTCTCGGAGGGTTATCCATATCCTGAGGAATGGCTTGATGAATGTCGGAATCAATACAGGATTAATGGTATAAAAGAGTTTGAAGAGTCGGTACATGTACAATTTATTCTGGAATATATGCGCGAAAAACTCAAAGATGTGCTGGAGGAGATTGAGGGAGCAAGAGAAATTGCGGCCATGCCGGGAGCACCGGCCAAGTATGAAGATACTATAGAAAATGATATAGATGCGGTAAACAGTCTTCTTAGTACTTCATCTTATGGTGAAGTAAATGACATGCTAAAAAGCTTTAAGTGGTCAACCTTACCACGCAAAGGTTCAAAAGATGATCCTGATGTAGTAGAGCAATTTCAAAAGTACAGGGATGGATATAAGAAAGCTGTAACGGGAGATAATCAGGGAGCACTCAAAAACCTCTTTTCTGAAACGGCAGAGTGTGAGGTCAAAAGGCTTAATAAAATATCACCAGTTATCGAAGAACTCGTTGATTTGACAAAAGAATTTGCTGACATATTTCAGACCGGCAAACAGGAAAAGGGTATCATAAGTTTTTCTGACATGGAAAGGTATGCCTTAAATATTTTATGGTCGGTTGACGAAAATGGAGAACATATTCCATCAAAAACTGCATTGGAATATCGTGACATGTTTGATGAATTAATGATGGATGAATATCAGGACTGTAATAGGATACAGGAGTTATTAATATCATCAATTTCGAACTCTTCAGAGCAATCCGGCAACAGGTTTATGGTAGGAGATGTTAAGCAAAGTATCTATAAGTTCAGATTAGCCAATCCTGAAATTTTTATTGAAAAATACAAGTGTTACAAAACTAATGACTCAAATAGTCAATCAGACCGGATTGATACTGCAAATGAACGTATAGATTTGCATAAAAACTTCAGAAGCCGCAGAAATGTGGTAAATTCTGTCAATGACTTATTTGGTCAAATTATGAATGAAAGTGTTGGCGGAGTGAAATATGATAATGATGCAAGACTGGTTTATGGGGCATCATTTCCTAATGATTTACCTAATGACAATGACAGATATGATGATGATCCGGACCCGGAATATGATACGGAACTACTGCTTACAGTAAATGATAGCGACAGTGATTTATCGAAGGGAGAAAGCGAGGCAGTTCTTATAGCACACAGAATAAAGTCGCTCAAAAAGACGCTTAAGGTCGTGGATAAGGATACTAAAAAATTACGACCGCTTCGTTATTCCGATATTGTTATTCTTGTCAGATCAATGTCAGATACCGCTGAAGGAATTAAGAAGATTTTTGCCGGGGAAGGAATTCCTGTCCATATGTCAATGAATTCCGGATTTTATGATACAAGAGAAATTCAGACAGTTATTCAGCTGCTTAAGACAATAGATAACCCCAGACAGGATATTGCTCTATATGGAACAATGACTTCCTATTTTGGAAACTTTACCGAAAACGACGTTGCAAATATCAAGGTAGAAGCAAAAAGACTGCTTAATGAGCAGAAGGAAACAGCAGCGGCCAATATGCCTGCTAGATCTATCAGGTGTTTATATGACAGTCTTCTGCTGGTAAAAAACTATAATGATAAGGTTGCAGGTTTTATTTCCTTTCTTGAATTATGGAGAGAACGAGCTGTTTTCAGATCCATACATCAGCTGATACTTGATTTAATCCTTGAATCGGGTTTCGTGGACTATATAGGAGCTATGCCCGGCGGAGATGTCAGAAGCAGTAATGTGTTGCTGCTTGTTGAACAGGCTAAAAATTTTGAAGGAACTAACTACAGAGGTTTATTTAATTTTGT
Source organism: Lachnospiraceae bacterium (assembly GCA_024403415.1). Classification (GTDB taxonomy): domain Bacteria; phylum Bacillota; class Clostridia; order Lachnospirales; family Lachnospiraceae; genus JAILLW01. The sequence continues at coordinate 39,243 of JAKSRY010000005.1, forward strand.
CAGGTATCTCGAAAAAATCAAGAAAATCAATAATGATATTGGAGAAGCCGATGTCCTTGATGAAAACGCAAATGTTGTAAGAGTAATGACAATTCATAAATCAAAAGGACTTGAGTTTCCGGTATGTTTTCTGGCCGGTGTGCATAAACAGTTCAATATGAGGGATACCACAGGGACAATCGTTTCGGATATGGATTTTGGTGTGGGTATATCATATTTGGACATTTCAAGAAGGATAAAAAGTACCCTTCTGTTTCGAAAGGCTGTTAACTTAAAAATCAGACAGGATACACTTGGTGAGGAAATTCGTATTCTCTATGTGGCGCTTACCAGGGCAAAAGAGAAAATGATTATCACGGGAATTCTTAAAAGTGAGGATGAATTTGATTCATTAACAGACAGAGCATTATGCTGCAAAAAGAATATGGGTTATGCTCAAATTATGGAATCTAAAAGTTATTTGGATTTGTTGGTTCCTTTATATAACACTGCAAAACTTGTTGGAGGACTTGATGACGAACCTGATATAGAAGATACCTTTGACAAAATAGCTGCGCGCGGAGAATTGCGTAAGCATATAGAGAATGATTTATCTGCAAATAAAGAAGTTGATGAGTTAGTAAAACGTATTGAACTTGAATATCCATATAAGCAATTGGCTGGAATGGTTCTGAAAACCAGTGTTTCAGATATTAAAAAAGCATATCTTGATACTTCTGATGCAAAAGAACTATTTAAGTCAGATGAGTCTGATGAAAAGTACATTCCTAAATTTGTTTCAGATGTTGAGAATACACTTTCAGGAACTGACCGAGGCAGTGCGTATCATAAAGTGATGGAACTACTCGATTTTGACAATGAGGATATTAAATCACAAATTAATTCTTGGATAGATAAAAAGCTGATATCAGAAGCTTGGGCCAAAGCCATATCTGCTACCAAAATTAAGAATATGATGAATAGTAATCTGGGGCAGAGAATGAAAAAAGCACAGCAAATTGGATTGTTGAGGAGAGAGCAGCCTTTTGTTCTTTCAATTGATGCTAATAAAGCTAACTCGGAATATCCGGAAGGTGAGAGAGTACTGCTGCAGGGTATTATCGATGCATTCTTTATTGAAGACGGAGAAATTGTTCTGATGGATTACAAAACAGATGTTATCAAAAAAGAGGATGATTTAATCGACAGATATGCTATTCAGCTGGATTATTATATTGAAGCCTTAGAAAGAATAACCGGCATGCATGTGAAGGAGAGTTTACTTTATTCATTTGCACTTGAAAAAGAAATAGCTTACACAAGCTGTGAAAGATAGGAATTATAATATTCTTTCTTATCGGTTACATCTTCGCCGAACCACTCGGGCTTGATAAAGGCGTTTGCTTTTTCAACCGTTTCGAATTCGACCTCGACAAATGTAAGTCCGTTGAAACGAGCTTCGAAAACATCAAGTTCAGCGGTTAAGGAATCATGGTCGTTGCCGAGATCTTTGATAGGAATGAGATAACGGGTTTTGGTTATAATATTACCATCACATTTGCGGATTAGATGTTCATAGGCTTCCTGAGTCAGTGGAAGATTATATTCTTCACGGCTGATGCCATCGATGCTTTTTGACTTATAGGTAAGGAAGTATTCTTCATTTTCACGTCTTACCCGAACAGTAGGACTGGTATTCAAATATCCCTGTTCCATTTTTTTGAAGGGGTATTTGGTAAGATCCGGCATTTCCTTTATTAAGAATTTTCTTTCAATTTCCATAATAAGTGAATAATCCTTTCATTTTTGGACTGCAGTAGCATATTATTCAACCTGGCATTAATTATTGCATCTGTAATATGTGACAGCCAGCTTTTTCATTTTCAAAGCAAGTTCATTTGTAAGCTTTCCGGGAATCAGTCGCCACTTCCAGTTATTACCCAAGGTAGAAGGTGTATTTATTTTAGCTTCATTTCCAAGTCCAAGATAGTCCTGGATGGGGAATATAGCTATGTCCGCACTTGATTCCATAGCAGTTCTGATAAAGTGCCATGCAACATCTTTATTTCCTTTGAAATTCATATATTCACGAACATATTCACGTTCTTTTTTGGTCATTATTTCATTAAAATATGCTGTGATTGTATCATTGTCATGTGTTCCCGTATAAACGATTGAATTGTTTTCGTACATAAATGGAGCATGATCTGACATCTCTTCAGGGTTGAAACCATAGGTGAGAATTTTCATGCCGGGATAACCACATCTTTTTATAAGTTTCCTTACAGCTGGGGTTATTAACCCTAAATCTTCAGCTATAATGGGGCAGTCACCAAGTTTTGCTTTTACTTCTTTAAATAGATCATAGCCGGGTCCCTTTACCCAATGCCCGTTTCTGGCAGTAGTATCGCGGTAAGGAATATTATAATATGCTTCAAAGCCTCTGAAATGATCTACTCTTACTACGTCATAAAGCTTAAAAGCAGCTTCAAATCTTGAAATCCACCATTTGTATTCAGTTTTCTTATGATATTCCCAATCATATAAGGGATTTCCCCACAATTGTCCATCTTCAGAAAAATAATCGGGAGGACAACCTGCAACTCCGGTAGGATAACCATTTTCGTCCAATTGGAATAACTTAGGGTTTGCCCAGGTATCTGCACTGTCTAATGATACATAAATGGGTATATCACCAACTATTTTTATGCCACGATTATTTGCATATTTCTTGAGTTCAGCCCACTGGGTATAAAAAAGATATTGTTGAAATTCGTAGAAAAGAATCTCATTTTCCAGCTTTTTGGACCACTTCTCAAGTGCTTCCTTGTCACGAAGACGTATGTCTTCTTCCCATTCAAGATAACTTACCGACTTATGAGCATCCTTTATGGCCATATAAGTTGCGTAGTTATTAAGCCAGCTCTTGTTCTGTCTGACGAATTTTTGAAAGGCGGGTAATGAGGCTATATCGCTATTTTTAAAAGCCTTTTTTAGAACCTTGAATCTGTTTTTGTACTGCTTCTCATAATCTACGTAATCGGAGCCGTTACTCTTATCGGTTTCGCCCCAGTTTATAGAATTTATATCTTTATATGTAATCCACTTTAATTCAACAAGTTTTTCCAAATCAATAAAGTAAGGATTACCTGCAAAGGTAGAAAAGGCCTGATAAGGCGAATCTCCATAACTTGTCGGACCTAAAGGAAGAATTTGCCAGTATGTCTGACCGGCTTCAACCAAAAAATCAACAAATTCATATGCTTCTTTAGAAAAACAGCCAATACCGTATTTGCTTGGAAGACTGAATACAGGTAACAATACGCCACAGGATCTTTTCATCTCAATTTATACTCCTAACTAATGATTGTATATTATGCTTAAAATCGTTTTACACTTTATCTGTTTTTTATCTTTTCTTTATTTTATCTGTTTCCATTCCTATTTATTATACACGAAAATATACAATTTAGATATTGAAGTATTTGTAAAATGATAACCCAAAATAAAAAATTAAAATAAAAGTGTTGACACAGAAATTAATAGATGATATAAATACTACGACAGCCGTAGTACGACAGACATAGCAACGAGAGACGTAGTACGATGGTCGGAGTAAAAACTTTCGATAAATATATCCCGAATCATGCCGGAAGATAAATGGGATATGTGGAAAGGGTCGCAGAAAAATATAGAGAAAGACTATGAAGTATATTTTTATTGCAATAAAAGAATGAAAGGAGCGTAGCAAATGATAGAAATCAGTAGCGATGTAATCCGTGGCTACAATGATACAATGATACTGTCAATTCTTATGAAGGAACCGTCATACGGATATGAAATATCAAAGCAGATCAGGCAACTGACGGATGAAAAGTATATTATTAAAGAAACAACATTATATTCAGCATTTACCAGAATGGAAAAGAATGGTTATATAGAGTCCTTTATCCAACAGGATGTGGATCTTAAAGGAAAGAAAAGAACCTACTACAGGATCACGGAAGGTGGACAAAACTATTACAAAGAAAAATGTGAGGAATGGGTTCTGACTAAAGAAGTTATTAATCGATTTATTTTGGAGGGATTGATAGATGGAAACAATTAGAAATTATCTTGAGGCAATGTTTGCCAATATGCCCAATACACCGGAGGTTATAAGAGCCAAGGATGAGCTATGGCAGATGATGGAAGACAATTATGAGGAACTTATAGCTCAGGGAAAAACAGAAAATGAAGCGATTGGTACCGTTATTGCAGAGTTTGGAAATATAAACGATCTTGACCTGAACCTTGGTACAGAGGTTCTGGTACAGGATAATACCGAAAAAAGATATATAGATTCCGACACGGCAAAACATTATATAGAAGCAATGGAAAAGAGAGGATTTCGTATCGGAATAGCAGTCATGTTATGTATAACATGTGTAATTTGGCCGATTCTCTTTAATGGCCTCGGAGCAATAGGAATGTTTGCACAGATAGGAATTGCAGTTGCCATCTTTATTAATACAGCAGGGTTAATGAGAGATTACACTTTTGTTGAACAATCGCCATGTTATCTTGATTATGCAACATCAAATGAGATGACCGATGAGTACAGAAGACTTCAATATACATTAAACATCAGGAAAACAATAGGAGTATTACTCTGTGCGATGTGTTGGGTGCCGGCGGCTGTTTTGGATGAAATCCCTGTGTTTTCAACCGGTTTGCTAGATGATTTCTCAGCAATCATTTTGTTTATCATGGTTGGAACAGGAGTTTTACTTCTTATTCACTCAGCAGATATTAAGAGAAGCTATGAGCGACTTCTTAATGTCAATGATGGAGATACCGTGAGTGCACACTACAAAGATAACGTTCCGGTTAAGCCTAAATATATCAACAAGGCAGCTGAAACTGTTATGGAAGTATTCTGGCCGCTTGTTACCTGCGGATATCTTTGCTGGAGTTTCCTTACATTTAATTGGGGAAGAAGCTGGATTGTATTTCCAATTGGCGCAGCGGTATTCATGGTATTAAAGGCATGCCTTATATCTAAGGATGAATAGCGATAAGTATAAAGACTGATAAATAAATATCTGTTTACAACTTATATATGATAAAAACAGTGTAGATAATACATTTCTTAAACGGAGGAAAAGTTAAATGAAGATTAAAGATAACAGAGGTTCTGCCAAAGTGGTGATTCTTATCGTTGCTGCATGTATTACTTTAGGATGCATCATTTTTGGAATTTTTAAGTATCTTGGTAATTTCAATAATAAAAACGAAAAAGGCGAGATTTCAATGGAGGGATCAACTACAAAAGCAATCACTGAAACAATTAGTTCGATTAATGTGAAAGCAGATTTGGGAGATGTCATAATAAAGACAGGTGATGGAAGTTCTGTAGAATACAAATATTCAAATTCTGCATTAAATCCTGAAATTAAGATCCATAATGGTGAATTGAAAATAGAACAGAGCGGTTCAGAAAAAATGTTGTTTGGTTTTATATCCTGCGCAGGTTCAGTGAAAAACGGAGTGTCCGGACAAATTGTTGTTACCTTACCCATCGGTACAAGCCTTGATAATGTCAGAATAGAAACCGCTCTTGGAAAAATAGATGTATCAGGCATAAGTGCAAAAAATGTAAATGTTGACAGCGATCTTGGAGATATAAACATAAAAGACTGTAACATCAGTAATAAAATAGATGCAGACATAGCTTTGGGAGATATTATCTTTACAGATGTTGAGGCAGATGAAATTGATGTTGACCAGGCTTGCGGTGAGGTTGAAGCAGGAAACGTTACAGTCAGAGAAATGAAAGTAGATAATTCTCTTGGAGATATCAAACTTAACGGTGCAATATATAACCTTAATGCGGATGATTCATTGGGAGATATAGAAGTAACAAACAGTATTGATGATTCAGAATGTAAAATCAGACTTGATACATCACTTGGCTCTGTTTATTACAATGGAAATAAGTACGGAGATGAATTTAAGCTTAACTAATGGTGGTAGCTTGATAACAATGGGTGGACTTCCCTGGTTCATATGAAATAAGCGTTATGTGCTAAGTGCAGATATCGGTAAGCATTACTGAATCTGCACTTTTTTATTGTTTGAAAGGTATATGCTATGATATATTAACGTAGTAAATTGATAGCATAAATATAGAATACACCATATTTGACATGGTATAAAAATGAAAATTAGGCATATGAGTGTATGGTTGGGAGGAGATAATGAATTCCATATTATTAATGAATCAGACGATTAATCTCTTGCTTATGGAAGATGCTGATGAACATGTTAGTTCATTTCTTGAAACCGTTACAGACGTTAATAAAGCTGTTAACGATTTTGCATGGGGATGGTTTGCTATTGCCCTGCTTTTAGGAACCGGACTTATATGTTCCGTGATTACTAAGTTTTTCCAGATATCATTCATTAAAGAATGGTGGGGAAAAACCATAGGAAGTGTTTTTCACAAACATACGCGAAAAGCCGATGAGGGCTCTGTTTCGCAGTTTCAGGCCTTGTGTACAGCGCTGGCAGCTACAATAGGTACAGGTAATATAGCCGGTGTGGCGGCTGCTATATATTATGGAGGCCCGGGAGCAATCTTTTGGATGTGGATTGCAGCAATTTTAGGAATGATGACCAATTTTTCGGAAAATGTTCTTGGTATTTATTTTAGAAGAAAGAACAACAAAGGAGAATGGTCCGGAGGCGCAATGTATTATCTCCAGGATGGTCTAGGATCGTACAAAGGGTTTAAACGCATAGGTAAAGTTCTTGCAGTAATATTTGCAATATTTGCAATTCTTGCATCGTTTGGAATTGGAAATATGGGTCAGATTAATAAAATTACGCTTAACGTTCACTCGGCGTTTCTTGAAAACGTTAAGGCACCTTCGTTTCTTGGAATATCAGTTGTTAACTGGGGACTCGGAATTGTTCTTATGGTACTAGGAGGGATTATTATTATAGGTGGGCTTAAGAGAATTGCTTCTTTTGCCGAGCGGGTAGTTCCTTTTATGGCAGGTTTATATATTTTAGGGGCACTGATTGTTATTGGCTTTAACATTACTTCGGTCGGTGCTGCTTTTGGAGCAATTTTCAAATTTGCTTTTGTTCCAAGAGCTGCAATAGGAGGTGCTATAGGCTCAATCATTAAAGAGATAATGGATGGTCCGCTTAAGATTGGTTGCCAGAAAGGTGCGTTCTCAAATGAAGCAGGTCTTGGTTCTTCTGTTATGGTTCATTCTAATTCAAATGTTAAGGAGCCTGTTGTTCAGGGAATGTGGGGAATATTTGAAGTTTTTGCGGATACAATTGTTGTATGTACAATAACAGCACTGGTGGTTCTTACATCAGGCTTTGTTGATCTTTCAACAGGACTCCCAAATGGAAATGTTGAAGATGCTACTCTTGTTGCCAAGGCATTCGGTAATGTATTTGGACTAGGTGGAGAATGGTTTATTGCAATTGCAGTTCTATTGTTTGCGTTCACAACAGTTATGGGTTGGTCACATTATGGATCAAAGGCTGTTGAATATCTTGCTGGGACAAAAGGATCAAAGGTTTATCGTATATTCTTTGTGTTGCTTATGATTTTAGGCGCAATTATGACATCGACACTTGCCTGGGAGATTTCCGATACATTTAATGCATTTATGATGATACCTAACCTTATTGGTGTTCTTGCCATGACACCGCTTGTTATTAAAATTACAAGAAATTATATTGATAGAAATATTAAAAAGAAGGACGTTGAACCGATTCTGTCTTATGATCCGGAAATTCAGAAGCAGCATGCCATGGAAATCAAAAAAGCAGCAGCTGTGGAACTTTCGAAGGAAAATAGCGAGAAGTAATGTTGTTAATGTGTTGAAAACAGATTTATCATTTTGATGATTGAGCCCCGGAAGGAATCAAGGAAGATTCGTCCGGGGCTTTTCTTGAAAAAAGCAGGAACTATGCTATAATTATGAAATGTATGCGTAGGTATATTCAGCATAATTATATAAGGGAATCAGGGACCTTTATATTTTTGAATAATGCAGGCATATATAGGATTTCATTTTTAGGGAAATGTATAAGGATTGTAGGGAAAACATATATTTTCATTAATCAGTGCGTGTTGGATTGACGCAGAATGGAGACGTTTATGGCTAATATTATTTCAGACGAGACAATCGAATATGTTGGCATCCTTGCGAAACTTGAATTGAGTGATACTGAAAAGGAAGCTGCCAAGAAGGATATGGGCAGTATGCTTGACTACATCGATAAGCTCAGCGAACTGAATACTGATGATATCGAACCAATGAGCCATGTTTTTCCGGTCAGGAACGTTTGGAGAGAAGATATTGTTACAAATGGGGATGATCGTGAAAACATATTAAAAAATGCTCCCGGTGAGAAGGATGGAATGTTTGAAGTTCCAAAGACATTTGATTAACAGAAATTGAGATTAACGATTTGTAGGGCAAAGATATGGATATTTTAAGTATGACAGCCGTCCAGATTGGACAGGCAATTAAGGAGAAAAAGATTACTGTTGAGGATGCAACCAAAGCAGTTCTCGAAAAAATTAAGGAATGTGAACCCTTATATAACTGTTATGTGACGGTTGATGAAGAGGGTGCTCTTAAAAGCGCAAAGGAAATACAGAAAAAGATTGATAATGGTGAACTTACAGGACCGCTTGCAGGGGTTCCTGTTGCTATTAAGGATAATATGTGCACTAAAGATATTCTTACTACATGTTCATCAAAAATATTAAGTAATTTTGTTCCAAGCTTTTCAAGTGAGGCTGTTATAAATCTTGAAAAAGCAGGTGCAGTCATTTTAGGAAAGACTAACATGGATGAATTTGCCATGGGGTCAACAACCGAAACTTCATTTTACGGACCGACAAAGAATCCGAGAAATCCTGAACATGTTCCGGGAGGTTCTTCAGGAGGATCGGCTGCAGCAGTTGCAGCCAACGAATGCTTTTATGCATTGGGATCTGATACAGGAGGTTCAATCAGACAGCCTGCATCTTACTGCGGAGTTGTCGGTATGAAACCAACCTATGGAAGAGTAAGCAGATATGGGCTTATTGCATATGGTTCAAGTTTGGATCAGATAGGACCCTTATGTAAGGATGTTACGGATCTTGCCAATATAATGGAAGTTATCTGCAGCTATGACTCAAAGGATTCCACATCAGTTAAAAGAGAGGATAATGATTTTACCAGCGCTCTTAAAGAAGATGTCACCGGGTTGAAAATAGGTATACCAAGAGATTACTTTGGTGATGGCTTAAATGGTGAGATTAAAGAGAAGATACTTTCTGCAGTTGAAATCTTAAAAGCAAAGGGCGCAATTGTTGAAGAATTTGATCTTAGCCTTGTTGAATATGCAATTCCTACATATTATACGATTGCAGCAGCGGAAGCTTCATCCAATCTTGAGAGATTTGATGGTATTAAATACGGATACAGAACCGAGGAATATAATGGGTTACATAATATGTATAAGAAAACCAGATCCGAAGGTTTTGGACCTGAAGTAAAAAGAAGAATAATGCTGGGTTCATTTGTGTTAAGTTCAGGCTACTATGATGCATATTACCTTAAGGCATTAAAGGTTAAAGCACTTATAAAAAAGGCCTTTGATGATGCCTTTTCGAAATATGATATTATTGTTGCACCTGCGGCACCGACAACGGCTCCACGCCTTGGCGAAAGCCTTGCAGATCCGATAGCGATGTATCTTTCCGATATATATACTATTTCAGTTAATCTGGCAGGACTTCCGGGAATTACTGTTCCATGTGGAAATGATAAAGACGGGTTACCGATAGGTCTTCAGATGATAGGTAATTCGTTTGAGGAACATAAACTGATAAGAGCAGCATTTACATATGAATGTGCTGCAAAATGTGGAAAGGACGGTGAATAATCATGAGTAAGAATTACGAAACCGTCATCGGTCTTGAAGTTCATGTAGAACTTGCTACCAAAACAAAAATATTCTGTGGATGTTCAACCGCTTTTGGAGCAGAACCAAATGCGCATACCTGTCCTGTATGTACGGGCATGCCGGGATCATTACCGGTGCTTAACAAGCAGGTTTTGGAATATGCGGTTGCGGTAGGTCTTGCCACCAATTGTGATATTACAAGATATTGTAAATTTGACAGAAAAAATTATTTTTATCCTGATAATCCGCAGAATTATCAGATTTCGCAATTATACCTTCCAATATGCCGAAATGGACATGTTGATATAGAAACAGAAGAAGGTACTAAATCTATCGGTATTCATGAAATTCATATGGAAGAGGATGCGGGTAAACTTGTACATGATGAATGGGAAGACTGCTCGTATGTTGATTACAACAGATCGGGAGTGCCGCTTATAGAGATAGTTTCAGAGCCGGATATGCGTTCGGCAGATGATGTTATAGCATATCTTGAGAAACTGAAAATGATAGTTCAGTATCTGGGAGCTTCAGACTGCAAACTGCAGGAAGGTTCAATGAGAGCCGATGTAAACCTTTCTATCAGAGAGGTTGGAGCCAAGGAGTTTGGAACAAGAACTGAAATGAAAAATCTGAACTCTTTTAAGGCAATCAGAAGAGCTATTGAGGGTGAAACTGAACGTCAGATAGATATAATTGAAAGTGGAGAGAAGGTAGTTCAGGAGACAAGACGTTGGGATGATAATAACGGTGAATCCTATGCAATGCGTTCGAAGGAAGATGCACAGGACTACAGGTATTTCCCTGATCCTGATCTTGTACCTATATCTTTGTCAGAAGAATTTATTGCCAATATAAAGAGTAAAGAACCTGAATTTCGAAATGAAAAGAAGCTTAGATATAAGGAAGAATATAAAATTCCGGATTATGATATCGAAATAATCACAGAATCTAAGAAAATGGCAGATATATTCGAAAAGACAGTGGAGTTAGGTGCTGATCCAAAGAAAGTATCTAATTATCTCATGGGTGAGACTATGAGAATTCTTAAAGAAAAGGAAATGGATGCACAGGATATTGGCTTTAAGCCGGAGGCACTGGCTTCCCTGATTTCATTACAGGAGTCAAAAGCCATTAATGGAACTGTTGCAAAGGAAGTATTTGAAGTTCTATTCTTCGAAGATATTGATCCGGAAAAATATGTTGAGGAAAAGGGACTAAAGACTGTTAATGACGAAGGTGCTTTGCGAAAGACGGTAGAGGAAGTTATTAAAAATAATCCTCAGTCGGTGGAAGATTACAGAAACGGTAAAGAAAAGGCAATAGGGTTCCTTGTAGGTCAAACCATGAAAGCTATGCAGGGAAAGGCAGACCCGGGTTCTGTAAATAAAATGCTTAAGGAACTTCTTTGATACAGCAGAAAGAGGATAATCTGATTATGGGAAATACATTTTCCGACACATTCAAAAAATTTTATAGAAATATTTCCAAGGAAACTCCATCCATTAAGGAATATCTCGAAAAGATATCTGAAGATCTTAAGGAAATTTCCGAAATCCTTAAGATAGGGTATATTCAGATGATTGTAAATTCTCCTGCCAATGGATTTGAATATTATGGAATTATGGACAGAGCCCAGCTGTATGTCAGTCCGAATGGATATGATGAGGAAGAAGGGGTTGGAAAGACCTTTGTCGGAGAAGACTGGGGAATAGTTCAGATTGAAGTATGCCCACAAAAGGGTGTAGTTTGGAATGACGATGATGAAGACGATATAGATTTCCTTATTCAGATTATTCATGACAGCTGTCTTAAGACAAGAAATCATATTTTTGTTAAGCAGGCAGCAGTAACAGACTCTTTGACAGGAGCATGTAATTCAGCGGGTATTCTTAATTTTATAACCGAACTTAAGGATAAATGTATACTTGATAAATATACAGCGCTTTATCTAAATATTAAAAACTTTAGCTATATTAATAAGCGTGTTGGAACCAAACAGAGTGATTCTATGCTTGCTAAATTCAGCCGGCTGGTAAGAGAGTTCCTTATCAAGGGAGAACTTTTTGGAAGAATAGGCGGAGATACATTCTTTGTAATGGTTGAAAATGAACGATGTGAAGAATGCATCAGATATCTTACATCCAGAAGGATAATAATAGAACTTGAAAAGAAATCGGTTGAATTTAATGTTCTGGTCAGAATCGGAGCTTATTCAATCAAGGGAGACGACAGTGTAGACAGGGTTATTCAGAATGCCCATACGGCCTTTTCATATACCAGAAATCCTTCAGCAGGGGATGTAGTATGGTATTCAGAGGACATGTTAAGAGAATCATTTCATGATTCAGAGATTTCAAATGACTTTGAAAGGGCTCTTAAGAATAACGAATTTGCTGTTTATTACCAGCCTATGATTGATTTGAATACTTCTAAAATAATCGGAGCGGAGGCTTTGAGTAGATGGATTCAAAATGGAGTGGTTGTTCCTCCTATGGAATACATACCGGTGCTTGAAAGAGATGGAAGTATAGAAGAACTGGACTTCTATATGATAAATAACGTATGTTTGCAAATAAAAGACTGGATTGCGAGGGGAATCGACCCCGTCGGAATATCTGTCAACCTTTCAAGAGCTAATATTCTTAATAAGAAGCTTGCTGACAGAATTATTAAGGTTTTGGCAGGTCATAAAGTTGATAGCAAATACCTGGAGATTGAAATTACAGAGCTTTCTGGTTATGAGGACTTTGAGTCATTAACAGAATTTATTAACACAATGAAGGCTTTTGGTGTTCGTACTTCGTTAGATGACTTTGGTACAGGATATTCTTCTTTAACACTCTTAAAGGGATTAAATGTAGATTCAATCAAGCTTGATAAGTCTTTCCTTGAGAAAATTTCAGAAGGACAGGAAGAAAAAGATAAATCTATTGTTAAAAACATTATTAATATGGTTAATGAACTTAACATGAAGGTTGTTGCAGAAGGCGTTGAAAATGAGATTCAGGTTCAATTCTTAAAAGAAGCAAATTGTCATGAAGCTCAGGGATTTATGTTTGACAAACCGCTTCCAAAGGAGGAGTTTGAAAAGAGACTTCAGGGTGAAAGGATATATTAATGAGAATTGGTATGGGATATGATGTCCACAGACTGACTAAAGATCGTGATCTGATAATGGGAGGCGTAAAGATTCCATATGAGTTGGGATTGCTTGGACATTCTGATGCAGATGTGCTTTTACATGCGATTATGGATGCGCTTCTTGGAGCTGCAGCTTTAGGTGATATCGGAAAGCATTTTCCTGACAGTGATGATAAATATAAAGGAATTTCATCAATTAAACTTCTTGAAGAAGTTGGTGACATGTTGAATGCAAATCTTTATTATATTGAGAATATAGATTCGACCATTATTGCCCAGAAACCTAAAATGCGGCCATATATAGATGAAATGCGTGAAAATATTGCAAAGGCATTAAAGTTAGATATTTCACAGGTAAATGTTAAGGCAACAACTGAGGAAGGTCTTGGATTTACCGGTAGTGGAGAAGGAATATCAGCGCAGGCAATAGCAATGCTCACCTCTCCAAGAGAGATGGCAACGATGGAAATGGGGCAGAATGCATGCGCAGGCTGTAATGGATGTCAAAAGGGAATGTAGTTAGTAGACTTAATTAATCAAGTTAAGGGAGTTTGAATAATATGAAGCTTTACAATTCACTTACAAAAAGAGTAGATACTTTCAAGGAAAATGAAAGTGGAAAGATTGCAATGTATACCTGTGGACCTACAGTATATCATTTTGCACATATTGGTAATTTAAGAAGTTATCTTATGGAGGATGTTCTTGAGAAACTCCTTAGATATTCGGGATATGATGTTAAGCGAGTAATGAATATAACAGACGTAGGTCATCTTTCATCAGACGCAGATACAGGCGAAGACAAGATGCTTAAGGGTGCAAAGCGTGAACATAAGACAATTATGGAAATTGCCAAGTTTTATACAGATGCTTTCTTTAATGATTGTAAAGATTTGAACATTAAAACTCCGGATGTGGTTGAACCGGCTACCAATTGTATTGATGAGTTTATTCATATGATCGAGGTATTGCTTGAGAAGGGCTATGCTTATCAGGCCGGTGAAAACGTATATTTTGATACTTCAAAGCTTAAAGAATATTATGTCTTCGGGAACCAGAGTGAGGACGAACTCATGGTTGGCGTTCGAGATGATGTTACGGAAGATTCAAATAAGAAAAATAAGAATGATTTTGTTTTGTGGTTTACAAAGAGTAAGTTTGAAGACCAGGCTCTTAAATGGGACAGTCCATGGGGCGTAGGATATCCGGGATGGCATATTGAATGTTCATGTATAAGTATTAAGCACCTTGGTGAATATATGGATATTCACTGTGGTGGTGTTGATAATATGTTCCCACACCATACCAATGAAATAGCACAGAGTGAAGCCTTCCTTGGTCATAAGTGGTGCAATTTCTGGTTCCATGTTCATCACCTGAATGATGAAACAGGAAAAATGAGTAAATCAAAGGGTGAGTTCCTCACAGTATCTTTGCTGAAAGAAAAAGGATACGATCCATTGGCATACAGATTTTTTGCATTGCAGTCACACTATAGAAAGCCATTGACATTCTCATATGAAGGTTTGGACCAGGCTGCGCTGACATATAAAAAGCTTAAGAACAAAATTGCTGCAATTGATGTCGCTGGGGATATTGATGCTGCAAAAGTAACCGAATACCATGATAAGTTCGCAGAGGCAGTTGGAAACGATGTTAATACAGCCATGGGTATTACTATGATTTATGATGTATTAAAAGATGACGAACTTAACGGAGCTACAAAATTAGCCGTGCTTAATGATTTTGATAAGGTACTCGGTCTTAATCTTACAGTCAAGGAAGAGATGGAGACATCTTCTGAGGATGCTGAGCTTGTAGCATATGTAGAGGCAAAGATAGAGGAAAGAAAAAATGCCAAAAAGGCTAAAGATTTCCAGCTTGCGGATGCAATACGTAATGAACTTGCCGATAAGGGTATTATAATTGAAGATACCAGAGAAGGTGTGAAGTGGCATAGAGCATAAAATCAAGTGGCGCTGTAGGAAAAACACTGAATGTGCAGAGAAATTTGATGAATTATTTCCTTAATATGGTCATTTAGAGGATAAGAGCAGCATGGCAGATAACAACAATGATATGTTATGTAAACTGAAACGGGCTTTTGAATTAAAAGAGGTGGATATTAAAACATATTCACCTTTATCTTTGGCATTTATAGGAGACTCGGTTTATGATCTTATTGTAAGGTCTATTGTTGTATGTAAAGGTAATACCTCTAATAATAATTTGCATAAAAATTCAGTAAAATATGTTTCAGCAGTTTCACAGGCTAAAATCATAGAAGCAGTCAAACCAATTCTTACGGAAGAAGAATTGAATATATATAAACGTGGAAAGAATGCCAAGCCTCATTCAGGTGCAAAGAATGCGACAAAAAATGAGTATCTGAAGGCAACAGGTTTTGAAGCTCTTATAGGATATCTTTATCTTAAAGGTGAAACAGACAGAATAATTGAAATAGTTTTGAAAGGTATAAAAGATGAGTGAATTAATGATTGAAGGTCGTAATCCGGTAATAGAAGCTTTTCGTGCCGGAAAAGAAATAGATAAACTGTATGTTCTTGATGGATGCCAGGATGGTCCTGTTAATTCTATAAAGAGGGAAGCAAAAAAACATAACGTTCTTATTAAATATGTAAATAAGGAAAGACTGGACCAGCTTTCAACAACAGGTATGCATCAGGGCGTTATAGCTGAGGTTGCTGCATACGAGTATGCAGAGGTTGAAGATATGTTTGCACTTGCAAGTAAAAAGGGAGAAGATCCTTTTATTATTATTCTTGATGGCATTGAAGATCCTCATAATCTCGGTGCTATCATAAGGACAGCAAATCAGGCAGGTGCTCATGGAGTTATTATCCCTAAAAACAGGGCGTGTGGTCTCACTGCAACTGTGGCAAGAACATCTGCGGGAGCATTGAATTATGTTCCGGTAGCCAAAGTGACTAACATCTCACAGACTATTGAGGAACTTAAAAGTAAGGGAATGTGGTTTGTATGTGCTGATATGAAAGGCACTGTTATGTATGATCTTAACCTTAAAGGCTCGATTGGTCTTGTAATCGGAAATGAGGGTGAGGGCGTAGGAAGACTGGTTAAAGAAAAGTGTGATATGGTAGCGTCAATTCCCATGAAAGGGGATATTGATTCGTTGAATGCGTCTGTTTCATGTGGAATTCTTGCCTACGAAATAGTAAGACAGAGGTTAATTAAGTAAATGAGTGGTTTCAAGAAGTTTTTAATTACATTATTTTGCATGGTTCTTGTTCTTGCAATAGGAGCAGGAATCTATTTCTTTGTGGATAAGAACAGAAAAGAACGTTTCGAAGAAGAGCGTCAGGTCAGAGTTGAAGAAATCAGTGCTTCAACTGATCAGATAAAGCTGGAAATCGAAGAAATATCAAATCATTCACAGGAAGAAATTCAAAAATATATCGAAGAAAAAGCTTATGTAGAGGATACAACAGCCGAATTGCAGGATTTGTCTCAAATACATGATACCTGGAACATAATCTCAGATGATGAGATTGCAGTTATGGTAGATGGAATAGAAAATTCTTCGAAGGATGATGAAAACTCGGTATCAGGCAACAACATTGCAGGTGGTGCTGATGTGGATGATTCGGAGAATGGGCAGGAGACAGTGTCGGGAAATTCCATGGATGGTGAAAGTAAGATAAATATTGATGATTATCAAGATGGAGAAAGGTCCGTATCTGATAACAGCCTTGGCTTTAGCAAAATTTCAGAAGACGAAGCCGAAAACAATGAAAAAGACCAGCCGGCAGATTCAGTTTCGGAAAATAAGCTGGATAGTGATGATTCATCTATAGATTCGAAATTATCTGAAAATGAAAAAGAATCTGAAGGCGAAAAAACGGAGAGTGAAGATGCTTCTGAAGGGGCTGAAGACGGAGATGAAAAATCTGATGAGGAACTTCAGAGTGAGGATTCAGCGGATGAAGAGACAGAACACAAACTGGTAGATCATTCACTTGCGGAAAGACAGTTATTAAGATCTTCATATGATGAAACCATGCTTTGGATAGAAGCTGATGATAATGTACTTGCAGATGCGGATATGACTGAATTTGAAGGAAAGAAGATAGCGTGCCTTGGAGACAGTATTACTGAAGCTTGTACGAGAACCGAACCGGACAAGATTCCTATAGCTTATCCTACAAAATTAAGAGAAGTTTTGCAGGCATCAGAGGTTACAAATCTTGGTATTGGTGGGGCTTCACTTGGAAGATACTGGTATATGCCGTTCTGTGACAGATATCAGGAGATACCGGAAGATACAGATATTATCTTTGTCATGGGCGGAACAAATGATGGTTTCTGCCTTACAGAAGATCTTATCGGAAATATAGAGGACAGAGAGCCTAATACATTATATGGTGATGTAAATGATTTGATGAGTGGATTGAAAAATGATTATCCGAATGCCGAAATCGTATTTATGACACCACTCCCTAACGTAACACATGATATTTTAAGAAAAGAAAGAGAGGGACTGTTACCGCAGACAGTTGTTGTTAATTGTATATTGGAACTTGCCAATGAATATGGTTTTGAAATAATAGACTTGTATAATTCAAACTTCTTTGACAGTCATGATTCAAATTTGTTAGCCGAATATCTTCCGGATGGAACACATCCAAATCCGGATGGATATAATCTTCTTGCAAGGCATATAGCAGCAGAACTGATCAGACTTCATGAGCAGGAAGAAGGTATTAAGACAGAAGAAGATGAGATGGCCCCTGCTGATAATGACAGTAATTTGGAAGATGCAGATGAGAAATCAGATGACAGAGAATCTGAAGATGAATCTGATAGTGGTGAATCTGAGGAGTCTGATAATGAGAATGTAGAGGATGAAGATGATGTGAATTCCAATAAGCCGGAAAGTGAGAAGGAAACTGATTCCAAATCAGTATTCTATTCGCGGGATGATGAAAAATCCGGTGATGATGGTAAAAACAATTCCAACTCCGATTCAAAAGAAGGCAAGACTGAAATTTATGGTCGTGATGGAGACTAGATGAACTACGAAAAATTTTGTGATGAGGAACTGATTGATTTCATAAGAGATGGAAATGAGGCGGTTCTTGACTATCTGATGAATAAATATAAAGATCTTGTTCGTGGAAAAGCCAAAAGTATGTTTCTCATAGGAGGGGATACCGAGGATCTAATTCAGGAAGGAATGATTGGATTATTTAAGGCCATCAAGGATTATGACAGCGGAAGAGATGCAAATTTTTCAACATTTGCAAGACTGTGTGTGACCAGGCAAATGTATACCGCAATTCAGGCGGCGGGAAGGCAGAAGCATTCCCCCTTAAATACTTACATTTCAATATATGAGGAGGATTTCCAAAAGGAAGGAGGAACCAATCCGGAAGATAATTTTCTTGATAAAGAAAGTGTAGAATACCTTGAGGAACAGGTTGAAAAGGAATTGAGTTCATTTGAAAAACAGGTATTGGATCTGAAACTTGCCGGGCTTGATTATATTGAAATAGCGGCAATTCTTAAAAAGGATCCAAAATCTACAGACAATGCTATTCAGAGAATAAAAACAAAAGTCAGAAGACTTATTAAAAATAACGGATGATATTGGAGGAAGATAAGATGAAGTATATCCTTTATAATTCAAAAGCTAATAATTCACATGGGTATGAAAGTGCAAAGGAAGTTGAAAAACTGCTTAAAGACAAAGATTTTAAGTATGTTGATATGCTCGAGGACTTTGATTACGGTAAGTTTTGGAGTTCTCTTTCAAAAGAGGACGAGATAATAATAGCCGGAGGAGACGGAACTCTGAACTACATGGTTAACCACCTTAGCGACGAGGAGATTCAAAAAGTCAGAATAGACTATTTCCCAACAGGAACAGGTAATGATTTTGCAGCAGATCTTGAAAAGAAAGCAGGAGATCTTCTTGAGGATATAGGAAAGTACCTTATTAACCTGCCAACAGTAACAGTTAAGGATAAAGAATACAAATTCTTAAATGGTGTTGGATATGGTATTGATGGATATTGCTGTGAGGTTGGCGATGAATTAAGACTCAAGTCAACGAAGGAGATAAATTACACCGCCATTGCAATTAAGGGACTTTTGTTTAAGTTTAAGCCTGTGAAAGCAACTGTTACTATAGATGGAGAGACAAAGATACATGAAAAGGTATGGCTTACTCCGTGTATGAACGGAAGAAAGTATGGAGGAGGTATGATACCTACTCCGAAGCAGGACAGACTTAAAGAACCTAAAACACTTTCTGTCATGGTATATAAAACAAAGAGCAAACTTAAAGCATTAATGGTATTCCCCAAAATCTTTGAGGGTAAGCATGTTGAGAAGGAAAAGGTTGTTACTATTCTTACCGGTCAAAATATACATGTCTCTTTTGACAGACCATGTGCATTACAGGTGGATGGAGAAACGATAACTGGCGTTACTGAATATTCAGCGCGAGTATAAAATCCATAAAAAGAACGGATAAAAGATCTTCAGAAACCTGAAGGTCTTTTTAATTCATATAAGTTTATAAAATTTTCAGAATTATTATATATTTGATTAATTGAATAGTGAGTGAATTTATAAGATAATCATAAAGTACCGAAAAAACAATGCTGATGTTATGTAAACCAATATGAATCACAACAAGATGTTTACATTATGTAAACCAAAGTGCTTTAAGGAGTCAATATGAGAGGATTCTTTCAAAATCTTGCATACAAATTTCAAGGATTTATGATAGGTAGAAACGGTGATGATGAACTAAATCATCTGCTTGTACCAATTGCTTTTGGTATGATGGTCGTTTCGCTTATACTGAGGTATTTTTATCCGCCGCTTATCTATTTAGATTATGTTGGGCTGATTCTGATGATCTACTGTATGTTCAGAATGCTCTCTAAGAATACATATAAGAGACAGAAAGAAAATGCAGCCTATGTTAAATTTCTTAATGCAAGAAGAAGCAGGAAGAAATTAAGAAAGACAATGTGGGAAGAAAGAAATGAATTCAGTTATTTTAAGTGTACTTCATGCAAAACTTATGTAAGAATTAAGAAACCACCCAAGGGAAAGAAAATAGCAATAACCTGCAAGAAATGTTCAAACGAATTTATAGTGAGGACCTAACAGATGGTTAATGATCCATATTCAGTGCTTGGCATATCAAAGGATGCCACACCGGAGGAAATTAAAAAAGCATACAGAACTCAGGCCAAAAAGTATCATCCAGACCTTCATCCCGATGATCCTGTGGCTGCTCAAAAAATGAATGAGATTAACGAAGCATATGATATGCTTACGAATCCTGAAAAATATGAAAGACGTCGGGCACAGGAACAGGCATATTCGCAGCGACAGTCATCTGCGAACGGCTATGGATATGGCGAACGTGGAAACGGATATCAGAATGGTAATAATCAGCAGGGCCCTGGAGGCTGGTCAAGTGGTTACTGGGGATTTGATTTTAGTGATCTGTTTGGTTTTGGAAGCACACAAAGATATGATACAAGGCCAAGACCGGAGAACGGAGACACTGTTGAACTTGTAAGAGCAATAAGCGCTGTTGATTCAGGAAAATATCAGGAGGCAATAGATATCCTGTCAAAGATGACAAGTGTATACAGAAATGCCAGATGGTATTATGTCTGCGCTGTGGCATATGAGGGAATGGGTGAATATGAACAGGCCGAATCAATGATAGAACGTGCAATGAGGCTTGATCCGCAGAACCAGGTATATGCATATCTTTATAGACAGATAAGAAGCGAGGCCAGACAGGAGTCTGAGGAATATTACAGACAGGGCCAGGCATCACCATTTGGTTCCTTCAGAAGCATTCTTTTGTTCCTGTTTATAATCAATCTGCTGATGATGTTTATGGGTGGCGGAAGAGGCTGCTTCTATATGATGCCATTTTTATGTTTCTAATTCAGGAAGGAGACTATTATGGGAAAGACAATTGGAATAGATTTGGGAACCACCAACAGTTGTGTGGCCGTAGTAGAGGGTGGAAAACCGGTAGTTATAACAAATGAACAGGGTAACAGAACAACTCCCAGTGTAGTTGCTTTTACAAAGGATGGAGAAAGACTTGTCGGCGCAACAGCTGTAAGACAGGCAGCAGTCAATTCTGACAGAACTATTACATCGGTTAAGAGACATATGGGAACCGATTGGCGTAAAAACATAGATGGAAAGGCATATTCACCACAGGAAATTTCAGCAATGATTCTTCGAAAAATGAAAGAAGAAGCAGAAAGCTATCTTGGTGAAAAGGTTACAGATGCAGTAATTACTGTTCCGGCTTACTTTAATGATACACAGCGTCAGGCTACTAAAGATGCAGGAAGAATTGCAGGATTAAATGTCAAACGTATTATTAACGAACCAACATCGGCAGCTCTTGCATATGGGCTTGATAATGGCGCAGCTCAGAAAATCATGGTTTATGATCTTGGTGGTGGAACCTTTGATGTATCAATCATTGAAATTGGTGACGATGTAATTGAAGTTCTTGCAACAAACGGTGACAACCATCTGGGAGGAGATGACTTTGACGAAAGAGTGGTTACTTACCTTCTTGATGTGATTAAAAAAGAGCATAGGGTTGATCTGAAAAAAGACGTTAGCTCAATGCAGAGACTGAAGGAAGCTGCAGAGCAGGCAAAGAAAGAACTGTCAGCTTCAGAAAGTTCTTATATTAATCTGCCATATCTTTCAGCAGGTAAAGGAAATCCGATAAACTTTGAACATACATTAACAAGAAGCAAGTTCAATGAGTTAACAAAAGACCTTGTTGATAAAACTGCCGGACCTGTACGAAACGCACTTAATGATGCCGGAATAGCAGCGTCTGAACTGGGAAGAGTGCTTCTTGTCGGAGGTTCTACAAGAATCCCGGCAGTACAGGCGAAGGTTCAGGAACTGACAGGAAAAATTCCATCCAAAAATATCAATCCGGATGAATGCGTTGCACAGGGTGCGGCAGTTCAGGGAGAGTCTCTTTCGGGTGGAGAACTTGAAATATACGGTGGAGGAACTTCAATATTACTTCTTGATGTTACCCCTCTGTCTTTGTCAATAGAAACAGTAGGCGGTGTCGCAACGAGACTTGTTGAAAGAAATACAACCCTTCCGGTTCACTATTCACAGGTATTTTCTACTGCAGCACCATACCAGAGAAGTGTTGAAATCCATGTTGTACAGGGTGAACGCCCCATGGCAAGAGACAATAAGACTATAGGTAAGTTCAAATTAACAGGAATTAAGTCTGCTCCGGCAGGCGTTCCGCAAATCGAAGTGACTTTCGACATAGATGCAAATGGTATTCTTAAGGTATCTGCTAAGGACCTTGATACAGGAAAGCAGCAGTCAATTACGATAACAGATAACCAGAAGATGTCTGATGCAGAGATAGAGCAGGCAATAAGGGATGCACAGACGTATGCATCAACCGATAATATACGTAAGCAGGCCCTTGAAGCAATTTCAAATGCAAATAAGGCAATATATCATGCACAGGAAGCACTGAACAAGTTAAAAAAAGAACTTCCGAAGGATGAAAAAAATCTTATTAAGTCTGATCTTGGTGCTTTGCAAAAAATGGTTGTTAAATCAAAGCCCGAAAAAATGTCAGAGGGTGACGTTATGAACCTTAAGGAAGCAACCGAAAAATTAAAGTCCAGCAGCCTGGGAGCATGTGAGAGAGCAGGAATTAGCTGGGATTAGGCATATATTTGTGCCGATGTATAATGATTTTAGGAAATAGTAATTGCCTTTAATATCATATTCGTTGTAAAATAGCGAAGTCTATCATAGTATGATGGGCTTCGTTTTATTATATGGAGAAAAAATATGAGTTTTGTTGATTTTAAGGATGTTGAAAAGATATATCATATGGGAGAGGTTGATATCCATGCTTTGAAGGGCGCCAGCTTTTCAATAGAAAAGGGAGAGTTCTGTGTCATTGTAGGAGCATCCGGTGCCGGAAAAACCACTATTCTCAATATACTAGGTGGTATGGACAGACTGACCAAAGGAACTGTTCACCTGGATGGAGAAGAGGTATCGGCTTTTTCAAATAAAAAACTTACAGCTTACAGAAGATTTGATATCGGCTTTGTATTCCAGTTTTATAATCTTGTGCCCAATCTTACGGCAGTCGAAAATGTTGAACTGGCAGCCCAAATATGCAAGGATCCATTAAATGCACTTGATGTCATCGAAAAAGTCGGATTAAAGGAACGTGCCAATAATTTCCCTGCCCAGTTGTCAGGCGGTGAACAGCAAAGAGTCGCAATCGCAAGAGCGCTTGCAAAAAATCCGAAGCTTTTACTGTGTGATGAACCGACAGGTGCGCTTGACTACAATACAGGAAAGCAGGTATTAAAGCTTCTTCAGGATACCTGCCGCAAAGATGGAATAACAGTAGTTGTTATAACACATAATCAGGCATTAAAGGCAATGGCTGACAGGGTTATTACTGTCAAAAACGGTACAGTTACGGATGTATATACTAATGAGAATGTTATACCGGTTGAGGAGATTGAGTGGTAATGCTGTTTAAGTCTACGATTCGTGAAATTAAATCAAGTTTTGGGCGTTTCGTGGCAATTCTTGCAATTGTTGCGTTGGGAATAGGATTTTTTGGTGGATTAAGACTGACAAAACCATCCATGATACGTACCTTAAATACCTATCTTGAAGAATGTGGTTTTTATGATTTCAGGCTGATTTCAACGCTTGCCTTCGAGGATGAGGATATCTCAAATCTTAAAGAAGAGGCAGGACTTAGTGACGCTTATAATATTGAAGGGGCATATTCTCTTGATGCACTCTGTCAGGTTGACGAAGGGGCAGAGAATGTGTTTACCATTATGAATTATTCGGAACAAATGAATGCTCCGGATTTGATAGAAGGAAGACTTCCGCAAAGTGAAGACGAGTGCGTCATAGATAGTAATTTTTTGTCAGGTGTTGAGTTTGAGGTAGGTAGTTCTGAGGTTAACATAACTACGAATAATACTGATGAGGTGCTGGATAATCTTAAAAGACACCAATTCAAAGTGGTTGGAATTGCAAGAAATCCAATGTATATCAGTTTTGAGAGAGGAACAACCTCTATCGGAACAGGTAAGGTCTCCGGATTTATCATTATTCCGAAAGAGAATTTTAACATGGACTATTATACAGAAGTTTATGTTGAAATGAATGCCGGAAGAGAGGAAAAAGAAAATAATGGTCATCGATATACTGCTTTTTCACAGGATTATAAGGATTATATAGATAATTGTGAAGAAGACGTTGAAGAAGCCTTAAGAAACAATGCTGATGACAGATATAAGAGAATTCTGGCTAAAGCAAATGAAGAAGTAGATGATGCCAAGAGGGAACTTGATGAGCAAAAGGCTGAAAATGAGAAGAAATTGTCAGATGCCGAAAAGGAGCTTCTCGATGGAGAGAAGGAGCTTGCTGATTCAAAAGCGAAATTAGAAGATGGTAAAAACGAAATAAAAAAGGCTAAATCGAATATTTCTGCTAAGGAAAAGGAGTTAAGTGCAGCGCAGACAGAGCTATCAAATAAGCGCAGTGAACTTGAAAAAATGAAGCCGTTTATGGGTGAAATCGAATATGCCTATGCATTATCTCAGCTGGATGACGGACAGGCCCAAATTGATTTGGGTAAAAGAGAAATAGCCAAAGCCCGTAAGGTGATAGAGGATAAAGAGGCAGAGATTCTAGATGGTGAGAAGAAAATAGCTGACGGCGAGGAAGAACTTTCAAAGCATAGACAAGAATATGAGGATGCTTTGCTGGAGTTTACCGAGAAGATGGTTGAGGCTGTAAACGAGATAGAAGATGCCAAAACCAAAATTGCCGATATAAATAAACCGGATATATTTGTCCTTGACAGAAACATGAATGTCGGATATGCAACCTTTGAACAGAATGCGAACATAGTTGAAGCCGTAGCTACGTTTTTCCCTATTATATTCCTGCTGGTTGCTGTTCTTGTATGTATGACAACCATGAACCGAATGGTAGAGGAACAAAGGACACAGATAGGTGTATTAAAAGCGCTTGGTTATTCTCCTGCGGCTATTGGCAGTAAATTTGTTATATATGCCGGATCGGCAGCACTTACAGGAGCTCTGATAGGTTATTTCATTCTTGCTAAGATAATAGCCCAGTGTATCTGGCAGGGATACAATATCTTATACAATCTTGGTGATGTGCTTGAATATCAGCCTGTATGGTACCTGGCAGTAATATCTATATTTATTGCGCTGTCAACATCTATCGGAACAGCCATACTGACTGTAAGATATGAACTGACAGAGGTTGCAGCTAATTTAATAAGACCGAAAGCTCCAAAGGTTGGAAGGCGTATATTCCTTGAAAGAATAACTCCTCTATGGTCAAGAATGAAATTCTTAAGTAAGGTTTCGTGGAGAAATATAATCCGCTACAAGAAGCGTTTTGTTATGATGATAGTCGGAATTGGTGGATGTACTGCTCTTGTTCTTACAGGTTATGGAATCGGGGATTCGATTAAGGGCATAGCGGAACTTCAGTTTGAAAATATTCAGGTATATGACATGGCTGTATCAATGGATGATGGTGTAACTGCGTCAGATGTCGAGAATATTAAGAATAATAAAGATTACACAGCATCTGCTTTTATGAAGGAGATGGCTGTTGATGCGACCTTTGGGGACAAAATGAAATCTGTTAATGCGGTTACACCTGAAAATAGTGGTGACCTGATGAAATTCCTGGTATTAAGGACTCCGGATGACCATAAACCAATTGCATATCCAACCGGTAAGGAAGGAGTCATTACTCAGGGGGCAGCAGAAGCAATCGGAGTAAGTGCGGGTGATACTGTAAGAATTACAGATTCAGATATGAACTATCTTGATGTAAAGATTAAGGCGGTTTGTGAAAATCATTTCATGAACTTCATATATTTACCGGAAAACAAATATATCAACAGAAAATTAGGTAAGGAAGTACCCTATAATTCCGTTTGGATAAATATAAAGGAAGGACTCGATTCCAATGAGGAAGGCGCAAAAATAGCTTCGCAGGATCACATGCTTAATGTTACGGTTATAGAAAGTCTTGAAGAGCGTGTGGGAGGAATGCTGGATGGAATGAATTTCATTGTGCTTGTTGTCATTGTGGCAGCAGGAGGTCTTGCTTTTATCGTTCTTTATAATTTGACAAATATAAATATAACTGAAAGAGTCAGGGAGATTGCTACAATTAAAGTATTAGGCTTCTATCCGATGGAAACAGCAGCATATGTTTTTAGAGAAAACCTGGTTCTTACAGGAATAGGTGCGGTTGTCGGACTTCCATTTGGAAAACTGCTTCATGCATTTATTATGTA
The DNA here is from genome assembly GCA_024403415.1 of Lachnospiraceae bacterium. Lineage (GTDB taxonomy): Bacteria > Bacillota > Clostridia > Lachnospirales > Lachnospiraceae > JAILLW01. Next base: position 65,767 of record JAKSRY010000005.1, read on the forward strand.
TAACATTAAAATTGATATGGTATATTTTAATACTTATATTGCTCCTGTAAGTTATGTTTATGCCATAATAATGACCTTTGTATTTGCTATGGTTGTTAATTTCTTTATGTTTTTTAAGCTTAAAAAGATAGATATGGCGGAATCGCTCAAATCTATTGAGTAGTAATACTCAGTTAGTGATGAGTAGGTGGGACTTTTGATGATTTGGTTTACATAAAATGTGAACACTATAGGAATTCTTATTAATGGGATATCTTGAGGAATATTACAATAAATTTAATGAGGATAAGCGGCTTCAGTCACGACATGGCCAGGTTGAATTTCAAATTTCAATGGAATACATCCATAGAATGTTAAACCGGATAAAAAGGGATTTGCCCAATGCAGCTAATTCGGATATCAGAATCCTTGATATTGGGGCAGCAACCGGAGCATATACAATTCCGCTTGCCAGGGAAGGATATAATGTTACGGCAGTAGAACCGGTTAAACATAACCATGGGAGATTGAGGCAGAAGATTGAAAAAGAAGGCCTTGAGGAAAATGCAAAGGCTATTCTTGGTAATGCTCTGAAATTAAAAAAACTTGAAGATAAATCCTTTGATCTTACGCTTGTATTTGGCCCTATGTATCATTTGTTTGGACAGGAACAGAAACTGACAGCGCTGAATGAAGCAAAACGTGTGACTAAGCCTGGCGGTATAATTATGAATGCATATGTTATGAATGAGTATAGTGTTATAACCTACGCATTCAAGGAGATGCATATTTTGGAATGCATGGAACAGAACAGGTTCACAGAGGATTTTCATACTGTTTCAAGAGAAGAAAATCTGTATGATTATGTGAGAATAGAGGATATAGACGATCTTAACAGGGCAGCAGGCCTTGAAAGAATTCTTATTTTGTCGCCTGATGGAGCAGCTGACTATATAAGACCATATCTTAACAAATTATCCGATGAACAGTTCAATAAATTTATTGAATATCAGATGAGTATTTGTGAGAGAGCTGACCTTATTGGTGCCGGGGCACATACACTGGATATTTTGATTAATACCAAATAGGCGGAAAATTATAGAAATATAATATGATTTTTGATACTATGATTAAAATGTATGTTTTGTGTTTATGAGATATGCATAAGTTAACTTATTTTGGGTTTGAACAGAGAGGGTTATATGGACGCTATTAAAGAATTTGGCAAACTTAAAGTAGTAGGAACCGATTTATGTGATGAAAAAGGAAATCCGATTCAATTAAAGGGACCAAGCACTTTGGGTCTTGTATGGTATCCTGATTATATTAACCAAGAAGCCTTCAGAACAGTACGTGACTGGGGCGCTAATGCAATCAGGCTTGCAATGTATACCGTGGAAGAAGAAGGATATCTTTCTGATGGTGATCAGGCTTTTACTGAGGATTTAATCGACAAAGGTGTTAAATACGCTACTGAACTTGGAATGTATGTTATTATCGACTGGCATATTTTAAGTGATGGTAATCCAATGACATATGTTGAAGAGTCAAAAGTGTTCTTCACAAAGATGACAGAAAAATATAAGGATTATACAAACGTTATTTACGAGATTTGTAATGAACCAAACGGAGACGACGTAACCTGGGAGGTTGTTAAGGGCTATGCCGAAATTATAGTTCCGTTAATAAGAAAAACATGTCCGGAATCAATCATAATGATTGGAACACCAAGCTGGTCGCAGAGAGTTGATCAGGCAGCAGAAAATCCTGTTGAAGGAACAAATCTGATGTATTCATTGCATTATTATGCAGAGACACACAGACAGCCATTAAGAGATAAACTTATTAAGGCAAGAGAAAAGGGACTTCCTGTTTTTATCAGTGAATACAGCATATGTGATGCGTCAGGAAATGGAGCCCTGAACTATGATGAGGCTAACGAATGGGCTCGTCTTGCTGATGAAAATAAGATTGGCTTTATGCAGTGGAACCTTGCAAACAGAAACGAGTCTTCATCAATGGTTAAGGTTGAATGCACCAAGCTTTCTGACTGGGCGGAAGCGGATCTGACTGAGACCGGTATATATTTTAAGAAGAGAATGTCAGGAGAAATCTCTTTTGTTAAATAGTTAATGTTAGCGGATTTAAAAATGAGGGTGGTACGGAGTATCACCCTATAATTATGTTCATATCACAAAATCAAATTGACAGAAATATAGGATTAACAAATGAAAAAACTTATTATCATACTTGGAGTAGTAGGAGCTTCACTTTCTGCTATTTTAGTCAGATATTCAGATGCACCATCAACAGTGCTGGTATTTTACAGAATGTTTTTTGCAGTAGTACTGCTTTTGCCGGCCCTGCTTAAGGGAGGGATTAAAGAGTATAAAAATACAGGTTTTAAGAACATATTTTTATGTATAATAAGCGGATTGTTTCTTGGACTACACTTTTCCTTTTATTTTGAAAGCTTAAAACATACCAGTATTTCATCAAGTGTGGTTCTGGTCGACACGGAAGTCTTTTTTGTTGCTTTGGGAGGAATGTTATTCTTAAAAGAACGACTGTCGAAAATAGGATGGCTGTGTATTGCATTGACCTTTGCAGGCAGTGTAGTAGTTGCACTGGGCGATATGTCCGGCGGTGGATTGTATGGAGATATTCTGGCTCTTGCAGGTGCTGTCTGTGTTGGCATTTATACATTGATTGGAAGAAAAATGCGAAAAGTTATGTCAACCACACCGTATACCTGGATAGTTTATCTGGTGGCAGCAGTAGTGGTTCTGACAGCTTCTTTTGCATCAAAAAACTATATAATTCCGGTATCCGGAAAAAATCTTCTTATTGGACTTGGATTGACTGTTTTTTGCACACTGCTTGGTCACAGCATTTTTTCATGGGGCCTGAAATATGAAAAGGCGGCATTTGTTTCAACGGCCAAACTTCTCGAACCGGTTTTTGCTTCAATAATTGGTATATTTGTATTTAGTGAATTGCCCACTGTAACAACAATTATTGGAGGAGTTTTAATCATTATAGGAATTGTAATTCTATGCATGCGCGGAAATGGATGATGTGTGAACTCATGTTAATAGAGTGTTAAAAGAGTTTGGTAAATAGTTCAAAATATCTTGCCTGTTAGTTGATTATATGATATATTGAGCGATAGTGAATTTCACAAATGCTTTCGTGGCTCAGTCGGTAGAGCGTCGCATTGGTAGTGCGGAGGTCACGGGTTCGATTCCCGTCGGAAGCTTAGCCCTAAATCATTGAATTTTCAACGATTCAGGGCTTTTTTGTAGTTATTTTCATGATTTGTTTAATATTAGTGGCAGTATTTGAAAGAGGAAAAGAAGATGGAAAAAGAAAAAGTAAATAAGCGGAAAGAGATTTATGACTATTTGAGAATACACGAAAATAATACTTTATGTATTATTCTCAGTATATTGGCAGTAGGCGCCATAATTTTGATTATTACCAGTCAGCTGAGAAGTTTAGGAGTGTTTTTTTTGCTTCTCTATCCGCTGTTTATGATTGCATCGCTAAAAGCGAATGCAAAACTTAAGGGTAAGCTTAAGGGCGAAACAGATGAAACGATAGATATAATGTATGAGGATGCGCAGAATGGTATGTCTCTTGATGAATACGTTGCTATTATTGGAAAAGAATATATTTTTGGAGCTGAAACTAGGGATTATTGCAGGATTGATGATATTGCAAGAATATATAAAGTAGTTTGTTACAGAAGACAGGGAGGTGTCCGCAGTGTATCCAAGATACTGCTTTATGCAGAACTGAAGAGTGGAGAAAAAGTATTTCTTGCAAATCTTGATATCAATGGGGGAGCGGATGGACAGATGTTAATGATCACAACAGCTGTTTTAGATAAAAATCCCAGGGCAATTATTGACTGCTAATCCATTTGCATAATAATTAAGTTTGTTAGAATCAGAAATTTGATTATAATAAATATAATAATTTTTCATTATTAACCGGTGTACGGAAAGGATGCAGATGAAAGAAAAGAAAAAATCAGTGGCGATGTTTCTGGTGCCATCGTTAATGGGAATTTTTTTATTTATGATTCCGATTCGTTATGGCGCTAACGGCTTGTTTGATCCTGAAGGTGACATGACTATTATTGTTAAGATAATAGCTGATAATCTTAAAACCATTGTAGGATATCAGAATGTTGCAATGCTTTGCGCAATTGTTCTGACTATATCCGCAATTATGAGCTTATTGGGATTGTTTAAGCCTAAATTTATGATGAAGAGCAGTATGCTAAAAGAGTGTTTTGTCTGCGCACCGGTATGGGTAATTATCAGGATGGTGGGGGCAGGAAGCGTATGGCTTACCTTCCTTTTCGGTGAGGGTTTTGGCGGAATGGAGAATCAGTCAAAATTCGTTGAAGTTGTTGCAGGTGCAGATCAGGGAGGTATAGCTCTTGATCTTATTATAGGTCTTGTATTCGTTTTTTTTATTGCAAGCTATCTGTTACCGCTGTTAACAGATTTTGGATTACTTGAATATGTAGGAGCCAGACTCACCAAGTATATGAGACCACTTTTTGGAGTTCCGGGACGTGCGGCAGTTGACTGCATAACTTCATGGATTGGTGATGGAACACTTGGAGTTATGTTAACCAATACCCAGTATCTTAACGGATTTTACAGCGCAAGAGAAGCTGCCATAATAGCGACTCTTTTTTCAGCGGTATCAATTACTTTTTCGCTGGTGGTACTGTCGCAGGTCGGTCTTACGCATATGTTTGGGGTATTTTACCTTATAGTATGTCTGGTAGGAATTGTTTGTGCCGTAATCTGTCCAAGAATATATCCTTTGCGTAAAAAGAAAAACAGTTACCTTGTGGAAGGTCACAGAATGCCGGATAGTTTGCCGGAGGGATATAAAAGTTCGCATCAGTATGGAATGGATTTGGCGGTTAAACGAGTTGAATCATCAGGAAGTGTAAGTGAATTTTTTCTTTCGGGAACTAAAAATTGCGTTACGATGTGGTTTAGTATACTTCCGACAGTAATGGCAATCGGAACCCTTGCATTAATTCTTGCAAATTACACACCGATATTTGAATGGCTTGGTTTACCATTCTATCCATTACTGAATTTACTGGGTGTCCCGGATGCATATGCAGCATCAGGAACCATGGTTGTCGGATTTACGGATATGTTTACTCCGTCAATACTTATTTCAGGATGTGCGGATGCCATGACGCGATTCATCGTTGCAGTTATATCTATTACGCAGGTTTTGTTTTTGGATGAAGTGGGTGGCCTGATACTCAGCTCAAAGATTCCAATCAATATATTTGAACTTTTCGTTATATTCTTAGAACGAACAATTATCAGTATTCTTGTAGTTGTACCAATTGCGCATTTGTTGTTTTGACATGCTTTTGATATGATGAAAACAGAGAATATTTTTATAATGAAGTTGTATAAAAACTATATAAAGAGTAATGGGGGTATAGTATGACAGCTGAAAAAATAAAAGAACTTATATCACAGATGACTTTGGAAGAAAAGGCGTCCATGTGCTCAGGTGCCGATTTTTGGCACACAAAGGCGATAGAGAGACTGGGCATCCCTGCATCAATGGTTTCGGATGGACCGCATGGACTTCGTAAGCAGGATGAAAAGGCAGACCATCTTGGAGTAAATGAAAGTATTAAGGCAGTCTGTTTCCCTGCAGGATGTGCGACTGCAGCCTCATTTAACAGGGATTTGATTTATTTGATGGGTGAGACTCTTGGAAATGAATGTCAGGCAGAAGGTGTTAGTGTTATTCTTGGCCCAGCAATGAATATAAAGAGATCGCCGCTTTGTGGACGAAACTTTGAATATTATTCAGAGGATCCTCTTGTAGCAAGCGAAATGGCGGGAGCACTAATAGCAGGTGTTCAGAGTAAGAATGTAGGAACGAGCCCGAAGCATTTCCTTGCCAATAATCAGGAGACAAGGAGAATGACAGTTTCATCAAATGTTGATGAAAGAACACTAAGAGAGATTTATCTTGCTGCTTTTGAGGGCGCAGTTAAAAAGTCTAAGCCTTGGACGATAATGAGTTCATACAATCGTATAAACGGAATACATGCAACAGAAAGCAAAAAGCATCTTACAGATATTCTGAGAGATGAATGGGGATTTGACGGTTATGTTGTAAGTGACTGGGGTGCAGTATTTAATCGAGTGGAAGAACTTAAGGCAGGACTTGAACTTGAGATGCCGTCAAGCAATGGTGAAAATGATAGAAAGATAGTTGCAGCTGTTAGGGAAGGAAAACTCGATGAGGTAATTCTTGACAGAGCTGTTGAGAGATTACTGACAATCATATACAGGTTTGAAGACAATAAGAATGAAAATGCTGTATGGGATTTGGAAAAGGATCATGAAATTGCTAAAAAGATCGCGGAAGAAACAATAGTATTATTGAAGAATGATAATAATATTCTTCCTTTGAAGACGGATGCAAATGTAGCATTTATAGGAAAATATGCGTTAAAGCCAAGATATCAGGGTGGTGGAAGCTCACATATTAACAGCAAGAAGGTGACAAGTGCACTTGATTCTGTTGAAAAATATACAAAGGTTACTTATGCACAAGGATTTGATGACAAAGAAGACGTAACAGACGAAAAACTTCTTGCTGAAGCTGTGGCTGTGGCAAAACAGGCTGATGTAGCTGTCATATTTGCCGGTCTTCCTGACAGTTTTGAATCAGAGGGATTTGACAGAGAACATATGAGAATTCCAAATTGTCAGAATGAACTTATTGATAAGGTATGTGAAGTGCAAAAGAACGTGATAGTAGTACTTCATAACGGATCACCTGTAGAAATGCCCTGGGTAAATAAGGTTAGCGGTATTATAGAAGCTTACTTATCTGGAGAAGCCTGTGGAGCAGCAGTTACAGATATTCTTTTTGGAGCAGTAAATCCAAGTGCAAAGCTTCCGGAATCATTTCCAATTAAGCTTGAGGATAACTCTTCATATCTTTCATACCTTGGAGAAAAGAATGAGGTAGAGTATACCGAGGGCGTGTTTGTCGGATACAGATATTATGACAAAAAGAAGATGGACGTGCTGTTCCCATTTGGACATGGACTGTCTTATACGGAATTTGAGTACAGTAACTTAAAACTGGACAAAACAGCCATGAAAGATACTGATACTATCAAAGTTTGTGTTGATATTAAGAATACAGGAAAAGTCGCCGGAAAAGAAGTTGTTCAGCTTTATGTATCTGCTCCAACCGGTACTGTAATTCGACCGATTAATGAACTTAGAGATTTTGCAAAGATAGAACTGCAGCCTGGAGAAACAAAAACAGTCTCATTCACATTGGATAAAAGAGCATTTGCATATTTCAATACGACATTGGATGACTGGCATGTTGAAAGTGGTGAGTACATAATCAGAATCGGTAAATCCTCAAGAAGCATTGAGTGTGAAGCGGGTGTATATATCGAATCAACCGTAAGAGTTCCGGTTGTGTATACTCTTGATACTCCGGTATGTGATATTAAGGACGATCCGATGGCTTATGAAATTGCTAAACCATACATTCAGGTGGATGAAATTATGGGTGATAGCGAAGAAGGTGATGCAGCTTCAGAAGCAATTTCACCGCAGATGCTGGCAGCTATGATTAACTTCCTGCCTATAAGAGGAATGATAAGCTTCAGCAACGGAAAGATATCACTGAAAGATCTGGAAGAACTGGTAGATAAACTTAATTCATTAAATAAATAAAAGTAAGGCTCTGGGAGGCGGGTACCTCTCAGAGCCTTTTTATTTATCCGGTCATAAAGTTTATTTTTCATCTGTAACCTGGAAAATATAGAATTTCAGATAATAACTTTCATCAGCGGCCCAAAGAATAGGGTGGTCTGAGGCCTGGGTTCTGAATTCAATCTGTCTTAATCGTCTGTGAACTGCTTTTGCCGCTTCACCGATAGTCCTCGTGAAAAGCTCCTGTGTCATAAAATGTGAGCAGGAACATGTTGCAAAATATCCGCCATCCTTAACAAGTCTTATGCCTTTCATATTTATTTCGCGATAACCCTTAATGGCATTTTTTGTTGCTTCTTTTGATTTCGTAAAAGCAGGAGGGTCTAAAATCAGGACGTCATACTTTTCACCGGCATCATTTAGTTTTGGAAGTTCATCAAGAACATTGGCACATCTGAAATGAACAGTATCCTGCAAATTATTTCGACGGGCATTTTCGGTTGCCTGAGAAACTGCATATTCTGAAATATCAAGTCCGGTAACCTCACCATATTCACCGAGAGCAAGTCCACAGTTTAAGGCGAACGTACCCATGTGAGTAAAGCAGTCGAGAACTTTTATTTTTGAAATCACAGAGTTATTGGAATTATCTTTGCCAGCTAAAACAGTATTTTCGTGTCTTACAACGGATTCTTTTAGTTGCTTACATAATTTCTGCATAGCCAGTCGATTGTATTTTTGATCAAGAAAGAAGCCTGTCTTTTGACCATTTACAACGTCGACAACATATTTCACACCATTTTCAACTATATCAACATTGGTATCGAAATCTGCATATTTTTCAAAATATCCTTTGTAGGGCATTAAGCCTTCTTTTTTTCTGACAGGCGCGTCAGATCTTTCATATACGCCACGGATAATATATCCATCCTCATTTAGCAGTTCCACCAGGATGTCAACAATAGTATTCTTTAGTTTGTCTATTCCGAGCGCAAGTGATTCTACAACAAGAACATCATTATATTTATCAATTACAAGACCGGGCAGAAAATCTGCTTCACCAAAAATGATTCGACAGGCATTAAGGTCTGCTTCCGACATGGTAGCCTTTCTGTAATTCCAGGCACTACGTACGCGTTCTCTTAAAAATTCATTGTTAATAACTGTATCTTTTTTGCGACTCAGCATACGAATTCTGATTTTGGAATTCTGATTAATAAATCCGGACCCCATTGGATAGCCGTCAAAATCTTCAATGCTGACAATGTCGCCGTTTTTAAAAGTACCTCTGATGGTGTCAATTTCATTATCAAAAATCCATGCACCACCTGCTTTAATCGTTCGTCCTTCGCCCTTTTTCAGGGTGACAATTGTATTATTAGCTGAACTCAATTTTTATCTCCCGTTATATCATCTTGGTAACCGATTCGAATGTATATATTTTTCCTGACATTCATATACAATAATTCATTGAAGGATTAAGTGCAAGTCTTCCCAAATGCTTATTGACTGAGAGGTTAACAAAATATAATATAGTAGCAGTAAACAGGCAAGTTTGTCTGATGTGGTATTAAGGCTAAAGAGATTACGAAAAGGGGAATAGAGTATGTTCTGTTCAAATTGCGGAAATGAAAATACGAATGGAAACAGCAACTGTGCTTTCTGTGGGGCACCATTAGTTTATAACAACAATATGGCACCGCAGCAGAATTATGGAAATAATCCCAACTATTATAATAATGCAGATTATAATGCGGTAAACGGTCAGAATTATGATTATGGAAATGTAGACTATAATGCAGTAAACGGTCAAAATTACGACTATGGAAATGCAGGATTTAATGCTGCAGGCAACCAGAATTATAATTATGGAAATGCGGGATTCGATGATGCAAACGGTCAGAATTATGATTATGGAAATGCAGACTATAATGCAGCAAACGGTCAGAATTATGATTATGGAAATAACGGATTTGATGCAGTAAACAATCAGAATTACGATTACCAAAATGCAGGATTTGCTGCAGACAATAACATGTCACCCAATGTATATGGTCAGCCGATGCCACCATTGAGAGATGATGCTAATATGCCGGTATATACACCTCAGCCGCAGACAAAGAGTAAACTGCCGGTTATAATTGCTTGTGCATCAGTGCTGCTTGTTGCAATAATCACCTCAATTATTCTGATTTGTGTTTTAGGTGATGATGACTCATCATCCGGAACATATACCGGAAATGCGTATGGAAGCAGCAGTACAGGATATAATTCAGGCAGTACATCTGTGGAAGAAGTTTCCGGTGATTATGATCCCCTGGATTATGATGAATTATTGGAAGAAGTAGAAAAACGCGGATATGTGATGGCGTTTAAGATAGATGGTATGTATTATATTCCTTCGGATATGGATTCGTTGGGTAAATTCAGCTTTGACCAGTTGGACTATATCATAGTCGGAAATAATGATCATGGTAATCGCTTAAAACTTGATTTTTCAAGAGGAGATGCAATTATTGAATTTACCGGAAACTCTTACTGTCCGACCTATCAGGTGTACGAAGTGACCGGAACCACAGAGATTTTTCCATGCAAATTTTCAACCGGCAGTCATGATGACTATGTACGTGCAATAAAATATGATTATAACGGAATTGAGATGCCAAACATTCCAATAGAACAGATTACGGAAATCAATGGTCAGCCATGTGACAGTGTGCTGCAGAACTGGGAGAACACGGTAGCAATCGGCTATTATCAGTCAGTTCTTCCGTATAGTAATTCTCAGTCCATAACTTTTGGAGGATATAACGGAAGTAAGTATGAAACAGTCACACTTGATCCGGAAGAGTATAAGACACTCCTTTATATGGATGTTAATCATAATAGAACGCAGTATTCTGACCGAAACTATTTTATCTACGAAAACAGAAGAGTCAGAACAAAGGAAGGTTATTCAATTCTGATGGATAAAGATAACAATGCGCCCGATAATTCGGGAACATATATGTTTGACAGGTACATGATAGAAATTAATCTTTAAAATAACGATTATTGATAAAAATGTGGTCAAACTGTAAATCGGAATATTTATTGTTATTAAATGAAATAAATATGTAAGGAGTTTTGATATGAACTTTTTAGAGGAAAGAATAGTAAAGGACGGAGTAGTAAAGGAAGGAAATGTTCTGAAGGTGGACAGTTTTCTTAATCATCAGATGGATATAAATCTTCTGGATATGATGGGAGCTGAATACAAGAAGAGATTTGCAGGTAAAAATATCAACAAAATTCTTACGATAGAAGCTTCCGGTATCGGAATTGCCGCTATAGTGGCGCGACACTTTAACTGTCCTGTTGTTTTTGCGAAAAAATCAAAATCAATTAATCTTGAAGGTGAAATGTACACAGCTCAGGTTGAATCATTTACACATAAGAATGTAAATAATGTAATTGTTGCAAAAAAGTTTCTGACTCCGGAAGATCATGTTCTTATAATAGATGATTTCCTTGCTAATGGATGTGCACTGCAGGGTCTGATACAGATTGTAAATGCTGCAGGTGCAACTGTTGAAGGTATCGGAATTGCAATTGAGAAGGGATTTCAACCCGGAGGCAGGATGATAAGAAATATGGGTTATCAGCTTGAATCACTTGCGATTGTGGATGGTATGGATGCGGCAACCGGAGGAATTACGTTCAGACCACAATAATATAAGTTTTTCGGTTTAAGAATCATATAGCAGTATATATAAATCTTCATTTTGTTATGCATGTTTATATTTGTGCCATAAAAGAATAAAAAATTAGTTAATATTTACCTTGAATATATTGTCATTCCAAACTAATATGTCTTTTGTGGTGGAAGGGTCCACTTTCGACAGATAATCTGTCGGTTAACATAATATAGGAGGAGAAAAAATGAAAAAGTTAACAGCATTACTTATGGCAGCTGTTATGGTTTTTGCTCTTTGTGCCTGTTCTGATTCTGCAGCTGTAGAATCAACAGAAACAGCAGAGGCAACAACAGGAGCTGCTGAAACTCTCAACATCAAGGTTGGATTTATCTGCCTTCACGATGAGAATTCAACATATGACCTTAACTTCATCAACGGAGCTAAAGAGGCATGTGAAAAGTTAGGTATTACACCTATCATTAAGACAAATATTCCTGAAGGACAGGAATGTTACGATGCAGCATGTGAACTTGCTGACCAGGGATGTGAATTTATTTTTGCAGATTCATTCGGTCATGAAGATTACATGATTGAAGCAGCAAAGGAATTCCCTAACATCCAGTTTGCTCATGCAACCGGTACCAAGGCTCATACAGAAAACCTTGCTAACTTCCACAATGCATTCGCTTCAATATATGAAGGTCGTTACCTTGCAGGTATCGTTGCAGGAATGAAGCTTAATGAGATGATTGAAAACGGAACAATTACAGCAGACCAGGCTAAGATGGGTTATGTTGGTGCATATACATATGCAGAAGTTGTTTCAGGTTATACATCATTCTATCTTGGAGCAAAGAGTGTTTGTCCTTCAGTAACAATGGATGTAACATTTACAGGATCTTGGTATGATGAAACAGCTGAAAGAGAAAGCGCTAACAAGCTTATCTCAGGCGGTTGTGTATTGATTTCACAGCACGCAGATTCAATGGGTGCTCCTACAGCTTGTGAAGCAGCAGGTGTTCCTGATGTTTCTTACAACGGATCAACAGCAGCTGCATGTCCTAATACTTTCCTTGTATCTTCAAGAATTAACTGGGCTCCATATTTTGAATATGCAATCAAGGCTACAGCTAATAAGGAAGCATTTGCTACTGATTATGTAGGTACAATTGCTACTGATTCTGTTGTTCTTACAGATCTTGGTTCAGCAGTAGCTAACGGAACAAAGGAAGCTATTGATGATGCAAAAGCTAAGCTTCAGGCAGGCTCATTACATGTATTTGATACAGCAACATTTACTGTAGGTGGAGAAACACTTACTTCATACATGGCAGATGTTGATACAGATGCAGAGTTTACTCCTGATCACGAAGTAATTACTAACGGATATTTCAATGAGTCAGGTGACGGATTCCGTTCTGCTCCTTACTTTGATATCCAGATTGATGGAATTAACCTCTTGGATGTTAACTTTGGCTAATAATTAACAGGTTTATTTCTTTTCAATAGTAGATAAATAAGTTATAATTAACGGGCGGCATATTTGTATGTCGCCCAATATTTTTATTTAAACCAGAGAGGTGCCCAAATTGGAAAAGCGCATTGAAGCAGTAAAAATGCAAAAAATAACAAAAAACTTTGGTCAGGTGGTAGCCAATAAGGATGTAAATCTTACAGTCTATAAAGGCGAGATATTGTCACTGCTTGGAGAAAATGGTTCCGGAAAAACTACACTTATGAATATGCTGTCAGGCATATATTTTCCGGATTCGGGAGAAATTTTTGTTAATGGCAGAGAGGTTACTATAGGATCTCCTAAGGATGCATTTGATTTGGGAATCGGAATGGTTCATCAGCATTTTAAACTTGTTGATGTTCTTACTGCAGCGGAGAATATAATTCTTGGACAGAAGGGTAAACTGGACCTTCGGGCAGCCAAAGAAAAAATTGCCGAAATATGCAACAGATATGGTTTTGTTGTTGACCCGGATAAAAAGATATACAACATGAGTGTGTCTGAAAAGCAGACTGTAGAGATTGTTAAAGTATTATACAGGGGTGTGGATATTCTGATTCTGGATGAACCGACAGCTGTATTAACCCCACAGGAGACCGAAAAACTGTTTCATGTTATGCGAAACATGAAGGCAGATGGTAAATCAATAGTTATTATCACACATAAGTTAAATGAAGTTCAGGAGATATCAGACAGAGTAGCTATATTACGAAGCGGTGAATATATCGGAGAACTTATTACTGCGAAAACAAACCCACAGGAAATGACTAACATGATGGTTGGACGTCAGGTGGTGTTAAACATAGAAAGAGAGGAACCTGTTAATCCAAAGCCGAGGATTAGAGTAGAGGGTCTGAACATTGTTGACATAGAAGGCATTTCAAAAGTTAAAGATGTAAGTTTCACGATGAATAGTGGAGAGATACTTGGGGTTGCAGGTATTTCCGGTTGCGGGCAGAAAGAACTTCTTGAGGCAATTGCAGGTCTGCAACCTGTTGTATCGGGTTCTGTTAAATATATAGAGGATGACGGAACTGAAGCAGAATTAATCGGAATGGATCCTCGTAAAATTCAGGAAAAGGGAGTTGCATTGAGTTTCGTACCAGAGGACAGACTTGGTATGGGGCTTGTCGGAAATATGGATATTACCGACAATATGATGCTTCGAACCTTTAGAGAAGGAAAGAAACTTTTTACAGATAAAAGGAAACCTGCAGAAACGGCAAAGGATATTGTCGATACTCTGAAAGTAAAAACTCCCGGATTGGAGACACCGGTAAGAAAATTATCCGGTGGTAATGTTCAGAAGGTTCTTGTAGGACGTGAGATATCCAATGCTCCAAAAGTGCTGATGACGGCATATGCTGTTAGAGGCCTTGATATTAATTCGTCATATCTGATTTATGATTTGATTAATGAGCAGAAGCGTGAAGGTGTTGCGGTTCTCTTTGTTGGTGAGGATCTGGATGTTCTGCTTCAGATTTCAGACAGAATACTTGTTTTGTGCGATGGTGAAGTGAGTGGAATTGTTGACGGCAGGACAACTGACAAAAATACAGTCGGACTCATGATGACCAGTCTTCAAAAAAGTGATCAGGTTTATGAAAAAATATAAGTGAAACAGATAAATAGTTTATCAAAGCTTGGTTTCACATAAATTACTATATTTATTCGCATATGCGATATGAGGAGGAAAGTATGAAAAAGAAAAAGCATGAAAAACTTTTTCATATGGTCAAACGTGATGATATTTCTACATCTGTGCGTGTTGCCATTAAATTAGGAGCGATAGTGATAGCTCTTGTTCTGTGCGCTGTCATTACAACTGTTGCTACAGGTTACAATCCCGTAGAAGTATTCTTTTCATTTATTGATGGGGCTTTTGGCAGTTCCAGAAAAATATGGATAACCATGCAGGATACCGCAATACTTCTTTTAATATCAATTGCATTGACCCCGGCATTCAGAATGAGATTCTGGAACATAGGTGGTGAAGGACAGATACTGATGGGGGGACTTGGCGCAGCTTTCGTAATGATGAATTTTGGTGAGTCGCTTCCTTCCGGAGTGGTTATGCTGCTTATGATTGTTTCAAGTATATTTCTTGGAGCTCTATGGGGATTTATTCCGGCGATATGTAAAGCAAAATGGAATACAAATGAAACATTATCGACACTGATGCTGAACTATATAGCTACTCAGCTGGTGGCATTCTTTATAGTATATAAGGTTCCGAGCGGGTCTGCGGTTATTGGTATTATCAATCAGAAGACGCGAGCAGGATGGATGCCTGAGCTCTTTGGATCCAAGTATATGCTTACAATTCTTATTGCAGTTATTTTAACCATATCTTTATATTTTTACGTAAATAACAGTAAGCAGGGATATGAGTTACGAGTAGTAGGAGAAAGTGAAAAGACAGCCCAGTATGTAGGTATTAAGGTTGGCTGGGTTATCGTAAGAACAATGATTATTTCCGGAGCTTTGTGTGGACTTGTAGGTCTGTTACTTGTAGGTTCAAAAGATCATACAATTACCACAACAATAACGAGAGGACTTGGTTTTACGGCTATTATGGTTTCGTGGATGGCTAAATTTAATCCATTTATAATGATTCCGGCGAGTCTCCTTATTGTATTTATGAATAAGGGGGCCAACAATATGGCTTCTGCCGTTGGACTTAATGAATCGTTTGGTGAAATATTACTTGGTATTATTTTGTTTTTCATTATCGGAAGTGAGTTCTTTGTAAATTATAAAATAGCAATTAAGAAGGACAGGAAGAAAAATAATAGTGAAAAGTCCGAAAATAAAGGACTAACGGATGTCAGTAAAAATAAGTATGAGAAATACTAAGAGGTGAATTAATATGGTAGGAATAATTGCCTTTATTCAGGGGGCTATAGGACAGGGAATTCCGCTTTTGTACGGATGTACGGGTGAAATTCTTTCAGAAAAATCAGGAAATCTTAATCTTGGAATACCCGGTATTATGTATGTCGGCGCCATGAGCGGAGTTATTGGTTCTTTTGTATATGAAAATTCAGTTGCGGGAGAGTTGAATCCGTTTCTTGCAGTTGCTATACCGATTTTATGTTCTTTGTTAGGCTCAATGATTATGGGACTTATATATGGTTTCCTTACAATAACATTAAGAGCCAATCAGAATGTTACAGGTCTTGCGATGACAACATTTGGTGTTGGTTTTGGTAACTTCTTCGGAGGTTCGCTGATTAAACTTGTTGATGCACAGGTTTCTTCTATCTCACTTTCAAGAACGAGTTCATTTTTTACTAAAACATTACCGTTTTCAGGAAAACTGGGATGGTTTGGTGATGTATTCCTTTCATATGGCTTTCTTGCATATGTTGGAATAATCCTGGCTATTGTTGTAGCTGTTGTATTAAAGAAAAGTCGTGTTGGTCTTCATATAAGAGCAGTAGGTGAGAGCCCTACCACAGCTGATGCTGCAGGAATAAATGTTACTAAATATAAATATTTTTCAACAGTACTGGGTTGTATGATAGCTGGTCTTGGCGGTCTGTACTACATAATGGATTATATTAAGGGTGTATGGAGTAACGATGGATTTGGTGACAGAGGCTGGCTTGCGATTGCTTTGGTTATTTTTACAATCTGGAGACCCGCTGTTGGAATTATCGCATCCTTCTTCTTCGGAGGCTTGTACATTCTTTATATCCACTTCCCAATGGGAATGGTAATGAATGAGATTGTTAAAATGATTCCATATGTAGTTACTCTTGTAGTTCTTATTATCACAAGTATGAGAAATAAGAGAGAGAATCAGCCGCCGGCGTCCCTGGGACTTAATTATTTCAGAGAAGAACGGTAGCAGATTATTATATCAATGTATTTGTGATAAGCATTTTTGACAAAAGATATAGATTGCGATAGTATATTACGTGGCATATATTGTGGTTTGCCGATGATTTTGTATTTTTTCTATGTGCCAAAAGGTACATAACTGCCGTTGCTATGGCAGGAAAGGATTAGGATAATGTCATCCGATTATTCCAAGAGGGGAATCCGAAAGAAACAGCGTTCCCTTCATATGTATTCAATTAAAATAACAAGAAAAATTTTACTGCTCATACTTTATCTTGCACTTGTAGGCTTTATTGGACTTGTTGCGGTTGGTATGAGTCTTGGTTTTGGTGTCTTTAAGGGTGTTATTGATACTTCACCAAGTATCGAAAATGTAGATGTTACACCAACAGGTTTCAGTACTTTCGTATATGATAATGAAGGAAATCAGATAGCAAAGCTGATATCACAGGATTCTAACAGAATTCCTGTTACCATGGATATGATTCCGGAGAATTTGGCCCATGCTTTTGTAGCAATAGAAGATGAAAGGTTCTATGAACATAACGGAATTGATATCAAAGGTATTATTCGTGCTGCCTATGTAGGTATATCGAATGGATTCCATTTTAGTGAAGGTGCATCCACTATCACTCAGCAACTGCTCAAAAATAATGTATTTACAAGCTGGACATCAGAAAACAGTTTTGTAGAAAGGATGAAACGAAAAATTCAGGAGCAGTATCTGGCGATAGAACTCAGCAAGAGTATGTCGAAGGATGATGTACTTTTGAATTATATGAACACGATTAACTTAGGATCGAATACTCTCGGAGTTCAGGCTGCATCACTCAGATATTTTAATAAGTCAGTAAGCTCATTGACACTGTCAGAGTGTGCTGTTATTGCAGGTATTACTCAGAATCCTACAAAATATAATCCTATTACGCATCCTAAGGAAAATGAGCAGCGTAGGCAAAAGGTTTTGAAGAATATGCTGGAACAGAAGTATATTACTCAGGCTGAATATGATGCGGCTATAGCTGATGATGTATATTCGAGAATTCAGGTAGCAGATCTGGATAATAAAGAGACTTCAATTAACTCTTATTTTGTTGATGCCCTGACAGAGGACGTACTTGCCGATCTTCGTGACAAGGGAATGACTGAAAATCAGGCATTTACATTGTTATATAGTGGAGGTCTGAAGATTTATTCTACTCAGGATCCGGAGATTCAGGCTATTTGTGACGAGGTTTTCTCTAATGAAGAAAATTACCCTGCAAATGTGAAATGGTATCTGAATTACAGACTCACTGTTAAGAAGGCTAATGGAGATTTTGAAAATCACAGTTCCGAAAAGTACAGGAGATATTTCAGAGAAAACGTCTCACGTTCATTTGATATGATTTATTCTTCCCAGGAAGATGCTTATGCAGCTATCGAAGAGTATAAGCTTGCAATTCTTGAACCGGGAGATGAAGTATTCGATGAAAAAGTTACACTGACGCCACAGCCTCAGGTTTCAATCACTGTTGAAGATCAGTACACAGGCCAGATTGTTGCCATGGTTGGAGGACGTGGAGTAAAGGAAGGAAGCCGAACACTTAACAGAGCTACTTCATCAAAAAGACAGCCGGGATCTACATTTAAGATTGTTGCAGGATATGCGCCTGCTTTTGATACAGGAATGATGACACTTGCTACAGGAATTAATGATGCTCCGTTTAACTATTCCAATGGTCGTCCGGTATCTAACTGGTATTCAGGATACAGAGGATTAAGTAACGCAAGACAGGGTATTATTGATTCAATGAATATTCTTGCAGTTAAGACACTTACTTATGTTTCGGCGCAGGTATGCTTTGATTATGTTAAAAACTTTGGTTTCACCACAGTCGTAGACAGAGAAGAAAGAACCTGGAACGGAGAAACAGTAATCTACTCGGATATACAGCAGTCGCTTGTTCTTGGAGGACTTACATATGGTGTTACCAATGAAGAGTTAAATGCTGCATATGCGGCTATTGCCAACCATGGAGAGTATATTAAGCCAAAGCTTTATACAAAGGTTGTGGACCATGATGGAAATGTTGTACTTGATAACACATTACCTCAGACAAGACAGGTTGTTAAAGAAACTACGGCTTATCTTTTGACTTCTGCAATGCAGACGGTTGTTACAAGCGGTACCGGTGGTGCGGTTAACTTCGGTGGTGGAATGGCCATTGCAGGTAAGACCGGAACTACATCAGATTATAATGATGTCTGGTTTGCGGGATATACACCATATTATACTGCATCCTGCTGGACGGGATATGATAACAATACGAAACTTAGCAGTAATGATGAAAAGAATCTGGCAAAGAAACTGTGGAAAGCTGTAATGTCAAGAGTTCACGCAAATCTTGAACCAAGGCAGTTTGAAAGACCGGCCGGAATTGTATCTGCAACGGTTTGTGGTATTTCCGGAAAACTTCCAATCCCGGGATTATGTGATGCACATATAAAATCAGAAATATTTGCCGAAGGAACAGTTCCAACCGAAACATGTGATGTTCATTATTCCGGAATGGTTTGTTCATTGGATGGATTACCGGCAACGGATATGTGTCCATTTAAGATTGAGGGCTCAGTTGTGGTATTGCCAAACAATATACTGATGTCAGGTGATGCCAATGCAGGCAATCTTGTTAATAACGTAACTCCTGACGATGGTGAGGTTGTGGATTTAACTACCAGATGCCATCATGACTGGGAATTTATGAGTCAGCCCGGAATTGAAATGATTATCGAAAATGAGAGAATTCAGGCACAGATAAATGCACAGCAGGCAGCGCAGGAAAATGCGGACCTGTTAAGACAGTATGAAGAGGCTCTTGCCAAGATGAATCAGGGTGGAGACACCGGAGACGGTTAAGACCTTAAGTTTGAAAATACTAAAAGAGTAGGAAGGTTATTCCTACTCTTTTTTATTGATATAAAGCATGTTACCTAATAAACCAATGATATGTTTCTTTTGAAAAGAAATAAATTCATCGTGGTTAACATAATATTTTCTTCCCCAAGAGGATACTTCATAATATACGGAGTTATTAAATGAAAGAAGACCGGTTATTACTACGAAGTGACCACAGGTTGTGGTTTGGACCTTAAAATCATTATTATATAAGTTTAATTTGTCAATTTTACCTTTATGCTTAAAGGTACGGGGAACACTGATGATGACAGGTATGTCCTTTGATAACATCTTCTTTATTCTGCCAAGCATTTTTTTTCGACTGAAGCACCAGTAGCATCTATGTTTTTCGGGAAGTTTTTTGAGCCTGAAAAACATGGAAAGAGTAAGGTGCAGATAATTCATTCCCATTTTCGTAGGAATCCATTTGCTTTTTTTAACGGTGTAATCAAAGGCTTTTTTGTAGTCATTGACAGATTTATAAGCAGTTTCGGATTGTAAATATGACAGGGTATCGGTTATTGCTACAATACCGCATCCGCCAAGCTTCTTTTTGATCTCGCGTTTGCTGGTTTCGTTTGCATAGTATAGCTGAGATCCACCGAAGGACGTATCGTTAACTTTTATATATTCTTTTTTCAAAGAGAAAAGAAAATTTTTCATATTTTTTAATATTTATAACCCTTTTCATTATGAAGTAAAGCAGGAAGCATTATAGGAGGATTCAGCCTACGTCAAGTTATTTCAGATGAAGCGGGTGGAAATCCAGACTAGTCATTTGATGTAGTTATTTGCATGGTGTTGTACTAGATGGGGTAAAAACCTGCTGAAATCCTAGTGCATTTAGCACGGGCTTTTGTCAGTTCACTTAATGATGTCAGAACCTGTTGCTCGCTACTTTCAAGTATTCTTATTTCGAAGGTTACATCTGCAAGATAGGTTGAAGATGTAATCATTATATTTTCTGTGCCGAAGTAATACTGCACAGAGTTCACATCAGAATAGGGAATGTTAACAGCAAGATTTACGCAGGGACTCATTGTAAGTATTCTGGTATTGTTTAAAGCATCTTTTACAGCGGCCTGATAAGCTCGGACAAGTCCACCGGTTCCAAGCAAAACGCCACCAAAATATCTGGTTACAACTGCAACAACATTGGTTAATCCGGCACCGCTCAATACCTCAAGCATTGGCTTGCCGGCTGTGCCCTGAGGCTCTCCGTCATCGGATGAACGTATAAGTTCGTTGTTCTCACCGATAATCATGGCGGTACAATTATGCCTTGCGTCGTAATACTTTTTCTTAATCTGATTTATATATTCGACTGCTTCCGATTCGGAATTAACAGGCATCAGGTGAGCGATGAATTTGGATTTTTTCTCCTCATATTCACCAATTGCTTCAGCGTCTATTACATTGTATTCTGATTTATTGTTTGTACTCATAAAATTGATTCTATCATAGGAAATTAACATTGACAAATTATGAGAGTATGCCGTTTAATTAAAAAGGATATGTGCAAATTTGCCTAAACAATAGAGTATATTTTTGTACATCTTAAAACGATAAAGGTCAGAAGGGAGAACTGTGATGGATGAGAATAAAGAACTTGAAACTGTAGCTTCTTTACTGGAAACAAAGCAGTATACCAGTCTTCGACAGACTATGGCTGAAATGAATGAAGCAGATATAGCTTACTGTATGGATAAGCTTGAAGATGAAGATATGTTAAAAATATTCAGAATTATGCCCAAAGATATGGCAGCTGATGTTTTTTCATATTTGGAAGTGGATTCACAGCAATATATTATCTCAAGACTTTCTGAAAAGGATGCTGCTTCAATTATTGATAATCTGATGGCCGATGATGCGACTGACCTTCTTGAAGAAATGCCTGCCAGCATAGTTAAAAGAATACTGTCCAAGGCATCAGCAGAAACAAGACGAGATATTAATCATCTTTTAAGATATCCTGAAGATTCCGCAGGATCGATAATGACGGTCGAATATATAGACCTGAAGGAATCAATGACTGTAGAAGATGCCATTACGAGAATACGTACGCAGGGTGTTGACTCTGAAACTATAAATATATGCTATGTTACAGATGCTAACAGAAAACTTCTTGGAACCGTTGCACTGAGATATCTGCTTATTTCGCCGACAGATGCCATCATTGGCGAAATAATGCATGAGAATGTTATCTATATTAATACTCTTATGGACCAGGAAGAGGTTGCAAGGCAGTTTAAGAAATACGACTTTACAGCGATGCCGGTAGTAGACAATGAGGAAAGACTGGTTGGAATCATTACCGTCGATGACGTTGTGGATATCATGGAAGAAGAGGCAACCGAGGATATGGAAAAAATGGCTGCTATTATTCCTTCGGATAAACCATATCTTAAAACAACTGTATTTGATACCTGGAAGCAGCGTATGCCATGGCTTTTACTTTTGATGGTTTCGGCAACACTTACAGGAAGTATTATTACGAAGTTTGAGGATTCACTGGCCAAAATGGCACTTCTTGTAGCATATATTCCGATGCTTATGGATACGGGCGGAAATGCCGGAGGACAGGCATCAGTTACAATTATCCGTGGTCTTTCACTTAACGAAATCGAATATAAGGATGTTATTAAGGTTATATGGAAAGAATTCAGGGTAGCATTGTTTTGCGGAATAACACTCGCATGTGCAAATTTTGCAAAACTGCTTTTGCTGGATAAAATACCGGTACTTGTAGCGCTGGTAGTGTGTGTAACACTTGTATGTGCGGTTGTTTTTGCAAAATTTATAGGTTGTACACTGCCTATTCTTGCAAAAAGACTTGGATTTGACCCGGCAGTAATGGCATCCCCATTTATCACTACTATTGTTGACGTCATTTCTTTGCTTGTTTATTTTGCGATATCAACAGCTGTTTTAGGAATCTGATACTATGACTTATGAGGAATGTGTTGAATATATATTAAATATTCCAAAGTTTTCGCGAGAATATGTCTGTGAGGACACGGTAAGGTATTTGAAGAAGATGAATACAGATTCTCCGGCCGAAATAATACATGTTGCCGGAACGAACGGCAAAGGTTCAACCTGTGCTTATATGTATTCGATTTTGAGAAAGGCAGGATTGTCAGTAGGATTCTTTTCATCACCGCATCTTGTCTCGATTAATGAAAGAATCAGTATTGACGGAAGAAATATTACTGATGAGGAGTTCCTTGAAAGCTTTGAAAATGTTTATGCCAAAGTGATTGAAGAAGGAGGGGAACATCACCCTTCTTTTTTTGCGTTTATCTTTTTAATGGCTATGGATTTTTATAAACGTAAAGGTGTTGATTACATTATTCTGGAGACCGGCCTTGGAGGCAGACTGGATGCGACCAATGCTGTGAGCAAAAAACGACTTTCAGTGATAACAGAAATAGGCTTTGATCATATGGAATATCTCGGAAATACGATAAGGGATATTTCGGGTGAAAAAGCAGGTATTATCAGAGAGCAAACTCCGGTCTGCTATTGGAATGGTAAAAGAGAGGCTGCTGAAGTCTTTGAAGAGGTATCAAAGACAAAACATACCGACTGTTATTCAATTGGTGAAAATTCGATTTCAATCAATGAGGTCACTAAAGAAAGCATTGATTTTTCAATTGGTTGTGATTATTATAATTATGATGGACTGAAATTGCATACTTGTGCCCTTTATCAGGTAAAGAATGCAGCACTTGCCATTCTTGCATGTACTGTTCTTAGGGATGAAAGAATAACTGAGAATGCGATAAGAGATGGACTTTCTGATACATTTTGGCCCGGAAGAATGGAAGAAATTCAGGCGGGAATTTATCTGGATGGAGCTCATAATGAAAATGGTATCGATGCCTTTCTTGCTTCAGTTTCGAAAATGGAATGTAAAGGAAAGCGGCACCTGCTTTTCAGTGTGGTTTCAGATAAGCAGTATGATACAATGATAAATAAAATTGTGTCTTCAAAACTATTTGATGATTTTTATATTGCACCTATTGCCTCGAGCAGAACACTTTCAGCTGCAGAATTACGCAGATTGTTTGATGGTTATGAAGGAATCAAAATTCATTACTTTGAAAGTGTTGAAGATGCGTTTAATACAGTGATTGGGGAGCAGAAGGAAGATGACTATGTTTATGTGGTTGGCTCCCTGTATTTGGTAGGGCAGATTAAGTCCTTGTTTATTTAGGAGAATAACATGCTGGATTTTGAAGAAGAATTAAGAAAATTTCATCCTAGCATTGAAGTAGAAGATGCTCAGGAAACAATTTTTTCACAGGATTTTACAGATATTGCTGATGCTTTGATAAAGATATTGGATAAGGCAAAGGAATCAGGAGAATAGTACATGATTTGTTATAAATGTGGATGTACTTTGTCAGAGAAGGACTATTGTACCGGATGTGGCGCTGATGTAGGGATGTATAAGAAAATATTATTCCTGTCAAATCGTTACTATAATGACGCTCTTGAAATGTGCCAGGTGCGTGATTTGTCAGGCGCAATAGTATCTCTCAAACAAAGTATTAAATTGAATAGAAATAATGTTGATGCGCATAACCTGCTGGGACTGGTTTACTTTGAAATAGGCGAAGTAATGGAAGCTCTCGGTGAGTGGGTTATCAGTAACAGCATCAGATCTGAAAAGAATATAGCGACCGATTATATTAGGCTCATCAGCGAGAATCAAACACAGTTTGACGCTATGAACCAGAATCTTAAGAAGTTCAATCAGGCTCTTGAGCAGTGTTATCGCGATTCACTTGATTATGCGATTATTCATTTGAAAAAGGTTTTAAGTGCCGCTCCTAATTATCTTAAGGCGCATCAGTTGCTTGCCCTGATATGTATCAGACTTGAGGACTGGGAGAAAGCCCGTCACGAACTTGAAAAATGTATGGCGATAGATTCAAAGAATATTATTACCATGAGATATATGGCGGAGGTTGAGGCAGTTCTTACTCCGGTTGATGATGGACATGTTCGTTCTAAAAAGACCAAGACGGAAGAGCAAAAGCGTGGGACTTATACATACAAGAGCGGAAATGATACTATTATACAGCCTGTTCATAAAAGACAGCCTCGTGCACTTACGGTTTTATTGTCGATTGGTATAGGAGCTGTTGTTGGACTTGCTGTAGCTTACTTTTTGATTTTGCCGGCAAAGATAGTTTCTGTTGAAGAAAATTCCAGCAGGACGATAGCGGCAGTGTCAGAGGAAAAGGATAAGATAACAGCCGATTATGATTCACTTCAACATAATTACAATAAGATACTTGTTGATAACGAAGAACTGAATGAGAAGCTTAAGGCATATACAGGCTCAGAAGGAAACGTAGGCGCTACAGATTCATTAATGCTTGCAGCAAAGACATATATTGAGAATCCGGATAGTATTTCGGAAATAGCAAGATGTCTTGAAGGAATTGAACTGGCAGACAGTATGGATGATACTGATAAGTCAGAATCATATCGTGCTTTATATAATAAGCTGATGGAGCTTACTTCAGAACGATTATCAGAGTATTATCATAAGCTTGGTTATGACAGTTATAAAAATGATGATTTTGAAGGAGCAATACCTAATCTTCAAAGAGCATACAAATATAACAGAAGTGATGGCGAGGCATTGTTCTATCTTGCCAAGTCTTATGAGAAGACAGATCAGATTGACAAAGCAAAGGAAGCATATGTTGAGGTGATTAATTCTTCACCCGATACTGAGAGGGCTCAGAAAGCTGAGACCGAACTTGCGCGAATAAACAGTCAGTACTAATGATTTGGGAGCGGTTTTCGCTCCCAATTGTTCTATTATTAAGGAGGAATTGAAATGGTAGGAGTTTTTTTTGCCACAGGTTTTGAAGAAGTTGAAGCACTTGCACCGGTAGATTTAATGAGAAGAGCAGGGATTGAAGTTAAACTGATATCAATAAATGAAACTACGGAGGTGACGGGTGCAAGAGGAGTGAAGCTTGTAGCTGATGAATGTATCTCAAATACAGATTTTGAAAGTCTTGAAGGCATTGTACTTCCGGGTGGCGCTCCGGGATTTAAGAATCTTGATAAGTCAGAAAAACTTATGCAGAGGGTTTCAGAATTTCTGAATACAGGAAAACTGGTTGCAGCAATTTGTGGAGCACCTTCAGTTCTTGGAAAAAGAGGAATGCTGAAAGGAAAGAAAGCAACAGTATATCCCGGTATGGAGGATATGCTTGAAGGGGCTGCTGTTTCAAAGAGTAAGGTGGTAAAAGACGGAAATCTTATCACAAGCAGAGGAATGGGAACTGCAGTGGATTTTGGACTTGCTCTCGTAGAATATTTCAGGGATGAAAATGTAGCAAAGGAACTTTCAAAAGCAATAGTATTTGAGGCGTAATATGTTTAATCAGCTTACTAAAAAAGATATAGAAGATATGCAGGCAGAAATTGAAAACAGGAAAGTGGTTATAAGACCTAAACTTCTGGAAGCTGTTAAAGAAGCCAGAGCACATGGCGACCTTTCTGAAAACTTCGAATATTATGCTGCAAAAAAAGAAAAGAATGCCAATGAATCCAGAATCAGATTTCTTGAGAGAATGATAAAAACAGCCGAAGTAATTGATGATTCATCGGCTGATGATGAGGTTGGTATTAATGATACTGTTAAGGTCCTTTTTGAAGAAGATAATACTGAGGATGATTTCACAATAGTATCAACAATGCGCGGTGACTCACTTAAGGGACTTATTTCTTTTGAATCACCTATGGGGAAAGCACTGATAGGAAAAAAGGTCGGTGACCGTGTGAATATTGAAGTAAACAAAGAATACAGCTATTATGTTAAAGTTGTTAAGATTTCGAAGGATAATCTTGGCGAAGAAGCAAAGATAAGGTCATTTTAGTTAATTATTAATCAGCCTGAAAATGCTTAATCAGAATGGAAGTTTGGAACAATGAAAAGTTTTATTACCAAAATCAAAGTATGTATTATTGTTGTGAGTGTTTTTCTGACACTTACAGGATGCAGTGAGAGTGCTGCCAAGACCTCGGAGGTTAAGATAAATATAGGCTCTTTAAAGGGGCCGACAACAATTGGCATTCTTAATCTTATGGAACAGTGCGAAAAAGATGGAGAAAACAGTCAATATACATTCACTATGGCAACTACTGCAGATGAATTACTGCCAAAGATGATTTCCAAAGAACTGGACATTGCTCTGATTCCTGCAAATGTAGCTTCGATTCTATATAATAAGACAAATGGTGGAATTGTAGTGCTTGATATCAATACTCTTGGAGTATTGTATGCTGTGTCTGCAGATACAAATATTAAAGATATCTCGGATTTGAGAGGAAAAGATATATTTGTCACAAATAAAGGAACTACGCCTGATTACTGTCTGCAGTTTCTTCTTGAAGCAAACGGGATAGGTTTGGATGAGGTAAACATAGAATACAAATCTGAAGCAGCGGAGGTTGCTGCTCTTCTGGCAGAAAATGACGATGCTGTCGGAATTCTGCCACAGCCGTTTGTAACTGTTGCAACTGCAAAGTCAGAAAAACTTAAAAGTGTAATCAATCTGTCAGATGCCTGGGATAAGGCTGCGGAAGGCTCAAGCCGTCTGGTTACAGGGGTAACGGTTGTAAGAAAGGATTTTTTGCTTGAAAACAAAGAAGCAGTTGAACTGTTCATGGAAAGACAGAAAGAGTCTGTTAACTTAGCGGTTACTGATCTGGATACAACAGCCGAACTTATTGCAGAAAAAGGAATTATCGAAAAACCGGAGATTGCCAAGAAGGCTTTGCCTGCCTGCAATATTGTATACATTGATAAGAATGATATGAAATCGGCTTTGCAGGGATATATTGAAGCACTGGCCCAAAAGGACATAAAGTCTGTCGGAGGCAAAATTCCGGATGAAGATTTCTATTATGAATAATAAGATAACAAAAAAAATACTGATTATTTTCTTTTGGCTGGTTGTATGGGAAGTGGTCAGCCTTTTTGTTGACAATTCCATACTGATGGCAGGTCCGATAGAGACTGTCAGGGCAATTTGGAGCAACATGACTGACAGCATTTTTGTATTAACTGTTCTGAATTCTTTTTTCAGGATAGGTCTTGGTTTCATAGCAGCCTTTATCTTAGGAGGATTGTTTGGGTTTCTTGCGTTCAAATATTCTGTTTTTCGAGATGTATTTATGCCACTTGTGAATGTAATTAAAGCCATTCCGGTGGCTTCTTTTGTTGTATTGCTGCTCATCTGGGCAGGCTCGGGTTATCTGGCATTTTATATCAGCTTTCTGATAGCATTTCCCACTATATTTATAAATACAGATGCAGGACTTAGGAGCGCAGATGAAAAACTTCTAAAAATGTCGCATACATTTTGTTTTTCAGGATGGGAGACTTTTGTATTTATATACAGAGAAAGTCTGAAACCGTTTATTATCAGTTCAGTGAAGACCACAGGCGGAATGGCATGGAAAGCGGGAGTTGCAGCAGAGGTTATAGGATTGCCACAATTTGCAATAGGAACCCAGATATACAATTCCAAGATTTATCTGGAAACAGATTCGCTATTTGCATGGACACTTATGGTTATTCTGCTGAGTTTCATTTTTGAAAAAATATGCATTATACTTTTGAATTTTATGTTTAATATAAAGCCTAAAGTAAGAAATCATAAAAGGAGTAGAAGCGGAGAAGGAAACAGTGCAGGTCTGTGTTTTGAAAATATAAGTGTGAAATATGATGAACATATAATTCTTGATAACATCAGCTGCTGTTTCGAACCCGGAAAAACATATGTGCTTAGGGGAGAATCCGGTGTCGGAAAAACAACTTTGCTGAATGAATTTCAAAAACGTAGCAATTGCGGTGCTGCAATGGTTTTTCAGGAGGACTGTCTGCTCGAGAACTATGATGGAATAACAAACATACTGCTCGGAAATGATACCGTGAAACCTGATGTAGCTGAAGATGAATTGAAACGGCTTATTTCTCAGAAAGATCTATCAAAACCTGTAAGTGAATACAGCGGTGGAATGAAGAGAAGAATAGCGGTATTAAGAGCTGTTTTTAACGGAGCGGGACTGATACTTATGGACGAACCATTCACTGGACTTGATTATGAAAATAAAAGAGAACTGGTAAGTTTGATTGAACGATATAAAGCAAACAGAATACTTGTTGTCACAAGCCATGATTCAGAAGCAGTTATGATGATTCATGGGATAGAAATGGAACTTCAGAATGGAAGATTGAAATCATTGTATTAGCGAGTGGCCAGCAAGGCATATGCTTTGGCATACTAATGTGGTTTGATGACTGGCAGACGCTTGCATAATGGTAAGATTTTATGGTTTTTTTATTGAAAGAATGCCCTAAACGCGTATAATATAAATAGACTATTTTTAAGGAATGGGTTTGATATCATGTCAAATAATGCAGACAATTTTGAGTTGCTCAATGACATAGACCTTTTTGTTATTGACTTTTCAACCATAGCTAATTTGAATTCAACAGATGTTTTTGATGAACTGGTAAACTTTTGGGTAAACCATCGAAAAAGTGTTGCAGTTACCAGAGATTTTTATGAAAACTATGATGTTATTATTCAGTGTCGAAATGAAGAACAGAAAAGAATTGCAAATTATGTGGTTTCAACGCTTGAAACATTGAAGGGAAGTAATCTTCTTAAATACTTCTCTAATCAGACAAGACCTGGCGATCTCATTGAAAAACTGCATAAAAATCCAAGAGTTTGTTTTGTTTATTACAAATATTCGGAGTTTGCGGAAAACGTTTGTGATTATGAGCAGAATCTGATGGCCAAGGCTATCGTGCTTAATGCATCGGGTGAACTGATTGTTTGCACTGATAAAGATGCAATATGGACAGAATCATTTAACAGAATAGACAAAAGTGTTATCGGAGATGGTTTTTTTAAGAATTCATATATCCCGACTACAGGCGACTATGTTAAAACAAGAGACGGAGAAAGATATCATCTTACTTCAACGATAGGTGCAGGTGGAGAAGGTACAGTATATGACTGCCAAAAAGAAGGCATCGGTGACGGAACCGACTACGTGGTTAAGATATATCATAAGGGACAGTTAAATAAACTTCGTCTCAAAAAACTGATGATCATGGAAACCAAGAAGGTTGATTTTAATGGTGTCAGCTGGCCGGAAAAACTGATTTATTCAGAAAAGGGTGAACCTGTTGGATATATAATGAAAAAGATTAAAGGCAAACCATTGTCTGCTATCTTTTCAAGTGATGAGGATGTATTAAAAGAGTTTCCATATTGGACAAGAGAAAATGTATTATGGGTTATCATAGAAGTACTTAAAAAAATCCAGTATTTGCACCTGTTTGGAATTATTGTTGGAGATTTGAGATTAAGAAACATAATCATAGATCAGCAGGGAAATGTGAGTCTGTGTGATATTGATTCCTGTCAGATTAACGATTTGCCCTGCCCTGCGGGATTTCCGGATTTTACAGCACCGGAAATTTATAATATTGAATTTGGTAAGAAGTTAAGAACATACAGGAATGAAAATTTTGCATGTTCAGTAGTGTTGTTTAAGCTTTTGTTCTGCGGACTGCATCCATACGATCAGATAGATGGTGCAGATTCAATACAGATGGATATAAACAGAAAGAAATTTCCATATCCGCAATGCGGAACATATGGACTCGAAAAAGTGCCGTGGGGGCCTTACAAGGGTATATGGAAACATCTTCCAATACAGTATCAGATGTTTTTATATAATATGTTTAAGGTTGGAGAACGCTACAGTGTCATTGAAATGATTATTATGACGCAGACATATTACAATTTTTTGTATAAGTACAAGAGTTATTATTATTTTGTTAATGATATCACATTTGAAACAGAAGATATTGATGACTTAGATTAAAAGGAGAAAACAAAATGAATCAGTGGGAAAGAGTTACAGCCGGAGATTTTTCAAAATCAACAAGAAAGAGATTGCCTATTTGTTTCTGTATTGATGCAAGTGGTTCAATGATGGCACCTACATCAAGCCAGAAAACAAGAATGCAGGAACTTAACGAAGCATTTGGCAAATTTATGGGTGCGATGAAAACAAATGAAGATGTTGCTGCTTCAGCAGATATTTCAATTGTTACTTTTGGTGGTGAACCTGAAATTTTACAGCCATTTGCACCTATCAAGGATATGATAGTGCCGGAAATCAGACCTGTACAGTATTCAGTAACTCCATTGGGAGAGGCTATTCAGGTAGGTCTTAAACTTCTTGAAGTAAGAAAAGATGCATATAAAAAGAGGGGAATGAAATATTTCCAGCCATGGCTTGTTGTATTCACAGATGGTGAGCCTGAAGGTCCTAATGCGGCTGAAAATATGGAAATAGCAATTAGGCAGACAACAGAACTTGAAAGAAACAATAAGCTTGTTGTATTTAATATCGGAATAGGTTCTGATGTTAATTTTGATATTCTTAAGAGACTTTCAGTTAAGAGAGAAAAGGCAATAAGTGTTGATGAAACCAATCTTGACGGCTTGTTCAATTTCCTTGGTGCAAGTTCTGACAGTATTGTCAATAACAGTGATAATACAGATATTCTGTATGGAAAAGAAACTGTAGCAAAGGGCGAAGAAATAGATATTTCTGAATGGACTATTTAATTTATGAGATCAATTCAAAGTTATGTTCAAGGGGGAAAGCATATAAGCAAAGGCATTCCCTGCGAAGACAGAACATTTTCGATAACTAAAAATCAGGTAATGTCTATAGCACTTGCGGATGGCGCGGGTAATCAGAAGTATACACATTCAGGTCAGGGCGCAGAATGCGTTACCAGAGTTGCTGCTAATTTTCTCTGTGACAATTTTGATAATTTTTATGTCAAAGAAGATGAAGAGGAATTAAAGAAAGTATTTATTGCAGTTTTACGTAAGGCATTGAGTGCTTTGGCTGAAGAACTTAAATTAGACAGTATTATAAGATTGTCTTCTACAGTTCTTGCTGTTGCTGTTAAAGGCAACAAATATATAGCCTGCCATCTGGGAGATGGAATGATTGGTGCGCTGAAAGTAAATGGCACTGAACCATTTTCATTACCAAATAATGGCGAGTTTGCTAACGAGACATATTTTGTTCCGAGTCCGGGGGCAGAAGAAAATCTTAAAATTAAACGAGGAATAGTTGAGGACATACTGGCATTTTTCCTTATGAGTGACGGAACTGCTGATTATATCTACGAAGACTATGAGAAGAAGTTTTCTCCGGCAGCACTTAAAATGACAGGAATGTTATATGAGGAGAATGGTTCAGACAGGTTGCGTGAAACAATCCAGAAATATATGATTGAACCCAACAGTACTTCGGATGATTGTTCCTTTATTGTTCTTGAGGCTCAGGAAATTACGCCAAAGGTTAAGATGGAGTTGTTTGGCCTTGGTCTTGAAAGAAGCGTTACTAATGTAACAAAAATAGAAAGTGCTTCAAGTGTAAAACCGGTTAACCTGGGGGAAAATAAGGATTTTTTCGAAGAAGACCAAACTGAGAAATTAAATGTAGCAGAACGTGTCAACGGGAATGCTGTTACACCATATGTCAAGCCGAAATCACGAAAAAAAGAGAAGGCCATTATTACAATCATTTCAATTATTTGTTTTGTGGCAGCTGCTGTAGTAGCATTAATAATCTTTTTTACAGGAAATTCGGACAAGAAGAATAATGATGATGTCTCAAAAGATAATCAAACAGAAGTTTTTAATGGAAATGAAACTGAAACTGGTTTAGGTGATGATGAGGGCCAGTCTACCGAAGAAGAAATGGTGGATGACCAGAACAATGGTGATGAAGCTGATGGTACAAAAGATAATTCTTCACCGAATAATTCTCAGAATGGTGATACAGAGAACGAGGGTACCGTATCAGACGATAATTTACATGATGGTTCTGGTTTGGAAGAATCACTAAGTGGAAATACTTTATCAGGAAATGAGGCAACTTCCGGACCTGGCATTGATATAGGTTAAGGTTAGGGAATGAACCTGTTTCTAATGAGATAATATTAAGTATAGCAATATTATAGATGTGTTTTAGTTAAGTTGGAGGGAATGCCATGAGTGAAAACAATATAGGTGGAGTTTCAATGGATGATATCCTTGAAGCTGCGTTAAGTGATTTGGATGGAAAGGTGAAGGACAAAAAGGATAATCAGCCTGCTCCTGCGAATGGACCGGTTAATCCAAGTGGTCCAATGGTAAGACAGGGAGGACCTATGCCCATGGGTGCAGTAAATCCAAGTGGCCCAGTTGTAAGAACCGGAGTACCGGCCCCGAATCCGAATAATGGTCCAATGGGAAGACCGGTAGCACCGATGCCAAATCCTAATAATGGCCCAATGGGAAGACCGGTAGCACCAATGCCAAATCCAAATGGGGCACCAATGCCTAATCCTAATAATGGCCCAACGGGAAGACCGGTAGCACCGATGCCAAATCCAAATGGAGCACCAATGCCAAATCCAAATAATGGTCCGATGGGAAGACCGGTAGCACCGATGCCAAATCCAAACGGAGCACCAATGCCAAATCCGAATAATGGTCCGATGGGAAGACCGGGAGCGCCGATGCCAAATCCAAACGGAGCACCAATGCCAAATCCAAATAATGGTCCGATGGGAAGACCAGGAGCACCGATGCCAAATCCAAACGGAGCACCGATGCCGAATCCAAATAATGGTCCAATGGGAAGACCAGGAGCACCGATGCCAAATCCAAACGGAGCACCGATGCCGAATCCAAATAATGGTCCAATGGGAAGACCAGGAGCACCGATGCCAAATCCAAACGGAGCGCCAATGCCAAATCCCAATAATGGTCCAATGGGAAGACCGGGAGCACCGATGCCGAATCCAAATGGAGCGCCAATGCCAAATGGAGCGCCAATGCCAAATCCGAATAACAGACCGATGGGAAATCCTTCAG
The DNA here is from genome assembly GCA_024403415.1 of Lachnospiraceae bacterium. Classification (GTDB taxonomy): domain Bacteria; phylum Bacillota; class Clostridia; order Lachnospirales; family Lachnospiraceae; genus JAILLW01. The sequence continues at coordinate 99,486 of JAKSRY010000005.1, forward strand.
CACCTGTTAATCTTAATCCTAACGGCGTCGTTATTCCGAATATGCCAAATGGAGCGCCAATGTCAAATCCAAATAACGGTCCAATGGGAAGACCTGGAGCACCAATGCCAAATGGTCAGCCTATGCCTAATGCACCGATGGATCCTAAAGAGTTAAAGAAGATGGAAAAAGCCAGACTTAAGGAGCAGAAGAGACTGGAAAAAGAAAGAAAAAAGAATTCAGGTGAATAAGAATGCTATCAGAAGAATTACTGAATGAGGCTAACTGGTCTATAGATAATGAAGTTGTAAATGAAGATTATATCAGGATGCTCAATATTCAAAACGGCAGCTACAGTCCTATCACCCCTGATCCTGTTCCGTATGATCCTCCAATTCCTTCAGATGATAGCCAGAGTAGTGTGTCCGGCGGCGGTAATAACAACACAGCCGCAAAAGCTATTATTTTTTCAATTATTGGAACGATACTTTTGATCGTATTGATAGCCATTATTTATAATTTTAGCTAATGGAAAAGTGTATGTGGCATTATAGCCGGTTTTGTGGTATACTGACTTATTGTCTGCGACTCGCAGATAAGTAAGTCAATAAATAGAAGTTTTTAAGGAGGTTACACTAATGAGTGTAAAGGTTGAAAAATTAGAAAATAATATGGCTAAGCTTGTTATCGAAGTTCCAACAGAGGAATTAGAAGAAGCATTAAATAAGGCATATCTTAAGCAGAAGGGAAGCATTAGCATTCCCGGTTTCAGAAAGGGAAAGGTTCCCCGTGCAATTGTTGAAAAAATGTATGGTCCGGAAGTTTTCTATAATGATGCTTGTGACATTATTATTCCCGATGCATATGAGAAGGCACTGGATGAAGTAGATGAGGAAATCGTTTCTCGTCCGGAAATTGAAGTTGTTCAGATTAATAAAGGTGAGGCGTTTATATTTAGCGGAACAGTTGCTCTTAAGCCTCCTGTAGAATTAGGTAAATATAAAGGTGTAACTATTGAGAAGGTAAGCACAGAAGTTACTGATGAAGATGTTGAAGAAGCTCTTAAAAAGGAGCAGAACAACAATGCCCGTAATATTGAAGTTACAGACAGAGCTGTTCAGGATCAGGATATGGTTATCCTTGATTTTGAGGGATTTGTTGATGGTGTAGCTTTTGATGGCGGAAAGGGTGAAAATTATCCTCTTACAATCGGATCAGGTGCATTTATTCCGGGATTTGAGGAACAGCTTATCGGTGCCAAAATCGGTGAAGATGTTGAAGTTAATGTTACTTTCCCTGAAGATTATCAGGCAGAGGAACTTAAAGGAAAAGCTGCTGTATTTAAGTGTAAGGTTAATGAAATCAAGGCCAAGGAACTTCCTGAACTTGATGATGAATTCGCAGCAGAGGTTTCAGAATTTGATACCCTTGAGGAGTACAAGGCAGATATAAGAAAGAACCTTGAAGAAGCAAAGATTAAAGAAGCTAAGAATGAAAAGGAAAGCAAGGTTATCGAAGCAATCGTAGAAGATGCAAAGATGGATATTCCGGAGGCAATGCTTAAGACTCAGCAGGAGCAGATGGTAGAAGAGTTTGCACAGAGAATGAGTATGCAGGGTCTTTCAATGGAGCAGTACTATCAGTTCACTGGAGCTACTTACGAGAAGTTGTTTGAATCTGTTAAGCCTTCTGCAGAAGCAAGAATTAAGTCAAGACTTGTTCTTGAAGAGATTGCAAAGAAGGAAGGATTTGAAGCTACAGAAGCTGATGTCGAAGACGAAATGAAGACAATGGCAGAAGCATACCAGATGGATGTTGAAAAGGTTAAAGAGCTTCTTCCTGAAAAGAGCCTTAAGGATATTAAGCTTGATATCTGCGTTAAGAAAGCAGCAGATTTTGTAGTTGAAAATTGTAAGGAGAAATAAGAATGAGTTTAATACCTAATGTCATAGAGACAAATAGTAAGGGTGAGCGTTTTTATGATATTTTTTCCAGATTATTGAAGGAAAGAATCATTTTCCTTGGTGAAGAGGTTACAGACGTGTCAGCAAGTATTATTGTTGCACAGCTTTTGTTCCTTGAAGCAGAGGACCCTGATAAAGATATCTATTTCTATATTAACAGTCCGGGTGGATCAGTGACTGCAGGTATGGCTATTTATGATACTATGCAGTATGTAAAGTGTGATGTTTGTACTTATTGTATGGGCATGGCTGCTTCAATGGGAGCTTTTCTCCTTTCAGGAGGAACAAAAGGAAAGCGTATGGCACTTCCCAATGCGGAAATTATGATTCACCAGCCTCTTGGTGGAGCTCAGGGACAGGCTACAGAAATTGAGATTGCAGCTAAACATATTGCAAGAACAAAAGAAAAGTTAACCAGAATTCTTGCTGAAAATTGTGGAAGATCATATGAAGAAATGTGGGACGCTACAGATAGGGATAACTGGCTTACCGCACAGGAAGCCCTTGATTTTGGTATTATCGATAAAGTAGTTAATAACAGATCAGAGGTAGAATAGTAGTGTCAGGTAAAATGAAAATCAGATGCTCATTCTGTAATAAAGCGCAGGATGAAGTCAGAAAATTGATAGCTGGTCCGAACGGAATATATATTTGTGATGAATGTATTGAGCTTTGTTCGGACATTATAGAGGAAGAGCTGGAAGGCGATTCTGAAGTAGAAGAGGCTGATGATAAAGATATTAATCTTCTGAAACCTCTTGAGATTAAGCAGTTTCTTGATGATTATGTAATAGGTCAGGATGAAGCCAAGAAGGTATTATCTGTTGCTGTATACAATCATTATAAAAGAATTGTTTACCCGAAGAAGAAGGATGATGAAGTTGAACTTCAAAAATCCAACATTATCATGATTGGACCAACCGGTTCGGGAAAGACTTACCTTGCTCAAACTCTTGCTAAAATAATAAATGTTCCTTTTGCAATTGCTGATGCAACAACACTTACGGAAGCCGGATATGTCGGAGAAGATGTTGAAAATATTCTTCTTAAACTTGTTCAGGCTGCTGATTATGATATTAAAAGAGCTGAACTTGGAATTGTATATATTGATGAAATCGATAAGATTACCAAGAAGTCTGAAAATGTTTCAATAACAAGAGATGTATCGGGTGAAGGTGTTCAGCAGGCACTTCTTAAGATAATAGAAGGAACAAATGCTTCAGTACCGCCACAGGGTGGAAGAAAGCATCCACACCAGGAATTGATTCCTGTTAATACTACGAACATTCTGTTCATTTGTGGTGGAGCTTTTGATGGTCTTGAGAAGATAGTTGAGGCCAGACTTAACAGAAATTCTATTGGTTTTGGGGCTGAAGTGGTTACAAAAGCATCTTTTGAAACGGGAGAACTGTTCAAGGATGTCGTGCCGCAGGATCTTGTTAAATTTGGACTTATTCCGGAATTTGTTGGAAGAGTCCCGATTAATGTTTCCTTAGAAGGACTCGACGAGGCCGCTTTACTTAGGATACTTAAGGAACCTAAGAGTGCGCTTGTCAAGCAATATCAGAAACTGTTTGATTTTGATGATGTTGACCTTGAGTTTGAAGAAGAAGCACTTGAAACCATTGCAAAGCTTGCATTTGACAGGAAGACAGGTGCAAGAGGGCTTCGTTCCATTATGGAAAAGGCTATGATGAATGTGATGTTTGAAATACCTTCTGATCCTACAATCAGAAAGGTAATTATCACATCAGATTGCGTTGAAGGAAAAGGCGAGCCGAAAATCATAAGATAATTAATATTAGGCAGGTTCATATAGAGCCTGCCTTATCTTTTAACCATGCATCTGATGATGCATTAGCAGATATAAGTTTACTATTTCAATTGATACATTAGGTTGAGGAGCAGGCATATGGTAATTAAGAATGTTAATCTGGAGACAGTATGCGGTGTGACGAGTAAGTTCCCTGAAAATGAGCATATTGAATTGGCTTTTGCGGGCAAATCGAATGTCGGAAAATCTTCTTTGATTAATGGTTTGATGAATAGAAAATCTTTGGCAAGAACCTCACAGCAGCCAGGAAAAACTCAAACTATTAATTATTACAATATAAACAATGAATTATATTTTGTAGATTTACCGGGATATGGTTATGCAAAGGTATCTGAGGCAGAAAAAGCAAAGTGGGGGAAGATGATAGAAAAATATCTTCATACATCCAAAATGCTTAGAGTGGTATTTTTGCTTATTGATATTCGGCATGATCCGTCTAAAAATGATAAGCAGATGTATGACTGGATTTTAAATCAGGGATTTGAACCGGTTATTATAGCAACAAAGCTTGATAAAATAAACAGAAGTCAGGTGCAAAAGCAGATCAAAGCCATTAAAACAGGACTTGAGGTTGTCGAGGGAACTAAAATATTTCCTTATTCTGCTATCAGCAAGCAGGGAAGGGACGAAATATACGAATACATCGATCAGGTTCTTGAAGCTGAAAATGAATATGCAGATTAAGAGGATATATGAAACACAGAGCTTATAATAAACTGATAGCAGTAATATTGTTAATATGTTTCATGCTTAATATGACATTTTGTGCTGATTCAGATGAATTAAAGGATAATTCAAGTGAAGATACTATTCAGAACAGTGAAACTGAAAGCGCTGTTATGAGTAATCTTTTGGAGCTTAAAAGAATTTTTAAGTCAATTGATTCTGATTTATTACAAAAAATAGATGTCGAGAAAAACGAATTCAGTCTTGATGAAATAATGAGAAAAGATCCTGTTTATTCCGAAATGAAATCATATAGAAAAACACTAAGTGAATATCTTGATTTCATAGAAACACTTGAAAAAACAGATAATGATAAGGTTAATGAGGCTTATGATGCAGCGGATTATGTAGTACGTTCACTGATTAAATACATCCAGAATTACGGTGTTAAAAACGGGACAATCAGTAGATATGGAAGAAAAGTCTCAAATGTAGATTTTGACGAATATTTCAGTAATGGGATAAATAATATTGCAAATATAGTACTGCTTTCAGAACAGATTAAAAAGATTCGGGACGAATTTAAGAGTGAAGAGATTCTTAATAGCAGTACACATCAAATAAAGTGTTCCAATATTGTATCAAAATGCAATTTTGTTCTTGCTGTCTTAAATGATTATGAGAGTAAGTATAATACAAAGGATATTTTGGGGCAGGGTTCAGATCAGCTTTTTTTAGAGCGTGAAATGCAGGAACTTAAAGCTTTATGTGATGATCTGACAGAATATGCTGAACATGATCTTACAGCATATGAAAAGCATATTATCTATTTGGATGGATATGTAAAAGAGTATATTAATATTATTGAGCTGTTGATTGATTCCGGACTGGTTGAATAATAATATTCAGTAATGAAAATACATAGGAACTGGCAAATGAAGAAGATTAGACGAGCAATTGTCATTTTAATAATATTATTTATCGTAAATGTAGCTTTGTTAGTTATTAATTTGACTAAAGCCTACAATAATGAAAACAATTTGGTGAATAACGAAGCTGAATCAAAGCAGGGTGTTACGGCCGGCATTCCGGAGTTTTCATGCATGAAAAAACTTCCGGATATATCTGTTCACGATGAAAATACTAAAAAAGAAGTGTTCCCAAGATTGTATGGACAGCTTGACAGTCTTGCTACCATTGTTATTGAAGTGGACGAAGGAAATGCTTTATTGGAAGTATCTGCAGAGATAGAGGATTTTACACAGAAATATTCAGAAACAGTGTATGTACGTGATAAAGAAAGGGTTGAATTATTAATTAAGCCTAATCTGCTTAAAAGAGATATAAGCCTTGATTCGTATAAGGATACTTATTTTCATTATAAGGTTGAAGATTCCAATACCGGAAATGTGATTAAAGAAGAGAATATTCCTATTAAACTGATGGGTGACAGGGATATTATTAATTATGATTCAAAGAATAAAGAGCTGGCTTTACACAATTACCTTTCGTTTCTTACTCCGGAATCCGGGGTTGTTGATGAAATTATAGGAAATGCTGCACATAATCTTGTAGATTTATCAAAAGGAAAGTATAACGGATTTGCCGGATATCAGTATGATAAATCAGTACAGGAAGATGCAACCTATTATCAGATACTTGCCATTGAGAAAACAATTTCGGATATGGGAGTTTTATATGACTCCGGAAACTACACATCCGGTAATGCCAATGAAAACCTTCAGAAGGTAAGGCTTCCCTATGAAGTATATGAAAGCAAATTGGGAAATTGTGTTGAATTATCGTTGTTATTATCAAGCATTTTGGTGAATGAAAGAATGCATTGCTTTTTACTATTCTTTCCGGGACACTGTCAGGTGGCGGTTGAAACGGGGAAGAATACAGGAGAGTATTTTATTGTCGAAACGACAATGCTCCAGGTTACTAACAAAATGAAGTTATATTCCGATTACGACGGGAATAAAATTGACTCATTAATAACATATATGAATCGAGAGGGATTATATCAGTATCTGACAGCAAATGATATTAAGAATGTAATTGACTGTGATATGGCAGACGTACTTGGTTTTCAATATGTTAATGATGGAAATGATTTCTGACATGATAATATTTGCATATCAATAGATGCAAATTTGTGAGGAACAGTAATATGGGCAAAGATATAAGAGATATAATCATATCCGCAAAAAATGGAGATGTTACTGCAATTGGTCAATTGTATGAAGAATTTCAAAATAAGGGAATAGCCTATGCGAAGCAGTATGTAAAGTCGCAAAGTACTGCTGAAGACATGTTTCAGGATTCATTCATTAGAGCTATTGAGCATCTGGATTCTTTTGATGACAGTAAGCAGTTTGGACCATGGTTAAATACGATTATAGGAAATACCTGTAAAAATCATCTTGCAAGAAGCCGGATGACTAATTTTTTAGATATTTCGGATGAAGAATTTGATTATATAGATACTATCGAAAATACAAATATTGATTTTATGCCTGAGGAATCCCTGGATAAAGGTGAGATGTTCAGGATTATGGATGAAATAATAGGCACCCTTCCTGAGGCACAAAGAAGTGCGCTTCTGATGTTCTATTATAAAGATATGACAATTAAGCAGATAGCGGCTATTCAGGAAGTTTCTGAAGATACGGTTAAAAGCCGACTGAATTATTCGAGGAAAAAGGTCGCTGCAGCAGTTGAGGATTATCAGAAAAAGAGTGGAATTAAGTTATACAGCATCGCTCTTGTTCCGCTATGTTTTTATATGTATTGCAAGTTTGGCGGAGTGAATGCCCTTGCAGCAGAATTAGAATCAAAGACCGAGCGGATAGATACCGACAAGCCAGATGTTAAAAGTATTGCAGGTACTGCTTCAGCTAAAGCTGCATCTGCAGGAATAATCAGAAAAGCTGTTATTATTGCAGCTATAGCTGCACTTGGTACGGGAACTGGCATTACTGCTTATTATCTTACAAATAACAGCCCAAATGAACTTGCACTGGCGGTTGATGCCGGTGGAGAAATGCCTGAAGAACAGGATCAGTTGACCCAGGCAGAAGATACAGGTTTGCAGCAAAACGATATGGAGATTAGTGAAGATAATAAAACAGACGAAAATATGTCAGCAAGTGCAGGCGACAGTGAAAATGCGGTTGTTGATAATATAGTCGAAATTCCGGAAAATACCGTAAAACTCGTTAGTTCAGATAAAATACAGTATGTAATTGAAGATGGTGGTAATCTGCGTCCTATAGGAGATGGCAGGTATCTGATGGATGTTGCTGTTCTCGATGAATACTATGTATCTTCAAATGGAGATGACTCAGACGTATTAAAAAAGCCGGTTAATAATTATATAGGTGCTGATGATAATTCAGAAGAAGATGCATCTGCCGGGGATGATGCTCCTGAACTGGTTGAAGAATTGAAGAATGTTGTTGTTATTCTTTCAACGGATGCAAAAGTTAAGATAATTGGAGACATGGATGACATAGACTATGAGGGATATTCTGTAAATGAGACTTATGAAAATGATATGATACTGAGCAAACGTCCATTTAACTGCATTCTGGTTAATAAGAATGGTGAAATAACTTTTTTAGGTTATTATGAATAGTCATAATCTATAAGATTGTTGCCGCATAAATATTATGATAATATTAATATAGGATTATTTTTGTTAATGTTTGACTACTTAGTAATGAGGAGTCGGATTATGTTTGTTTAATAGATGTTAGTGAGTAACTAAGATGAGTATTAAAAAGCGTAAACTTGCTGTCTTTGCCGGCGGCTGGGGTGGTGAAAACCTGTCGGAAGTTCTTTCCGGTATCATTGACAATACCGAAAAGGATAATTTTGATGTGTTTACATTCATCAATTTTTCTATAAGTGGAGTTTCATCCGAGGTGAATATATCTCAAACCAACTTCTTCAAACTTCCTAAAATAGAGGAGTTTGATGCTGTTATTATGGTTACTAATACTCTGAATCAAAAGGAAGAGATAGATTATCTTTCTTCCGAAATTCGCAAAAATAAGATTCCTGCAGTAAGTGTAGAATATCAGTTAGATGGCATACCTTCCATTATTACAGATAATTATTCAGGAATGTACAGCCTTTCAGAACATATCATTAAGAAGCACAGAGCTAAGGAAATTGTGTGTATTGCAGGACCTGAAGGAAATGCTGAGAGTGACTTGAGACTCAAGGCACTTAAAGATGCGATGCGAGATAATTCACTGACTTTAACAGATGAAAACATAATGCATGGAAACTGGGGAAATGATATTATACCCGGTCTTGTTGGCGGGTGGATAGAAAAGAACGGCAAGCTTCCGGATGCATTTGTCTGTGCCAATGATATTATGGCAATTGCAGTATGTGATACCTTAAGAAACAGAGGTTACAGCGTTCCCGAGGATACAATGGTTACCGGATATGACTGTATATCTCTTGCGCAGAACTATAATCCGCCAATTACCTCTGTTAATCATGAGTGGTTTACAATGGGCCAGCATGCTTTCTTGATGATCAAGAAACAGCTTAACAAAGAAAATGTCCCTGAGAAGATTTCCTTAAGGACCAGCCTCATTGTTGGTGGTACCTGTGGGTGTGATAAGGGCAGTGGCTTTAACAGGAATAAGAAATATCTGGGACGTGCATTGATTAAGAATGAAATGGATCCAATCAGCGTTGATTCACACTTCAGACATTTTAATTCTGCCGTTAGAACTGTTAAAAACAAGGATGAATTGCATTGGAGTCTGAATTATCTGTTTTTAAACGCTCACATTATAGAAGGAAATGATTTTTCATTATTTATATATCCGGAATTCTTTGAGGAGGATTTTGATAAGAAACAGACTAATCCATTCAAAGAACGAATAATCGAAAGAATCAGCGGGGTGAAGGAATCAGAAGAGTTACCGATAGAAACAGTTGATTTTGACACTACCATAACAGAAGCTTCCGAAGAAAAAACTGGTGCCGGATATTATATTTTTGTACCATTGCATACCAATGGAAAAACATATGGATATGCAAGGCTTAATGGTCCGTTAAATGCTGCAAGTGACAACCAGTATTATATCTGGTCGATGCATATGATGCAGGCACTTGAACAGGTTGAGGCCAACTATACAATTCAGAGACTATATCAGAAAATGGAAATTCTTTCTGTTACGGATCCGTTAACGGAAGTTTATAACAGAGCAGGTTGTGAGAAAATGTCTTATCCACAGATGCTTTCCTGGGCAACAGAGGGGAAGCGCAGCGTGATAATGATTGTTGATGTTGACAGGATGAAATATATAAATGATTCTTTTGGTCATTTTTATGGTGACAAAGCACTTAAGGTCATAGCGTCATCAATGAAGACGGCTTTGCCGAAGGATTATATTATTTCAAGATTCGGAGGCGATGAATTTTTTGTTGCAGGTAAAGTGGAGAATGACGAAACTGATTTTGAGGCAATAATAGAAGCGGTTGAAGAAGAAATAAAGAGGCAGTCGGCGGATCAACAGCTGGAATTCAGAGTCACAGCAAGTATGGGATATTCCATTGTGGAACCTAAAACAATACAGGACATTGAACATGCTATAGATTTGGCTGACAAAGATATGTATAAACGTAAGGAAATACATCATTTGACATAATAATGTTTATGGGTGTATAATTTTTTAGAAATTCAGAAAGGAACATGGCTTATGGGAATTGGAGCTATTGGTTTTAATCCATATATTTACAACACCAATACAGTAAGTGCTTCAAGCATGAACCGAGTCAAGCCTGTGGGAGATGATGTAACTAAAGCTTCTACGGACTACTCTCAGTTGTTGAGCGAAAATGTAAATGTCAATCCTTTGAAAAAGGGTGAAAGCGCATCTTTCGTGGATATCCTGGAAAGCCAGATGGCTATGAGCCGCATGAATGCTGCTCGAGTCATGGTACCTTCCGAAGATTCAATCATTGAATAGCAATTATGGGCAGTTCGAAAAGGACTGCCTTTTTATATTTTGAAATTAATTACAAGGAGATAGATTATGAGTAAAGAATTGGAAAAAACATATAATCCTAAAGATATTGAAGACAGATTGTATGACAAGTGGTTAACAAAGAAATACTTCCATGCAGAAGTAGATAAGACCAAGAAACCGTTTACAATTGTTATCCCGCCTCCGAATATTACAGGACAGCTCCATATGGGACATGCTCTTGACAATACTCTGCAGGATATTCTTATAAGATATAAGCGTATGCAGGGCTATAACGCATTATGGCAGCCTGGCACAGACCATGCTTCTATTGCTACTGAGGTTAAGATTATTGAAACCTTAAAGAAGCAGGGAATAGATAAGGAATCTCTTGGAAGAGAGAAATTCCTTGAAAGAGCCTGGGAATGGAAGAAGGAATATGGCGGACGTATTATAAGTCAGCTTAAGAAGATGGGTTCTTCATGTGACTGGGACAGAGAGCGTTTTACAATGGACGAAGGATGCAATAAGGCAGTTACTGAAGTATTCTGTAAGATGTATGAAAAGGGATGGATTTATAAGGGATCAAGAATTATTAACTGGTGTCCTGTTTGTAATACATCAATTTCAGATGCTGAAGTAGAATACGAAGATCAGGCTGGTCATTTCTGGCACATTAAGTATCCTCTTGTTGATGATAACGGTCAGCCAAGTACTACTGAATTCCTTACATTCGCAACAACAAGACCTGAAACAATGCTTGGAGATACTGCAGTTGCTGTTAATCCAAAGGATGAAAGATATTCATATCTTCATGGAAGAAAGGTTTGGCTTCCAATTGTTAATAAGGCAATTCCGGTAGTTGAAGATGACTATGTTGATATGGAATTTGGTACAGGTGTAGTTAAGATTACTCCTGCACATGACCCTAATGACTTTGAAGTTGGTAAGAGACATAACCTTCCTGAAATCAATATTATGAACGACAATGCGACCATTAATGCAAATGGTGGCAAGTTCGAAGGTATGGACAGATACGAGGCAAGAGAAGCTATCGTTAAGGAACTTGATGAACAGGGACTTTTGGTTAAGATAGAAGATTACAGTCATAATGTAGGTACTCATGACAGATGTAAGACAACAATTGAACCATTAATCAAGCAGCAGTGGTTTGTTAAAATGGATGAGTTGATTAAGCCTGCGGCAGAAGCTGTTAAGAATGGTGATATTGAACTTATTCCAAAGCGTATGGAAAAGACTTACTTTAACTGGACTGATAACATCAGAGACTGGTGTATTTCAAGACAGTTGTGGTGGGGACATAGAATTCCTGCATACTATTGTGATAAATGTGGTGAGGTAGTCGTTTCGAAGACGGCAGTAGATAAATGTCCTAAGTGTGGCTGTGACCATATGACACAGGATCCTGATACACTTGATACCTGGTTTAGTTCAGCATTATGGCCTTTCAGTACATTGGGATGGCCTGAAAAGACAGAGGATCTTGAATATTTCTATCCTACAGATGTACTTGTTACGGGTTATGATATTATTTTCTTCTGGGTTATCAGAATGATATTCTCAGGCTTTGAACAGATGGGAGAAAAGCCATTTAAGACAGTTATGTTCCATGGTCTTGTTCGTGATGACCAGGGACGTAAGATGAGTAAATCACTCGGAAATGGTATTGATCCACTTGAAATAATAGATCAGTATGGAGCAGATGCATTAAGACTTACTCTTGTTACCGGAAATGCTCCCGGTAATGATATGAGATTCTATATGTCAAAAGTAGAAGCTTCAAGAAACTTTGCAAACAAGGTATGGAATGCATCAAGATTCCTTATGATGAACCTTAACAGCGATGAAAATCTTGCAAATGCTGTTGATGCAATGGCTATGAAGGATGTGAAGCTTGAGGATGTAGATAAGTGGATTCTGAGTAAGCTTAACACTTTGTGTAAAGATGTTACTGAGAATATGGATGCTTTCGAGCTTGGAATTGCTGTTCAGAAGGTATACGACTTTATCTGGGATGAGTTCTGTGACTGGTACATTGAAATGGTTAAGCCAAGACTCTACAATTCAGATGATATTGAGTCAAAGAAAGCAGCATTATGGACAGCAAAAACAGTCCTTATTGATGCACTTAAGCTGCTTCATCCATATATGCCTTTTATTACAGAAGAGATTTTCTGTACAATTCAGAACAAAGAAGAATCAATAATGATTTCTGAATGGCCTGTATTCTCTGAAGAAAGAGTATATGAAAGAGAAGAAGCTGACATCGAAATTATTAAGGAAGCAGTAAGAGGAATTCGTAATATCAGAACTCAGATGAATGTTGCTCCTTCAAGAAAAGCATCTGTATTTGTTGTTTCTGAGGACAAAGATATAGTTAACGCTTTTGAGAGAGGATCACTTTTCTTTAAGAGCCTGGCTTATGCATCAGATGTTACTGTTCAGAATGATAAGAATGGTATTGGCGATGATGCTGTTTCGGTTGTTATTGCAAATGCTACCATTTATATTCCTTTTGCCGAATTGGTTGACATAAGTGCTGAAATCGAAAGACTTAACAAGGAAAAGGAAAGATTGGACGGAGAACTTAAGCGAGTTCAGGGAATGCTCAACAATGAAAAATTCATGTCAAAGGCTCCTGAAGCTAAAGTTATGGAAGAGCGTGCAAAACTTGAAAAATATACACAAATGATGGCCGGAGTTGTTGAAAGACTGGAACAATTAGGGAACTTGTGATATTATCATATGTTGAAATAAACAGGAGGACAAGTATGGGTAAAATATCTGTTTTCGCTGGAACTGGACATGGAAAAACTCCTGCTGCATTCGGAGAGGCTTTAATGAGAGCTTCTATGGGTGATCAGGTTGTGGTTATTCAATATCTTAAAGGAAAAATTAATCTGGACTCAGATTTTCTTTCAAGGCTTGAACCGGATATAAAAATTTTCAGCTTTGAAAAGTCTGAAGACAGTTTTTCCGACCTTGATTCTATTGCAAAGGTTGAAGAAATCCAGAATATCAGAAATGGACTGAATTTTGCAAAGAAGGTGCTTACAACAGGCGGATGTGATCTTCTTGTCCTTGATGAAATTCTTGGGATTGTTGATAATGGCATTCTTTCTATCGATGAACTTAAGGAAATGCTTAACTCAAGAGAAGAACAGATGGATGTTATTATGACCGGTATTACATTAAATGATGAGATACGAGAATTAGCAGATTATGTATCTACTGTTTCATAATTAAAGGAGGCTTATATGTCTATTTTTACAGGCGCAGGTGTAGCCATTACAACACCATTCAAAAAAGATGGTTCTGTTGATTATGATGTTTTTTCTGAACAGATTGAATATCAGATTAAAAATGGAACAGATGCTATTATAGTATGTGGTACAACAGGTGAGGCTTCAACATTAACACATGAGGAACACCTTGCTGTTATTAAATACTGTTGTGAAGTTGTTAATAAGAGAATACCGGTAATTGCCGGAACAGGTTCTAATTGTACAGAAACTGCCATATATCTTTCAAAGGAAGCTGAAGCAGCAGGTGCAGATGGAGTGCTGGTAGTATCTCCTTACTATAACAAAGCAACTCAGAAAGGACTTATAGCTCACTTTACTGCAATTGCAAATTCAATTAAGATTCCTGTTATTTTGTATAATATTCAGGGCAGAACAGGAGTTAACATTGCACCTGAGACTATCGCATATCTTTTTAAGAATGTGGAAAATATTGTTGCCGTTAAAGAGGCATCAGGAAATATTTCACAGATTGCTAAGGTTATGCAGCTTACAGATGGAAAGATTGATCTGTATTCAGGAAATGACGATCAGATAGTTCCAATACTTTCACTTGGTGGAAAGGGCGTTATTTCTGTTCTTTCAATTGTTGCTCCTAAGGAGACACATGAGATATGTCAGCTGTTTTTCGACGGAAAAGTAGCTGAAGCAAGGGATTTACAGTTAAAAGCAATTCCTTTGATTGATGCTTTATTCTCAGAGGTAAATCCTATTCCCGTTAAAAAGGCTATTGAGCTTCAGGGAAGAGATACAGGTGTGCTTAGAATGCCTCTTACAGAAATGGAGCCTGAGCATGCAGCTAAGCTTGAAGAAGCAATGAAGAACTTTGGAGTATTGTAAAATGGTTAAAATACTTATGAGAGGATGTAACGGCCGTATGGGTCGTATGATTACATCCATTGTTAAAGAAACCGAAGGAGCTGAGATAACAGTTGGACTTGATCTGTTTGATGGAGTTCAGAATGATTATCCGGTTTTTAAGACTATTGATGAAGTAAATGTGGATTTTGATGTTGTTATTGACTTTTCAAGTGCGGATGAATCCTTAAACAGACTGCTTGATTATTGTGTTGAGAACGGAAAGGGAATTGTACTTTGTACAACAGGTCTTTCTGAGGAGCAGCTTAATAAGGTTAAGGAAGCATCAGCCAAGACAGCAATTCTCAAATCTGCAAATATGTCACTTGGAATCAATCTTTTGCTTAAACTGATTAAGGAAGCAACCAAAACGCTTGCAGATGAAGGTTTTGATATCGAAATCGTTGAGAAGCATCATAATCAGAAGCTTGATGCACCATCAGGAACAGCACTTGCACTTGGAGATGCTGTTAATGCTGAACTTAATAATGAATATGAATATGTTTATGACAGAAGTCAGAGAAGAGAAAAGCGTCCTAAGAAGGAAATCGGTTTCTCGGCAGTGCGCGGCGGTACAATAGTTGGCGACCATGATGTTATTTATGCAGGACAGGATGAAGTAATTACACTTTCACATACAGCATATTCCAGAGCAGTATTTGCCAAGGGAGCTGTTGCGGCAGCAAAGTTCCTTAAGGATTGTAAGCCGGGAATGTATGATATGTCACATGTAATTGGCTAAGGATAAAATTATGAAATTCAGACCATGTATAGATATTCATAATGGTGCAGTTAAGCAGATTGTCGGTGGTACATTATCAGATTACGGAAATGAAGCTCATGAAAACTTTGTTTCAAAGGATGGAGCTGCTTACTTTGCCAATATGTACAAGGAATATAGTTTGTCGGGTGGGCATGTAATAATGCTTAATTCCAGAGATTCGGACTTTTATGAGCAGACTAAGCAGGAGGCAATCAAAGCCTTAAAGGCATTTCCACAGGGAATGCATGTGGGTGGAGGAATCAACCCGGATAATGCACAGGAATTTCTTGATGCCGGCGCTTCTCACGTGATAGTTACTTCCTATGTTTTTAAGGATGGCCAGATAGACATGCAGGCCCTTGAAAATATGGTAAAGGCCGTAGGAAAAGAAAAACTGGTATTGGATTTAAGCTGTAAGCTGCAGGATGACAAATATCTTATTGTTACTGACAGATGGCAGAAGTTTACGGATGTTGAGCTTAATAAGGCTGTTTTGGATGATTTGTCACAATACTGTGATGAATTTCTGGTACATGCAGCTGATGTTGAAGGCCTGTCCTCGGGAATTGAACCGGTACTTGTTTCGATATTGAGGTCGAGCCCGATTCCGGTTACTTATGCAGGTGGTATTCATTCAATGGATGATATTGATTTGCTAAGAATGCTTGGAGAATCCAAGGTGGATTTTACTATAGGAAGTGCGCTTGATATTTTTGGCGGATATATGAAGTTTGATGATGTTGTAAATTACAGCAGAGAAGACTAACTAAAGAAGAATAACTAAAAACCCATCACATAAGTGATGGGTTTTGCAATCTGTAAAACTAGTTCCGTGTCGATATAGATTTTTGAAATATATTGAATAGGCACATCGTGTTACTGATTAGTGTGGCTTATTAAAGTTTTGTTACATTAACTGCCTGAGGTCCCTTTTCGCCGTTAACTACTTCGAATTCAACCTGAGCGCCTTCGTCAAGAGACTTGAAGCCTTCCATGTTAAGTCCTGAGTAGTGTACGAATACATCATTTCCGTTTTCATCAGAAATGAATCCGTAACCCTTCTGGTTATTAAACCACTTTACTGTACCTTTGTTCATCAGTTTGTTCCTCCGATAAAAATAAAAAACTTAGCGCACAATCACGCTTTTTAAAGAATAGCATAAGATTTTAGCGGTGTAAATCCCTAAATTTGCCATTTACAGGCATTTATGATATAATCCTAAAGATTTTGTTGTAAGGGAAATATGGGCTCTGCAGCAAGGAGGTTATAATGGAAGAAAAGAATAAGAAACGCAATAAATTTGTGTTTATGATGGTCAAGGAGCATGAAGATGGATCGATTGGCTCAAGACATTTCTCTTCATCACTATGTGAGTTGATTGCTATTGTATTCTTTGCACTTTTAGTATTCTTTATTTGCAAGCTTATCTATGACAGTATAGTAATCGGAAGATTATCATCTGAAGTGGAAAGACTTACCAATGAAAATTACTTATATGAGGAAAGTGAACAGGCGCTTAAGATTGAGAACAGAGAATTAAGCGAAAAGGTTTCAAATATCAGTTCAACTCTTGTTCAGAAAGTTGCAACAGAGGAAGCTAAGACCAAAGAGGAAACACAAAATGCTATTCCAAAGGGATTCCCGTTGAGTAGTGGTGAAGCAAAGTTTGTATCAGATACACTGGATAATAAGCCGGTACTTAAGTTCTCTGATATTAAAAGTGTCAGTATTGTTTCTACTGCGAGCGGAGTTGTAATCGGAATAGAAGAAGATGCAGAATATGGAAACAGAATTATTATTGATCATCAGAACGGATACAAATCCGTATACAGAAATGCCGGAAAGGTAATGGTCAAGGTACAGGAAGTTCACGAAAAGGGTTATCCGATATTTACTGTAGATTCCAAGAGCAGGGATATGGGATACCAGATAATTAAAGATGATGAATATATTGATCCTTTGACGATTATGGAAATTGATGGTTAAGGTGATTTGATTCATTAAAAGCAGGCTGTGTAAGCCTGCTTTTTGATTTATTCCAAAATGTAATTTTTAACGAATTCTTTTAGTTTTTCAATACGTTCCGACAAATCTGCGGATGTAATTCTGAATGCTTCGGAATGTATGTCTTTAGTCATTTTTTCATTAATGTGGGGATGGTAATGACACAAATCTCGATAACTGTCCAAATTACAGATGGTCTCATAATCATCCATAAAGAAGAATATCTTTGCATTTTTATATTTTAGCAGTTCTTCAATTGCTGCCTGATACATATCAAGTTTTTCATCCAGCTTATTCTGTTCCTTAAGGTCGTACCAGTAAGCAGCGCTGTACGGTGGAAGGAAGAATATGAATTCAGTATCCGGGTGAGCAGTAATATACGATTCGAAGTTCTGTACATTTTTGACCGCGGTATCTTTTACAAGAGCGGAATCGTATCCTTCGGAATTAACCCAGGCCTGATTTGCGTGACTTGAATAGTAGTCCTGCATGACTTTATCCTTACCAAAAAGTTCCGGATCATCCCAGGTGAATGCGGTTTCAACATTGTTTTCATTTGATGAAGTGATTCTGTTGATACATTCTGAAATGACATCAATATTAAAAATATATTGAACATCATTAAGCGGATTGGAATCGTACAGATAATCAGGTAAATCCGAAAATTCACTGTCGGGGGCAGAACATAACTGATAATCATTTAAGTCTATGTATATCTTTTTAATATCATTTGATGACTTAAAGGCCTGATCCACAAGCTTGGCAATGTCTTTTGAACGTCCGCCTGCATAACTTACGACAAGGGCATTTTCACCGTATTCCTTAAACATTGATGGCCTGAAGTTTTCGGTCATGGAGGTTCCAAGCATTATGGAATCATATTCAAAGTTTCTTGCCATTCCCGGAGACTGATACATCTCATTATAAATATATATATTGTTGGTATCAGAAGGCGCATGGAAATGATAAAAAGGATCCACAACAATAACCAGGGCTGTTATTGAGCCCATCAGTAATGCAATTGTAATGATTAAACTAAGTATATATTTTTTCATAATTAAAAATTGAAATATAAAAATGCGCTCACACCCGAAATGTTAATAAGGCATAAGACAAATAAAATACCGAGAATAACAGGATAAAAACCTTTGGATACATTGGAAGAAACTATCTCACGCGTGTTTTTATGCTTAGTGGCAAGTAAGGTTATCAACAATATTGCTATGACGCTCAATACGCAATAAACAAGCTGATTTGAAGCTACGTCAATTCCGAATCTTGAAAAAATTGGATTGGTGGATACAGAAAACATCTGATTAATCATTCCGTCATTCAGAAGATGAAAACCACCGAGGAAAACGCGCTTAAATATATTAAGTACATCTCCGAATCCTTCAGATCTGAAGAATACCCAGGCAATATTTACGAATGCAAAGGTATATATGAATCTGAGAGCCTTGGGAAGTTTTTTTAGTCTGTCGGCCGTAATAATTCTTTCGATTACCATTATTATTCCATGAATGGCGCCCCAAAAAATAAATGTCCAGTTAGCGCCATGCCAGAGTCCGCTTATAAGAAAAACGAGAAAAACATTTATAAGTGTTCTTGTTTTTCCTTTGCGGTTACCACCAAGTGGAATATAAAGATATTTTGTGAGAAATCTTGTAAGGGTTATATGCCATCTTTTCCAGAATTCGGTAACACTTAAAGACTTATAGGGTGAATTAAAATTATCTGTAATATCAAAACCTATCATTTTGCCAAGGCCGATTGCCATATCACAGTAACCGCTGAAATCAAAATATATTTGTAATGTGTAAGCCAGAATTAGAAAGATGGAAGATAAAGTGTTGAGTGAAGAAATATTAGTGTATCCCCAGTCTACACCGCGTCCCAGAAAATCAGCAATCAACAGCTTCTTGGATAAACCGATGATAAAGAACTGGATACCTTCCCAAACTTTCTTGAACATATATTTTGTAGAAGCAGAAGATTTAATCTGACTTTCACGGAATTGAGGAATCAGCTCATTGTGAAGAACTATAGGACCTGCAATCAGCTGTGGAAAGAATGAAACAAAGAGTGCATATTCGAGGAAAGTATAGCCTTTTGTTTCGTTATTGTATGAGTCTACAACAAATGATATCTGCTGGAAGGTGTAAAAACTTATTCCAAGAGGCAGAACTACATTCATTAATGAAAACGAAGAACCAAACACAGAGTTTATATTTGTAATAAAGAAATTCATGTACTTAAAGTAGAACAGAAGTGCAAGATTTATTACAATTCCCGCAATCATAATCAATTTACGGATTTTTAGGGATTCTCCGCTTATTTTGTTCAGAATCAGATATATTCCATAGTTTGTAAGAATACTTCCTATAAGCAGAAGTGCATAAGGAGGCTTCTGGTAACCATAAAAGCACAGAGAAGCAATAATCAGAAAAGACAAAGAAACCCGGTAAAAACCGAGTCTTTGAAGAATTCTGTATAATATTATAGTTATTGGGCCAAAGGCCAGCAAAAATATATAAGAATTGAAAAGCATAATTTACTTTTCCTTATTCTGCAAGCGGTCAAAAACCATACTGTAACCATCGTTTCCGTATATAAGAGATCTGTTAACACGGCTGATTGTAGCTGTGGAAGCACCGGTGCTTTCGGCAATCTCCAGATATGTCTTCTTATCTGAAAGCATTGTTGCTACTTCATATCTTTGAGACATACTTAAAATCTCATTAACTGTGCACAAATCTTCAAAGAAGCTATAGCATTCTTCCTTACTTTTGAGAGTAAGAATGCCTTCAAATAAATGATCTACTGCATCAGTCTGTATTTTTTTATTCATAATGAAATACCTCGTATTTAATGTAACTATGCATAATCAGTATATATAAACCGTACTTTTACATTTTAGCACTCTAAAATTTTAAAGTAAAGAATGTGGGCAATTAATCGCGTAAGTAATTGAAAGTATATCATAAGTAAAAGTATAAAAAATTGGACTATTTATCGATTATTGTATTATATTATAAATGTCTGATTTTAACTTATTGTTGCTTATGAGTATTTTATTAAACTTAAGTACAATAAAAGATGGAGATAGTATGAACGTAATTGTGGTTGGTGGTGGTCCTGCCGGAATGGTGGCATCCATCATTGCTGCACAGAATGGAAATGCAGTTACATTAATTGAACATAATGACAGGCTTGGACGAAAATTGCTTGCGACAGGTAACGGAAGATGCAACCTGACGAATGCAATTCTTGATGAAGAACCATGGGAAGAATATGCCAGGTTTTATCCGGAAGACTTAAAGAACAACAGGAAGACGCTGGTAAAAGCCGTTATGACCAGATTCGGCTATGCGGATACACTTAGGTTTTTTAAGAATCTGGGGCTTATAACACGAAATAACGGAGGCCTTATTTATCCATATTCGGAGCAGGCTCAGGCAGTTCTGGATGTTCTTTTATTTAAGATAAGGGACTTGGGAATAAAGGTTGTAACAGAGACTGAAGTAAGAAGAATCGATTATAAAGGTGAAAAATCAGGCTTTTCTGTAATGACAGATAAACAGACCTTTAATGCCAATAGGGTGATACTTGCCACTGGTTCAAAGGCTCAGCCGAAACTTGGATCAGACGGCTCGGGGTACGAAATCTTAAAAGGACTTGGCCACAGAATTAATAAAGTTATTCCGGGACTTGTTCAGCTTACCTGCAAAGGAAAATATTTTAAATCAGTCTCCGGAACGCGAATTAAGGCGCATCTTTCATTATGCGATGACAGGTTGAAAGTATATGAAGAATCGGGTCAGCTTCAGTTTACCGATTATGGTCTTTCGGGAATTGTTGTT
Source organism: Lachnospiraceae bacterium (assembly GCA_024403415.1). Taxonomy (GTDB): domain Bacteria; phylum Bacillota; class Clostridia; order Lachnospirales; family Lachnospiraceae; genus JAILLW01. The sequence continues at coordinate 120,734 of JAKSRY010000005.1, forward strand.
ATGAATCTTTCAAACAGACTAAGGCTTTGCAAAGGAAAAGTGAGCATAGTATGTGATTTTATGGAAGATACCGACCGGTCTTCATTAAGAAATATTTTTGTAAACAAAATACAAAACAATCCGGAGAGACAAAGCGGTGAACTTATGATAGGAATACTGCCAAAGAAACTCGGTGATATAGTGCTGAATGAGTCGGGATTGGGTTATAACAGAAAATATAAAGATATTAAAGATTCGGAAGTTGACGGAATCGTAAGCTTAATCAAAGAATTTGAGGTCGAAATTACAGGCACTAAGACAATGAATGAAGCTCAGATTTCACTTGGTGGACTGGAGGTTTCGGAATTGACTGAGAATCTTGAAAGTAAAATTGTGCCGGGGCTTTTTGTGGCAGGAGAACTTCTTGATATACATGGTGACTGCGGCGGGTATAATCTGCAGCTTGCAATAAGCTTCGGAGCCGTTGCGGGAATGTTAGGAAATGGAGGGGAATATGACAATTGATCACGATGATTTAATTAAAAGTATTATAGAAAGTATAGACAGGATTGATAATTTGAGTTCATCGGATATTCCCAATGTTGACTTATATATGGATCAGGTTACGACCTTTATCAATAAGCACTTAAAAGCAACATCAAGATATCCGGGCGAGGATAAAATTCTTACCAAAACCATGATTAACAATTATGCCAAGAATGATTTACTTCCACCGCCTGTTAAAAAGAAATATACAAAAGAACATATTGTGCTGCTTATTTTTATATATTACAGCAAAGGACTGCTTTCGATTACCGACATACAATCCATGCTTGAGCCATTAACGGAACGATTCTTCGAATCTGAAGGAGATGTAAATATGTGCTCAATATTTGATGAATTGTTCAGTAAAGATGATTTCTTAAGAGAGTCCTTAAAGAAGGATATAGAAGAAAAATATTCAAAATCACTGGAAACTTTTAAGGATGCACCAAAGGACGATGAAGATCTTTTAAGACTGTTTTCGTTTATCTTTATGCTTGGATACGATGTATATGCAAAGAAACTGCTGGTAGAAAAGCTGCTTGATACATACGGGGATTTGTTCAGCACCTATGAAGAATCAAATAAAAAAGAAAAGAAGAAAAAGGATTAGTGTTGTCATTCGTTGTATGGTATAATATTTTTCGTGTGATATCTATATAATCGGTGCATCAGTGATTTTCATTTGCTTACGCAAATATTTAAGGTGTGACCGGTGTGGTTATTAAACAATAGATGTGGGTATTAATGATTTAGGAGGAAACAAAAATGGGATTGATTAGAGCCGCATTAGGTGCTGTTGGATCAACATTTGCAGATCAGTGGAAAGAGTTCATATACTGTGATGCCATTGATAACAACACATTGGTAGTTAAAGGACAGAAGAAGACAAAGGGAAATAATAAGGGAAATGACAATATTATTTCAAATGGTTCTGTTATTGCCGTAAATGATGGTCAGTGTATGATTATCGTTGAGCAGGGTAAGGTCGTTGAATTATGTGCTGAACCCGGTGAATTCAAGTATGATACATCTACAGAGCCTTCAATTTTTGGAGGTAGCCTTGGACAGAGTATTCTTGATACCTTTAAGACAATGGGTAAGCGTTTTACTTATGGTGGTGATACCGGTAAGGATCAGAGAGTTTACTACTTCAACACTAAGGAAATCCTTGGTAATAAGTATGGAACTGCAAATCCTGTACCTTTCCGTGTAGTAGATGCACGTATTGGTCTTGATGTTGATATTTCTATCAGATGTAATGGTGAATATTCATACAGAATTATCGATCCAATTCTTTTCTATACAAATGTTTGCGGTAATGTTGCTGACCGTTACACAAAGGATAAGATTGAAGGACAGCTTAAGAGTGAACTTTTAACAGCTCTTCAGCCCGCTTTTGCAAGAATTTCTGAAATGGGAATCAGATATTCAGCAGTTATGGCTCATACTAAAGAGCTTGCTAATGCCTTGAATGCTGAATTGTCAGACCAGTGGGGAGATCTTCGTGGTATCGAAATCGTTTCATTTGGTGTAAATACAATGAAGGCTTCTGAAGAAGATGAGCAGATGATCAAGGATCTTCAGAAGGCTGCTACATTAAGTAATCCTACAATGGCAGCAGGAATGATGACAGGTGCTACAGCCGACGCTATGAAGGCAGCAGCTTCAAATACTGCAACAGGACCTATGATGGCATTTGCAGGAATGAACATGGCTAATATGACCGGAGCACCTCAGGCTCAGAACCTGTTTGCTATGGGAGGCCAGCCAATTGCACCACCTCAGACTCAGCCTGCACCTGCGGCAGCACCAGCACAGACAGCAGGATGGACATGTGAATGTGGTCAGACCGGAAATACAGGAAAGTTCTGCTCAGAATGTGGAAAGCCACAGCCTGCACCTGCAGCTGGATGGACATGTTCATGCGGAGCAGTTAATCAGGGTAAGTTCTGTGCAGAATGTGGAGCAAAGAAGCCTGCAGGAGCACCTCTTTATAAGTGTGATAAGTGTGGATGGACTCCTGAGGATCCTGCTAATCCTCCTAAGTTCTGCCCTGAATGTGGTGATCCTTTTGATGATAAGGATGTTCAGTAATCCAAAAATAAATATGAAATGATTGTGGGAGGGGTAATACCCTCCCATATATATAAAGAGTACATTTTTAGACTGAACGAGTGATATAAGTTAATTAAGGAGAAATGTATGTCCGATAATGTTAATAGTTTCGGAGAAGCAAATGTTGTTTCAACTATGAACGAAACAGATAGGAAGTGTCCATGCTGTGGTGGCACGATGGATTACAATCCTGCAACAGGTGGGTTGCATTGCCCATACTGTGATTATGATGAAGAAATTAAATCAGCAACAGTTGAAACTCCAAATACAGGTCTTTCAGAATCAGCGGTTGAACTTGCACTTGAAGATGCAGACAAAATTGAAAACTGTGATTGGGGTATTGCAACTAAGACAGTTATTTGTAAAAGCTGTGGAGCAGAATCTATATATGACGTTCAGGAAATATCCTCTGTCTGTCCATACTGTGGTTCAAATCAGGTAATGGAAGCAAATGATGAGAGGACTATGGCTCCGGGAGGTGTAGTTCCGTTTAAGATTACCCAGGAGCAGGCATCAAACAGATTTGTTGAATGGATTAAAAGAAAATTCTTTGCACCCAAGCTTGCAAAAGAATCTGCAAAAGCTGACAAGTTCACAGGTATTTATCTTCCGTACTGGACTTTTGATGCTCAGACCGATTCTACTTATACAGGTGAATATGGTAAGGACAGAACAGTAACTGATAAAGACGGAAATAAGAGAACCGTTACAGACTGGTATAATACAAGCGGACAATATTCTGAATTTATAGATGATGAGCTTGTATGCGGAACAACTCAGCATGACACAGGCATGCTGAGGGGACTTGAGCCTTTTGATACAGCAGATAACAAGGTATATAAACCCGAATATGTTGCAGGTTTTGCAGCCGAAAGATATTCTGTAGGAATCAAGGCTGCCTGGGAAAAGGCAAAGAATGCAATTACTTCTAAATTAAGAAGTGCTATCTGCAGTAAGATTTTAAGAGAGCATAACGCAGATCATACACGTAACGTTGTAATACATACCAATTATAGTAAGATGACTTACAAGTATTTATTACTGCCAATATGGATGAGCAGTTTTAAGTACAACGATAAAGTATACAGATTCATGGTTAATGGTCAGAATGGTAAGGTTTCAGGTCAGAGTCCTGTTTCAGCAATTAAGGTTGCATTGACCATACTTGTCATAGCAGCTATTATCGGACTGTTTATATATCTTAGAAGTTAATTCCAACCGGATTATTCTTATAATGATGTATACAGAAACTTACTTATTTGTTATATGATTGATTTTGCGGTCAGGCTTTATATTGTCTGACCGCTTTTAATTCGGAGAGATACTATGTCGATATACGATACCCTTAACGAACAGCAAAAGGAAGCGGTTTTTAATACGGAAGGTGCAGTTCTCATACTTGCAGGAGCAGGTTCAGGCAAAACTCGTGCCCTGACACACAGAATAGCATACCTCGTTGACGAACTTGGGGTAAGCCCATTTAATATAATGGCTATTACGTTTACCAATAAAGCAGCAGGTGAGATGAAGGAACGTGTTGAGAATCTTGTAGGAGTTGGCTCAGACGCTATCTGGGTATCAACATTTCACAGTTCCTGTGTTAAGATTTTGAGACGTTTTGCGGACAGACTTGGATATGATAATAATTTTACTATTTATGATTCCGATGATTCCAAGGTTGTAATGAAGAATGTATGCAAGAAGCTTAATATAGATACTAAAATGCTGAAAGAGAGAACTATATTAAATGCCATTTCAGCAGCAAAGAACGAATTAATCGGTGTTTCTAAATTCAGGCAGGAAAATCAGGGCGATTTTAAAATGGCTAAGATAGTTGAGGCCTACAGCGAATATCAGGAGACACTTATTAAGAATAATGCAATGGATTTTGACGATCTGCTTATGAATGCGGTTGAACTGTTCATGAATAATCCGGATGTTCTTGATAACTATCAGAAGCGTTTCAGATATATTATGGTGGATGAGTATCAGGATACCAATACTGCTCAGTTCAGATTCATAAACCTTCTTAGTGGTCCTAAGGGAAATATCTGTGTGGTTGGAGATGATGACCAGTCGATTTATAAGTTTAGAGGCGCTAATATCAGGAATATTCTCGATTTTGAGAAATATTATCCCGATGCCAAGGTTATAAGACTTGAGCAGAATTACAGGTCGACACAAAATATTCTGGATGCAGCCAATGCAGTAATAGCCAATAACTTTGGACGAAAAGCTAAATCGTTGTGGACTGAGCACGATAAGGGAAACAGAATCCATTTCAGACAGTTTGATACAGCATATGAAGAAGCTGAATATGTTGCCGGTGACATAGCGTCTAAAGTACGCAAGGGTCTTGCAAGCAATGGGGAATGTGCTGTTTTATACAGGACAAATGCACAGTCCCGATTATTGGAAGAAAGGTTCGTGTACGAAGGAATTCCATACAATGTTGTTGGTGGAGTTAATTTCTATTCACGAAGAGAAATTAAAGATATTATTTCGTATCTAAAGACTATTGATAACGGAAGAGATGATCTTTGTGTTAAGAGAATTATTAATGTACCTAAAAGAGGTATAGGTGCGACAAGTGTGTCTAAAGTTGAAACTTACGCAACTGTTAATGACCTGAGTTTCTTTGATGCCTGTTCAAAGGCCAAGGAAATTCCCGGAATGGGAAAGGCCGGTGAAAAGATACAGAATTTTGCCGATATGATATCTTTATTCCGAGCAAGGATGGGAATGTATAAGCTTTCCGAACTTGTAAGGGATGTGTTAGAAGAAACTAAATACATACAGGAGTTTGATGCGGAAACCGAGGAAGAGGCAGAAGCACGAATTGATAATATTGAAGAATTAATTAACAAAACAGTTGCCTATGAGCAGGAACATGAGGATGCTACTCTTAGCACATTTCTTGAGGAGGTAGCCCTTGTTGCTGATATAGACCAGCTTAAGGAGGATGTTCCAAGAGTTGTACTTATGACACTTCATGCAGCAAAAGGACTTGAATTTAAGCATGTATATATGACGGGGATGGAAGATGGTCTGTTTCCGGGATATATGTCGACTATGGCAGATGATCCCGGTGAACTGGAGGAAGAGAGACGTCTTGCGTACGTCGGAATAACAAGAGCAAAGGAAGATCTTACCTTATGCTATTCAAGAAGCAGAATGATGCATGGTGAGACACAGTATAATGCAGTAAGCCGATTCATAAAAGAAATACCTAAAGAGTTACTGGATAATACAGTTCCGGGAAGAAAATATGATGAGTATTCGGATTCGCGTTCAGTTGGAATAGGAGTCAATAAAACCTATGGCCAATATGGAAATGCAGATAGAGGTACCGGTACAGAAACCAGTTCATCAAGTAAAGCTTATGCAAGACCGATTGCTATTTTGAGGGAGAAGAAAACCCCTGACGATGTTAAGCCATTATCTGCTAAAATTGGTATGGATGCCATGCTTAAAGCCGGAGTATCCAAAGGTGTACCAAATGGTGGCTCAATGAAACCGGAATATGAAATCGGTGACAGGGTTAAACATGTTAAATTTGGTGAAGGAACCATTATTGATCTGGAACCGGGGGCAAGAGATTACAAGGTTACGGTTGATTTTGATGATGCAGGTACAAAAGTTATGTATGCTGCATTTGCAAAGTTAGTGAAGATATAAATATTTGTGCAAACTGCATTTGAAGAACCGGTGAAGTCTGGTAAATAAACTAAAATAAAAAGAATGTTTATATATTTTTACGATGAATAAATATAGAAATCTTTTATTTGGAGTGTTATAATATCAATATCATTTATCATTTCAATTTGGAGGTGCTCAAATGTGTAAATGTTTGTGCAAAGCAAAAGACAGTTGTTGTGATGTTATAGAAAATGTAAAGGAGTGGGATATTAAAGATATGAAGGATTTAGAGAGTCTTAAGTTTTGGAAGAAAAAAGAAGAAGTTGAAGAAATCGAAAAGGAGAAGAACAGAAAGCTTGTTTGGATTCTTGCAATTGTAGGTCTTGTAGTACTTATTGCAGCTGCAGCATTCTGCATTTACAAGTTCTTTGTACCTGATTACATCGAGGATTTCGATGATGATTTCGAAGATTTTGATGATGATTTTGCTGATGACGATTTGACAGGATGGGATGATGTTGAAGAAGTTGAAGTTACTCCTGCCAAGGCTGATGCTGAATAATTAATGTTTGATTTTTAAGGCAACGTCTTAGTGGCGTTGCCTTTTTTATTATGGTGACAAGGAAAATCGAGATGCATATCGAGTAGGCGTCAGCCTGCTTCAATATGGTGATGAGAGGAAATAGAGTAGTGAAAAAGGGTGAACGTTATATAGGGAATGTTGTAAGAGTTGATT
>JAKSRY010000050.1 GCA_024403415.1 Lachnospiraceae bacterium
CTGGAATAATATTAATGACAGTAAATCAGGTGACAGATTCAGTTTTTCGGTATAAGAGGGGAACATTGTATGGCAATTAATATTTCATCATTGAACGCAACTGAAGTTACTTTTGTTAAAAGAGATAATCCTTTGCAGGAATATAACAGTACTAAGGTTAGTGAGTATGAGATTAAGGGAAAGCTTGAGGATGCTGTGAAACTTGGTCATGTAAGCAATCTTTTAGATGTATCAGGTGTAGACACGCTTAGTATAACAGCTAATCCAGGTGGACCAAGAAGGAATACTGCTAATTATTCTGTGGACGCTTTTTTTAGAAAAGATATGCCCAAAATCAAAAATGGAGATGGTACATATAATATTTCAGGCGTGAGGTTCACAGAAGATGAGCTTGTTAAAGCGCGTAATTTCATGAAAGCTACAGCATCAGAATTAAAGAGGGGAACTCTGGACTATTCTGACTATGCAAAGATGGCAATAGCAGAAAATGCAGTTAATTCTTTTGCCAAAGATAATTTTTCAATAGAGCAGCAGGAAGTCCTCTCGAAGGCTATGAAAGAATATAATGAAGGGCTTATAGAAGATCAGAAGAGAAGTATGTCCATTGGAGATGTTGTTTCCAATGATTGGGGAGAACTTTCGAATTACTATGGTAAGAGTGAGAGACTCGACCAGGCCAGAGCAGATGCTTTGAACGAAATGAAAGAAGAAATGAGTAGACTTATTGGAGAGCCTCTTCCAAAGGCAAAGGCAGGTGATGTGATAGGAATTATCACTTCAGCCACCAATGCTGATCTTATTTCGAAGGTCAAAGATACCTTTTCCAATATAAACTTTAACGACAAAGATGAAATAGATGAAGCAATGAAAAAGTATAGAGAGTTGATGCGACCAGCCTATAAAGCAGGACATTATATAGAACATGATGATGGTGCTTTATACAGAGATACAGATTCATTTATGAAGATGATAGGTAATCTAAAATTAAGTTTATCATCAGCGCATATTGATTGTTCAATATGATTTTTTGCATAACAGATATATCTTAAGGGACTCGAAAGAGCCCCTTGTTTTTATGATATGGAAAAATATATACATTGACACGCATCAATGTATGCGATATAGTATACGATACATAGACAAATATCAATGTAAGGGGAAGATATGAATTCAACAGAAGTAGCAAATATTTGTAAAGCACTGGGTGATGCTAACAGATTGGAAATAGTGCAGATGCTTTCGAATGGTGAGAAATGTGGATGTATTTTGCTAGAGAAATTTGAGATTAAGCAGCCAACATTATCACATCATATGAAGATACTGGTTGAATGTGGACTTGTAAAGGATAGAAAAGAAGGAAAATGGCATCATTATTCGCTTTGCGATAAACAGTTCAATGAATATAAGATGTTCATCGAAAGTCTTACATGTAAGCCGGAAATGAAAGAATGTTGTTGTGAGAAATAAGGAGAAATATATGACAACTGCAGAAAAGGGCGAATTGATCTTACGAGATATAAAGAAGGAAACAGGAATAAGTCCGGTACAGATTTTTAAGAATATAGTCCGAAATGATTATATGAATATGCATGGCCCGGAGCATCATGTATTGGATGGAGCAAGCATACTTGTTGCATATAAAAATGCCGGTGGCAATATAGACTTGGATACGGCTTTAGAAAAACTAATGTTTGAAGCCTTAAGGATGCCGGGAGCAATGTGCGGATTATGGGGAATATGTGGTGCAATCACATCCGTTGGAGCTGCACTAGCTATCATAGACGGAACAGGTCCGCTATCCACAGATGGGACATGGGGCAAACATATGCAGTTCACATCTGATGCTATAGGTGAACTGGGACAAATAAACGGTCCAAGATGCTGTAAACGAGATGCGATGGTTGCTTTTAAGCATGGAATCCAATATGTTAATGAAAACTATGGTGTAAATCTTGAAATAGAAGATGTTAAATGTGAGTATTCCAATATAAATGAACAGTGCATTAAAGACAGATGTCCTTATTTTAACTGATTAGGTTGGTTAATCTTTGATGTTTGTATATTTTTATTATTACTTGGAGAAGAAAAATGACGCATAAAGAAAAGGCATTAGAAGTTTTTGAGGATAAATTTAATTGTGCGCAGGCAGTTTTTTCATCATTCGCAAAGGAACTTGGGGTTCCGGAAGAACAGGCACTGAAAGTTGCCATATGTTTTGGAGCCGGTATGAGAAAAGGTGAAGTCTGTGGAGCAGTATCAGGAGCATTAATGGTACTGGGAATGATGTATGGTGATTCTGGTGAGGATACTGCCTCATCAAAAGCTATTTCACATCAGAAAGCATCTGAATTTATGGACAGATTTAAAAGTGTAAACGGCTCGTGCGTGTGTAAAGAAATACTTGGCTGTGACATTTCAACCTCAGAGGGAATGGACTATGCCGGAGAAAATAAATATTTCAATGAAATATGCCCCGGGATGGTGGAAGCGGCAGTTGATATTTTAGAGGATATAATACGTACTCAACCTGTGGTTGAGTAGTAAAAAAACATAAATTCAACTAACAGTTCGTGGGCTTAATGCGACAAAAATACTATGCTTGAGCCATGAAAAGGAGGTGCCCGATATGGACCAAATCAAAATAGGAAAATTTATCACATCTTGTAGAAAGGAACAACAGATGACACAAGCTGCTCTGGCAGAAAAACTTGGAATTAGTGACAGGGCTGTTTCAAAGTGGGAAACTGGAAAGTCATTACCTGATTCCGGAATAATGTTAGAATTGTGTGAATTACTTAAAATTAATGTCAATGAACTCCTAACGGGCGAAAAAATTATGGTTGAAAAATATGACGAATTAGCTGAACAGAATCTTCTTAATATGAGAAGAGAAATTGAAGAGAAAAACAAACAGATGCTGCGAGCGGAGGTCTGGATTTCGGTACCTGTTGTAATTGCATCATTATTTATGATGGCAATTGCGGCATATGTAGAAATGGCAACATGGATTCAGGTATGTTTAATTGTAGCTGCCTGCGCAATGTTATTTGCATGTGCAATTGTAGCTCTCAATATCGAACAAAAGGCTGGATATTATGTGTGTGAAAAATGTAACCACACCTATGTGCCAAGATTATCACAGGTAAATCTTGCACCACATATAGGAAGAACAAGATATATGAAATGTCCTGAATGTGGAAATAGAAGCTGGCAGAAGAAAGTGCTTAGTAAGGCCGAGTAGTAAAACATATTGTAACTACAAATAATAACGATGAGTAAAAGCTTAAATAGACTTTTGATTGAAATATATCAAAGGTCTATTTTGCCTATTTATGAATGAGCAGCAATAAGATACTGTATTCAAAAGCAAGGCATTTATGATAATATGAATACAGAGGGTTTATTTATGAATCAATTGGAAATTATTAATGCTAAAAAGATAAAGAAAATATTTATAGCCAGAGTGTGCTTATGGATTGTTGCATTGGCTGCAACTGTATATTGGGCATACTGGTCATTCCATCTTTATGCAATCGGAGTCCATGATGTACATGAGTATGCTGAAATATTCAGACCCAAATTTGCGGTATCTTTGCTTATTTCTGTAGCTGCAATAGGTGTAAGCTTCATACTTCGAAGTATTAGCGACAAGTTAAAGGGAAAGACCAAGGACGACTGACATTGGGGACGCTTCTTTTGTCACAAGGAGTGGTACTTTGTCACATTTATGTGGATGGATTGAATGAAAAGAGCATAACAAATTATGTATAGAGTCTTGAATGATTATCTGTCGTTCAAGACTTTTGTCTACTTTGGGGACGCTTCTTTTGTCACGAGGAGTGGTACTTCGTCACATATTTTTCACAGTTTTTTGATTATATATAAATATAGGAGTATGATGGCATGAAAAAGAAATCGAAAGGACTGAAAATATGGAATTGGTGATTAAATATAATGAGTTGACAGCAGAGCAGTTTATAGAATTATGGGGATCAGTAGGAGGTAAGGTACCGACCCTGGAGCAGACAAAGGTTGCAATGAACAATACACTATTTCGCATATCTGTATGGGATGGTGATAAGGTAATTGCGATGGCAAGAATGCATGGAGATATGGGACTTGACTATTATATTAAAGATGTGGTTGTTCGACCGGAATACCAACGTAAGGGAATAGGGCGCATGATGATAGATGAGTTATTTAAGTTCATTAATGATAATGGGGTTAAAGGAACTTCTATTTTTGTAGAACTGGCAGCACTTCCTGACAAAATTCCTTTCTATGAAAAGTTTGGATTCGATGAAAATCCGGCAAGAAGATTGAAACAATACTACGAAGTTATGTAAACCAAAAACAAAATGAACAATGCATATAGTTATGTAAACCACGATAAGACAAAAACAATACCGAAGAGTTATGTAAGCCTATGAACATAAATGGTATTTTGAAATTATGTAAACCAACAAAAAGTATGCTTGCATAATAAAGAGGAAAATCACATGTTACCCACAATAGAAGAAGCAATAGATGAATTACATATAGCAGGCAAGTTAAATCCGGGCCCCTGGGTTAAGCATTCTGAGAATGTTGGGCTGGCAGCAAAAAATATAGCCCACCTGATCCCTGAACTGGATGAGAATAAAGCATATATTTTTGGCCTTCTGCATGATATAGGCAGGCGTGTTGGAATTGTAAATATCCCAAAACATGTATATGAAGGTTATAAATACTGCATGGATAAGGGCTGGAATGAAGTGGCTAGAATATGCATGACACATTCGTATGTATTCATGAAAGATGAGTTTAATTACGAGCCGGAAACTCCGGAAGAAAAGGAAATTAAGAAATACATTCTTGAAGCGGGTGAAGCTGATAAGTATGACAAACTCATTCAGATGTGTGATGCTTTGGCAACAGACTATGGTTTTGTTATTTTGGAGAAAAGATTTGTTGATGTCACGAGGCGTTATGGAATCATGGAAGGCTATATAAAAGGCTGGGATGTTACCTTCGCGATTAAGGATATGTTTGAAAAAGATATGGGATGCTCAGTGTATGATGTGCTTCCTGATATCGGAAGAACTACTTTGCTTAGTCCCAAACCGTGGAAACCGTAACCTTGATACAACAAAGGAGTAGTAATTTGAAAAAGCATATTATCATAACAGGCTCAAAAGGAAGCGGTAAGTCTACTTTGCTTAAAAATATATTGAACGAAGCAGATTATGGCAGCAGTATTCCGGGAATTGTTACCTGGTGTGAAAAAGAAAAAGCTGTATATATGCAAAGAATTGGTTCAGTCGATAAAGTGACGGTTGGTGTATTCAATCCTGACAGCACCGCCGGTGAAAACAGAATGAATCCCGTCGAAGATGGATTCAACGTACAGGGAGTTTATCTGCTTAATCAATTAATTGAAGATGACAGTCCCTGGATTTATATTGATGAAATAGGTTACCTTGAAAGCACCTGTGACAAATATATTGAAAAACTTAATCAGGTTTTCGAAAAGAAAAGAGTTATAGCCGTAGTAAGAAAACAGGAAACTGAACTACTGAAGAAACTTATAAGTCGGCAGGATGCATTAGTCGTTGATCTGGATGCGGAGCAGGTCTATCTTCAAAAGCATTGCATTTGATTTGCAAAAAAGTTACGGGAACAGATATATCAGAGGAAATGATAGAGATATGTGAGGAACTGTATCCGGAGGATGATTTTACATTTTACGTAGCAAAGGCAGAAGAAACGCATATACCTAAATTGAAATATGATATTGTCACGGCAGCGGGAGTAATTAATTGGGTTGATAAAGATATGTTTTTACAGAATATGTCCGATGTGATGGCTGCAGATGGCAAACTGGTCATATATGATTTTGGCATTACCAATCAGATGAGGGAGAATCCAGAATATACTGATTGGTACAATAATGAATATCTTAACAAATTTCCAAAGCCTAAAAGGAATGAGAATATCTGGAGCGAAAAAGATATGAATGAAACATTAACTCCTATATTTATGAATAGCATGCGAGAACTTGTATTTAAGGGATATTATTGGATTATTGAAAAGAAATAATAAGGAGGCAAAATGAATAAGAGGTGTGTTTTTGTTGTTTTATTCTCTATGTTCTTAACTGGAATGACAGCCTGTTCTTCTAAAGAAGAAAGAACATTAGAGAATATAAAAGTCAGTTATCCAGAAGCTCATATGATTGAATTGTCCTCAGAATCTGCAAAGAATGATGGGACAGTTATTGATGAATATGATTATACCTGGCATTGTGATCCATCAGTTAATCATGATGAGGTGAAAAATGCACCGGCAGAATATTATACCGGAGCATTGCCGGATGTATTACCGTCAGTATATATAGATCACGAACTGTATTATTATCCACAGCTGGAGAAATCTGGTTTTACTGCGGTTAATTATGATGGTGAGCGTGAGTACGCATACTACTATAATGATGGTGTTAATAATGATTATATATTTGCGACCCTGCCAATGCTTGGCAAAGATTTGCCAACTGATATGATGCATAGTGAGGAGGAGGCTTATGAAAATAAAGTGCTCCATATTACAGCTGCCGGAACATATATATTAAGCGGAAACTGGAAAGGTCAGATTAATATTGATTTAGGAGAAACGGATGATATATTTACCGATTCAACACAGAAGGTGACGGTTGTACTTGCAGGGTGTGATATCAATTGTAGCGTAGCCCCTGGAATTATATTTAAAAGTGTTTATGAGTGTGATAATGCATGGGAGGACAGGGGGGAAGCAGATACTAATCCCAAGTTATCTGATGCAGGTGCAAAGATAGTGATTGCAGACAGCACAGAAAATTTCATCACCGGTAAGAATGTATTCAGAATGCTTAAAACAAAATATAAAGATGAGGACTCGACAGACGAAATAAAAGTCCAGAAGAAGATGCGAAAGACAGACGGAGCATTATATTCTTACGTGAGTATGGTTATTACAGGTGAAGCTGAAAATACAGGTCTTCTTACGGTTACATCAGGATTCGAGGGCGTAGATTCGGAACTTCATATGGAGATATCAGGAGGCAGACTGGTTATCAATTCTCAGGATGATGGAATGAATGTTAATGAAGATAATGTGTCTGTTATTAAATTTAGCGGTGGAGAGGTAGAAATAAATGCGGCTCTGGGGGCTGAAGGAGATGGTGTCGATTCCAATGGTTATGTCAGAATCGACGGGGGAAACATTAATATAAATGGAATAAGAGTTCCTGATTCTGCTATAGATTCTGAGGATGGAATTTACTATTTCAGTGGACAAATATTTATTGATGGAACACTTGAATCGCATGAAAGTGGAGAAATATTCAGAGAAACCGGTAATATGGATGGAAAACCTGGCAATGGACCACGTGGTGAGCGACCGGATGGAGAATTCCCCGGAGAGCCACCGAAAGGAGGATTCGATGGAAAAAGACCGGATGGAGATTTTCCCGGAGAGCCACCGAAAGGGGGATTCGATGGAAAAAGACCGGATGGAGAATTCCCTAGAGAACCACTCGAAGACGGATCTGATGATGAGTCGGATGATTAATGCTGATATTTTTGATATCTATTGAACTTATGTCTTATGCTATTTTTTCGAAATATAAGGAGTTTTAGATGGAATACAGAACATATAATGAAAAAGATATAGATGGTCTGGCAAGTGCAATGTCCATGGCGTATTCGGAAGAGCCATGGAATGAACAGTGGACTATGGAACGGGCAACCAGAAGAGTAAAGGCAATATTAGGAAACTATCAGTCGGTGGGCATTGCTGCCACAGATAATGGCATGATTGTTGGTGGCTTACTTGGATTTGTTGATCCTTATGCAGAAGAGGATTTCTTTTATGTTTCAGAATTGTTTGTTGTACCGGAATATAAAAGATGCGGAGTGGGCAAGCAACTCCTGCAGGAACTTGAAACTTTATTGAAGGAAAAAGGCGTTTATGTAGTACAACTGATGTCTATAGAGCCTAATGAAGTTTTTTATGGCAAATGTGGGTTAAGTAAGGATGATGTTTCTGTTTTGTTTAAGAGATATTAGCATCCTGAGAGGGAAGTATTGAGCGATATGAGAAATAGAAGCGCAGTTTTTGTTATTAGGGATAAAAAGATACTGATGGAGAAACTCTGTTATGGCGGACGAGTCTTTTATTCGATTCCGGGAGGCGGAATTGAAGATGGAGAGACCCCGGAGCAGGCTGCCATTAGAGAACTTAAAGAAGAGTGTGGACTTGACGGAACAATAGTCCGGAAGCTTGCCGAAGTATATAGCAAGGAAAGGACGGAGTACGTATTTGAAGTTAATGTACCGAAAAATCAGGATCCCATAAAAGGATATGATCCTGAAGAGGCTTCGGATGAGCAGGCTATTAAAGAGGTCCTTTGGATGAGGCTGGATGAGATTTCTGAAAAAGACAGAGCAGTTTTGTGGCGTTATGGTCTGATGGAAATAGATGGTTTTTGGGATGAGATTTTAACCTGGGGAGATGAGATTAGTTATCCCGGAAGTGGTAACTAATATTAGAAGTACAGGGGGTAAATGATGGAAGTAGAAATGCTAATAGCTTTGGTAATAATATCAATAGTAGCTATGATTATGGTACTTATCGGTATTACCCAAATGAGAAAGAAAGATGATCCGGTAGGATTTTATAATGTAGTCGATCCACCGAAAAAGGAAGAAATAACAGATATCATTCAGTGGAACAAAAAACATGGACATATTTGGATAGTATATGGACTATGCATAGAACTGGGTTTTGGGTTGGGCTATTTTATACCGATAGAAGTATTAAAAATGGTATTTTTGACTGGTGGAGTGGTAATACCATTACCTTTCATGATTCATAGACATCACAGCCTGGTTAAACAGTATCAAAAAAGCAGATAGTTTGAAAAGTTAGCAGATAACGTGAAAAAATTCGTATCATAATTGGATGTGCTGTGTTGTGGATATGTACTAATTCGAGGGATGGAGATTTACATGCTGGCTCAATTATTTCTTGCATTCTTAAAAATAGGAGCCTTTACCTTTGGCGGCGGATATGCAATGATCCCGCTGATACAAAGGGAAGTTGTTGAAAATAAAAAATGGCTTTCGGACAAAGATATATCGGATATCATTGCGATAGCAGAGACTACGCCCGGACCTATTGCGATAAATGCCGCCACATTTGTTGGGTATAAGACAAAAGGTGTTAAAGGAGCGCTTGCGGCAACTATTGGAGTTGTGTTGCCGTCATTTTTGATTATTGTGCTTGTAGCTACTTTGCTTAAGGATTATATGCATTATGAGATAGTCGAAGATGCTTTTTGGGGAGTGAGAATAGCAGTAATAGTTCTTATGGCAAAGGCCTTTATTTCTATGCTGAAACAGTGCCCGAAGAATGTTGTCTCGTATGGCATAGCAATTGTTGCACTGGTTTTAGTAGGTATTTTTAATATATCCGCATTATGGATAATCCTTGGTGCCGCACTTATCGGTATTATTTATCATCAACTGAAAGTGGGTGCAAAGAAATGATGTATTTGAGTCTGTTCTTAACATTTCTAAAAATCGGAGCATTTACTTTTGGCGGTGGATATGCAATGATTCCGTTGATTCAGCAGGAGGTAATAAATCACGGATGGCTTGATACTGAGGAACTGATTGATTTCATTGCGATAAGCGAAAGCACTCCGGGCCCCTTGGCTGTTAATGTTTCAACTTTTGTTGGAATGCAGACTGGAGGAATTTTGGGAGCATTATGTGCAACCCTTGGAGTGGTATTACCTTCTTTTGTAATAATACTTATCGTTGCGAAAGTGTTTGAAAAATTCCAAAGAAGCAAAATCGTAAATGGTGCAATGATTGGATTGAAGGGCTCGGTTGTGGGTCTTATAGGAGCAGCGCTCATAACAACCGGGATATCTGTATTTGGCAGTGCAGTTAAGACTGTGAATGTGAAAGAAATCGTAGCTGCATTAGTCATGATTGCAGGACTTGCCTTTGGAATCAAAAAGAAGGTTAGCCCGATTATTCTGATATTGGCATCAGCAGTAGTCGGAATAATTGTTAAAAGGTTTATTATATAAGGAATATCGTTGACTTCTGCAGTCAATTATGATTAGTCATATCTTATTGTGTGTAAAAGGAATACTTATAAGGAGTTTTTCTCTATGTTTACAAATAAAGAAATATTACGGATTGCGCTTGAACAGTCAGCGATAGATTCTAACTGTCAGTGGGATGATTTCTTAAAAGACGAAAATGTTGTGGTTAAGTCAGTAGCAAATCCTAAAGCAAGAAAGTACCTGAAGCTACCACATGTTTGTGATTTGACCTCTTATGGAAGTAATATCGTTGCGACTATCAATGAAGATTACAGAGATATTGTTGAAAAATATATAAATAAATATGCTATAGAACACTGTTTTGAAACGCCAAACCTTCATGTGCTCAATGATGCTTTTAGGCAATATGACTTAGGAGTATGCTTTATGGCAGAGTACTTTCTGCCTGATGTAGATGCACTTAAAGCCCTGCCCTGCAAATATGAGATGAAAGTCCTTGAACAGCCGGACTTCGCTGATTTGTATAAACCTGAATGGAGTAATGCCTTATGTGAGGATCGTAAACAGTTAGATGTCCTTGGCGTCGGTGCATATGATAACGGAAGACTGATAGGTCTTGCTGCATGCTCAGCTGATGGTGAAGAAATGTGGCAGATAGGCATCGATGTACTTAAAGAATACAGAAGACAGGGAATTGCAGCTGCATTGACAAGTAATCTTGCAATGGAAATATTGAAGAGAGATAAGGTACCGTTTTACTGCTGCGCGTGGTCAAATATAAAGTCTGCAAGAAATGCCATCAAAAGTGGATTTCGGCCGGCATGGGCTGAAGTAACTGTGAAGCCGCTTCAAATGATTAACGAGATGAATGGTATAGAAGAATAAATATAAGTAAAAAGAAAGAGGTACGGAAATGAAAGTATTAATGTTAAATGGTAGTCCAAGAGCAAATGGAAACACAGCGCTTGCATTAAATGAAATGAAAGCAGTGTTTGAAAAAGAAGGTATTGAAGCCGAAATAGTCCGGGTTGGAAATAAGGATATCAGGGGATGTGTTGCATGCGGCAACTGTTCTCAGACAGGTAAATGTGTTTTTGATGATATAGTAAATGAAATTGCAGAAAAGTTTGAAGCAGCAGACGGTCTTGTTGTTGCAAGCCCTGTATATTATGCATCGGCAAATGCCACATTAATTGCAGCTTTGGACAGAGTGTTCTACAGTTCTCATTTTGACAAGACTATGAAGGTTGGAGCAAGCGTTGTGTGCGCAAGACGAGGAGGCTGTTCAGCAACCTTTGATGAATTAAATAAGTATTTTACAATTTCCAATATGCCGGTTGCTTCAAGCCAATATTGGAATTCAATTCACGGCGGTGCTCCGGGACAGGCTGATATGGATGAAGAGGGTAAGCAGACAATGAGAGTACTTGCAAGAAATATGTCTTTCCTTATGAAGAGTATTGAACTAGGAAAAGAAAAATTCGGATTACCTCAAAAGGAAGAACACGCCTGGACTAACTTTATAAGATAATAGAGATACTCTATCTGATAGCAATGATAAAAGAACTGGAGCGTTTAATACCTTAAAGTTTTGCAAACCGAACAAAACTTAACAATATATAGTTATGTATCGTGCCCAGAGAGCATACACGCAAATAAATTATGTAAACCATCAATATCACAATGAAGTATATTTTTGTTCATATAATCGCCAATACAGGTGACGAATATATATTGACACATACAATTAAATTGAATACAATCTAACTACGAATTCAATCGTATATATTCTAGAAAGGATATGGTGAGTAGTATGTTGTCAATAGAAGAAGCAGTTAAAGCGCGTCATTCAGTGCGTGTATATCAAAAGAAGTCTATTCCTGAGGATGTAATTAAGCAGCTTAACGAATTTATAGAAGAGTGTAATCGTGAGGGGAATCTTCATTTTCAGTTTTTGGAAGATGCAGGTAATACCTTTAACAGACTCCTTAATAAGGCGATGGGATTGGGAAGTGCTCCGAGCGTAATAGCATGCATAGGAGAGGATGATCCAACATTAGACAGCCGTATTGGATATTATGGAGAAAAGATTGTTATCTTTGCACAGCAACTTGGACTCAATACCTGTTGGGCAGGCACCTATAATAAGAAGAATGTGAAGGCTGCAATAGCAGATAATGAACGTCTGGCAATAGTTATTGCAATCGGATATGGCGAGAACCAGGGAAGAGTCCGTAAGTCCAAGTCTGTTGCCCAGGTCATTCAGGGCGAGGAAAAAGATATGCCTGACTGGTTCATAAAAGGTGTTGAGACAGCACTTCTTGCACCGACAGCAATCAATCAGCAGAAGTTTATGTTTGTACTGAAAGACGGCGAAAAGGTTGAGATTATAGACAAAGGTGGAGTGCTTAGTCAGATTGACTGCGGTATTGTTAAATATCATTTCGAAGTGGGTTCCGGTAGAAAAATATAGCTTTGTCCCATGCGAAGCAAAAGGGACATTATATTAAACAAAAAATGGATGAAAATATAAACTAGGTAAAAATATTAGAAGAAGTGAAAATAATAGATCAGGTGGTAATGAAATGGCTGACAAATATGATGTTTTGAAACTTGATAATCAGTTGTGCTTTCCTTTATATGCAGTATCAAAGGAAATTGTTAGAAAATATACACCTTTTTTAAGTGAGATTGATCTTACATATACTCAGTACATTGTAATGATGGTTATGTGGGAGCATAAAGAAGTAAGTGTAAAAGAACTTGGGCAAAAATTGTTTCTTGATTCGGGAACACTGACACCACTTCTTAAAACTCTTGAGAAAAAGGGATTTGTTAAAAGAGAAAGATCAAAAGATGATGAGAGATTTCTTGTTGTAAGCATAACGGATGAAGGAATGGAGCTTAGAGAAAAGGCAGTGGATGTTCCGACAAAGATAGGAGGCTGTATAACACTAAGCGCTGAGGATGCCATGCAGTTATATACGATTGTAAGGAAAATGCTTGGACAGTTCGAAGAAAGGCCTTTGAAATGAATGTATTAGAACGGTTATATGAATTACAGGATTTGGAATATCAGCAGTTTCACTGCAAACTGGTTCCGAATATTTTACCGGATTCAATAATAGGCGTCAGAATTCCTAATCTACGAAGCCTTGCTAAAGAACTTTATTCAGACCCGGCTAAAGAGGAATTTATGAGTTCTCTTCCGCATAAATATTATGAAGAGAACCAGCTACATATAATGCTTGCATGCATGGAAAAGGATTTTGACAGGTGCATTGAGCAGCTTACTATATTTTTACCATACGCAGATAACTGGGCGGTTACAGACCAGCCATCGCCGAAATGCTTCAAGAAGAATCATGCGGCCTTATTACCTATCATTAAAAAGTGGCTTGAATCAGAGCATGTATATACAGCTAGATATGCAATCAATATCTTTATGAGAGAATTCCTTGACGAAGATTTTGATACGGAATACGTGGATTTAATTGCAGCAAAAACAGGTGATGATTATTATCTTAAGATGATGGTGGCTTGGTATTTTGCAACTGCACTTGCGAAGCAGTATGATGCAATTATTCCATATATTGAAGCCAAAAGATTGGGTGTCTGGACCCATAACAAGGCAATCCAAAAGGCAATTGAAAGTTATAGAATAACTAAGGAGCAGAAGGAGTACCTCAGAACGCTTAAAATTAAAAAGTAATTTCATAATTGAAATATGAAAATGATAGTGCTATAATCATTAGCAATTGGAAGTCAAAGGCGACTAAACTCAATAGGAGTTTGGTCGCTTTTTTGGTTTAAAGGGAAACGAGGAGTAAAGAAATGGAATTATCTACATTGTACAGGGACAGAAATCTTGGACAGATTTCGGAAGCGGATATTGATAAAGAGATAAAGGTCGCTGGTTGGATTGAAAATATAAGAGATCACGGAGGGGTATCCTTTGTGGATCTTCGAGACATGTACGGCGTTCTTCAGGTTGTTATGAGAAATACAGAGCTTCTCAACGGACTTCAAAAGGAAGACTGCGTATCTATTCAGGGAAAGATGGAGAAGCGTGATGAAGAAACATATAATCCTAAGATTCCAACAGGTACAATAGAACTTGAAGCTCATAGTGTTGAAATACTTGGAAAAGTATATGCACAGCTGCCTTTCGAAGTTATGACTTCAAAGGAAACAAGAGAAGATTTACGATTGAAATACAGATATCTTGATCTTAGGAATAAGAAAGTTCTTGATAACATGATGTTCAGATCAAACGTCATCGCTTTCTTAAGAAGCAAGATGACAGAGATGGGATTTATGGAGGTTCAGACCCCTATCCTTTGTGCTTCTTCACCGGAAGGCGCAAGAGATTACATTGTTCCATCAAGACATTTTAAGGGAAAGTTTTATGCACTTCCACAGGCACCGCAGCAGTATAAGCAGTTACTGATGGTATCTGGTATTGATAAATATTTCCAGATTGCACCATGTTTCAGAGATGAAGATGCGCGTGCAGACAGATCGCCTGGAGAATTTTATCAGCTTGATTTTGAAATGTCATTTGCTACACAGGAAGATGTATTTAAGGTTGGTGAAGAAGTTCTTGCAGCTACTTTTGAGAAGTTTGCTCCGGAAGGATATTCAGTAACTAAAGCACCATTCCCTATTATTCCATACGAACAGGCTATGCTTGAATTTGGAAGTGATAAGCCGGACCTTAGAAACCCATTAAGAATTATTGATCTTTCGGATTTCTTTAATAAGTGTACATTTAAGCCTTTTATTAACAGAACAGTAAGGGCAATTAAAATAGAAGGACAGCAGTCGAAGGGCTTCCATGAAAAACTTCTCAAGTTTGCTCAGGATCTTGGCATGGGTGGACTTGGATATCTTGAAGTTCAGGAAGATATGTCATTTAAGGGACCTATTGATAAGTTTATTCCTGATGAACTTAAGTCAGAACTTATCAGTCTTGCAGGCCTTAAGGTAGATGACACAATTTTCTTTATTGCAGATAACAAAGCAAAAGCTGCATATTATGCAGGACAGATAAGAAAAGAACTTGGCGAAAAGCTTGGACTTATTGACGAAAAAGCATACTGCTTCTGCTATGTAAATGATTTTCCTATGTATGAACTTGATCCGGATACCAAGAAGATTGGTTTCACACATAATCCATTTTCAATGCCACAGGGCGGGCTTGATGCATTGATGAATAAAGATCCGCTTGAAATACTTGCATATCAGTATGACATAGTATGTAATGGTGTAGAGTTATCATCAGGAGCAGTTAGAAACCACAGCCTTGATATTATGGTTAAGGCATTTGAAATAGCAGGATACGATGAAGAAGTTCTGAAATCAAAATTCGGAGCTCTATACAACGCATTCCAGTTTGGAGCACCACCTCATGCAGGTATGGCACCCGGTGTAGACAGAATGATTATGCTTCTTAGAAATGAAGAAAGCATTAGAGAAATCATTCCATTCCCTATGGCCGGAAATGCGCAGGATCTTATGTGCGGTGCACCTAATGAAGTGACAGAGCAGCAGTTAAGAGAGGTCCATATCAAAATCAGAGCCTAGAGGACTTTGCATTTAAATCTTGCAGGTAACGACTAAAATTACAGAGATAGCTGGCGTTAAGTTAGTCTTAGGCGAAGGATTACTTGCGGATAACGACTAAAATTACAGAGATAGCTGGCGCTAAGTTAGTCTTAGGCGAGGGATTACTTGCGGATAACGACTAAAATAACAGAGATAGTTGGTGCTAAGTTAGTCTTAGGAGAGGGATTACTTGCGGATAACGACTAAAATAACAGAG
>JAKSRY010000051.1 GCA_024403415.1 Lachnospiraceae bacterium
CTTTGTTAGATACATAATACAAATCAAATTATTAAATAATCATTAAATGATTTAATAATTTTATATTTAAACTATCATGCTTTTCTAATCACAACCGTAACAGAAAATGTTCCAAAACCATTCCGGTCATCAGCTTCAGAATGCGTATCTGAACCTGAAATTTTAATGAAAATATCACCATCCATCAGTTTCATAAGATGCTTACAAATATATAGACCAAGGCCGCTTCCACTTGCATTACCGCAGTTACTTCCTCTATAGAATGAATCAAATAAATATGTTTCCTCGCTTTCTTGAGGAACTAAACCGGTATTCGTAACTGTAATCAGTTTACAATCTTCTTCATCATCAAAAGAAATCGAAATTTTCTTTCCATCTCCATATTTAATGGCATTCTCGATGATGTTCTGAATTACTTCAACCAGCCTGTCCTTGTCACCACATATAAGGCAGTCCGCAACATCCTCAACAGTAAAATCTGTATGAAGAACCGACAACCTCTCAACATAATATGCCTTAATTAATTCAACGAGCTCCTTCAGATACAATTCTCCATTATTCACCTCAAGGTTAAGGAAATCCTCTCTTGAAGCCTTAGTTATTTCATTGACATAGCTCTTAATTTCTTCAGCATTCTTCTTAATTCCTGAAAGTGCCTCTTCCTTCTTTTCGTTTGTATCATAGAGGTCATTTTCAAGAGCCTTCGTATATAGTTCTATTGCAGATAATGGTGTTTTAATATCATGTGATAAAGATAAAATCAGAGTCTTCTTTTCCTTTTGAAGTTCAAGTTCTTTCTTTTTCTTATCCTCTAAGTTCTCACGTAGCATATCCATTCCCCAAAGGAACCGACCAAAAAATTTGCTCTTTTCTTCCTTAATCGGCACCGCCAAATTACCCTTGGCAAGTTCTACTGACAGATGCTGCATGTTTGCAAAAGGCTTCAACAGTTTCGTCTGAATATATACAAAAATGATAAAGGTCACAATAAATATAATTGCAAATGCAACATTCATATAAATCATGAATATGCCATTAGCTTCTTCTGAATATTCAATGCAGTAAAGCTTTCCCTCAATCTCACAAACAAGATAATCGTTTGCGATTATTTCATTCGGATTATATACATGAACAGCAAGGATAGTCTGATAATTACTTAAATCAATATTCATTAAGAATTTATCTTCAAAGACCGCACTATCTCCTTTGCTGTCATCTGTATTCTCATCTGTATTTTTCTGTTCAGCTGCTGCCAGTTGATCTTTAATCGCACTTTCAACTCGCTTTGCCTCAACTCTGTATAGACGTCCGTCCTTATTATTCAGTTGATAAATACACAGGATATTGCACACCACGATAATAATGATTTCTACCATCAGAATCGCGCCTGCAATCTTCTTAAATTTACTCAAATCTGTATCCCACTCCCCACTCAGTCTTGATATGTACAGGATGCTTTGGATCTTCTTCTATCTTTTCCCTAAGCCACTTAATATGAACAGTCACTGTCTGAAGTTCAGTATCAGAATCACTTCCCCATACAGTATTAAAAACATATTCTTTTTTAAGTGTAATATTCTTGTTCTCAATCAGGAGCTTAAGCAGTTCAAATTCCTTCTCGGTAACATCTACCTGCTCACCATTCACTTTTAGTGTATGTGTCACGGTATTTAAGATAAGATTGTCCTCAACCATTTCCTCGATGGCATACTTTCTCTTAAAAATACCTTTTATCTTTGCCAATAATATGTCAATGTCATAAGGTTTTTCGATATAATCATCTGCTCCAAGATTTAATCCCTTAAGCTTATCTTCCTTTCCATTCTTTGCACTTGCTATAAGTATATGGGCATTTGAAGTCTCACGGATTTTGGAGCACACCGCAAATCCATCCATTCCCTCAAGCATAAGATCAAGAATAACCAATTTTGCACCATACGCATCAAACAGCTTCATGGCCTTTTCGCCGCTTTCTGCAATACTGACAACATAGTTTTCTTTTCTTAGAAAGTCACACAGAATGGTCGCTATTTCTTTATTATCTTCTACAATTAAAATGTCTAACATAAAGTTCCTCCTTGGGGACGGGGTTGCTGGCTCATTCTGGAATTGCAATCTCCGTACGACAGCCATTTCCAGGACTACTTTCAATTTTCATAGAAGCATTGCACATCTGCTTTAATCGTTCTTTAACATTGTTCATGCCAACATGACTTCTGCCGTCTTCCTTAACTGGCATATTCATATCAAAGCCCACACCATCATCTTCTATAATAATTATATATTTATCATTTTCCTTACTGGTACTTATTTTTATATGTCCTTTGGCATTTTTGCCACGTATCCCATGCTTGATGCTGTTCTCTACAATAGGCTGCAGACCTAAGGAGGGGACCTTGAAGTTCTGCCCTTTATGTCATATTCAACATTCAATATGTCACCAAATCTTTTCTTTTCAAGCTCAACATAGGTTTTAATATGCATAAGTTCCGTTGCGAAAGGAACAGGTTCCTGATTCCTTAAGGAATCAAGATTTGTTCTTAAATACTGCGAAAACAAAACTGTGGTTTCTTCAGCCTCTTCCGGCTCTGCGCTTTTAATCTTTCTTGTTATGTATTCAAGGGCATTTTTTCATCGTCTATTGCATAAATAATCATAATTAATCTCTTTTTCCCTATCTTTTTATCATTAATTACTATCCCTGCAGGTACTCATCGTTTTGTTTATTGATAAAGATATTATAGCATCTAAGCTATAGATTTTTGTAATAATTAGGCCCTTTTTAATTATCTTTCTCATTGTTACAGGTATGTTAATTCTGAGCTTTCTTACTACTTGGAAAAAAATATATATTTTTCAAATCATGCAACACTTCTGCAACATAGACTTGATTATACTTAGCCCATAAACAAAACAAAAACAACTAATCAATAGGGAGGAAAAAATTATGAAGAGAGTAAATACAAATGTTTCAAGAGTAAGCGTAGCAGTAATATTTGCAGTAGCCACTGCATTTTCAGTAATGGGTTGTTCCGTAGAAAAAAGCTTTACAACAACTAAAACACAAACATATACAAATGCCGAACAGGCCAGTGCTTCAACAGATGTTAAAGCCTATGAATTTGAAACTTACACTGGTGAAAAAATAGTAATTAACAAAAACAATATCGTATCCCAGGAACCTTGTGACGAACCATTGGAGTGGGATGGTATTCCTAAAGATGCTCAGCAGCTTGCCCCTGGCAGAGATGTGAATATTTTTGCAGATTCAGATCATTACTATATAGCGGATGCAACCAACAAACTTGTAACCACTGCTGTTAGAGAGGTTGGCGATATTATTGAAGAAACAGATTATGTAGTATTCGATAACAACGTTTTTACATTCGAATATGATTCAAGATATTTTATATTAACGGAAAATGAAAATAATGTAACCGTATCTTTTAGTAATGAAGAAACACAGACAGCAGGATCAAACACTATCACAATCAAAGAGATTAAAAATGCAGCCGCTTCGGAAGTGATAAAAGAATATGCAAAACAGTATGGTGTAGATACAGCAGACATAAATAAATCAAATTTTGGCAAAGATAGCATTGCATCGTACTCATTTAACGTATTTCCTACAGGAGAAACAGAAAGTGGTAATCAGACAAGAGCAATGGTTTGCGCAGTAGTAAAAGGAGAAAATGCTATTGTAATTGAAGTTAACTCACATGTTGAACCCGATGAGGGAATGGATATGTTTATTAACGATAAAATTGCAGAGGTGCTTGACACATTCGCAATTAACTAACGAAAAGCCTGAAGGCGTCGAGTGAAATAATCTCTGTAAATTCCATATACTAAGATATTAGATGAGCCAGGTGGTAGTGTACTGCTACTGTCTGGCTCGTTTTGAATACATAAAAGTGTTTGGTTTTAGTCAAGGTCAATGCTATGATGATTTTAGTAAATATCAATACAATTTTGTGAGCTCATCTTATTACGGAGAATATATTATGAAAATTGAACCTAGAACTTATGATTTGAATGGACATAGCCTTGTTTTTAGAAGCGCCAAGAAGGAAGATGCCAAAATGCTGTTGCCTTACTTAAAAAGAGTATGTGGCGAAACCAGATTTTTACTTCGTGAGGCTGACGAGTGCAAAGATATGAGTATTGAACAGGAAGAAGAATTTATTAACAGCCATATAGAAAACGAGAAAGCCTGTCTTATATTAGCAGAACTTGATGGCGAGTATGTTGGAAATGCATCATTCGATGTAGCAGGAGTAAGCAGGCGAAATTCTCACAGAGCTGATTTAGGTATTGCCTTGTACCTGGATTATACAGGTATGGGAATTGGTAAAAGGTTATTTGCGCTCCTTCTTGAAACTATCGAAAAATGTGGATTTGAAACAGCAGAATTAACAGTTGTAGAAGGAAACCATCGTGCAATTCATATGTATGAGTCATTTGGTTTCGTGGAAGTTGGACGTATTCCTAAAGCGAATAAATATGACGATGGCACCTATGCAGCGGATATACATATGGTTAAATTGCTGAACTAAGGGTACAAAAAGTGATGGCAAAATGAACCACCAACCCCGTCCCCAAGGTCTCAGATATTATTGACTCACACCAATAGCCGGACTACACTTAATAATGTTGAAATCTATATCGTAAATAGTTATATATAATTATGAAAGGACATACATATGAAAAATAAGCGTACCCTTAAGAAATTTTTAGCCATAACGGGTATTATATCTAGTCTGCTCTTTAGCTCAATTTCTGCTCTGGCAGTGGAAAATACTGCTCCTAGAAAATTGATATTGTCTAGGGCTCAGGGGACAGTAGCCATATTAGATGCAGCTAATAAGCCTATGAAAGCCTATGATAATATGAAGCTGTCAAGTGGATGTAATATCGTTACCAATATTGGCAGCTATGCCTGGGTTAATATTGATGATAATCTTGTTAAGCTTGATTCCCTGTCTAAGGTAAAGATTGCCCAAAGTGGGAAAAATCTGATAGTCGATGTAAACGCCGGAAAGATATTCGTTGACATATCAAAGAATCCTGCAAATAATGAAAGCCTGTTAGTCCGTTCTTCAGGCGTAATAGCCATCATCAAGGATACCTCTGCTGAAATCAATGTTCAGAATGGAAACACTAAAATTGTATGTCTGGATGGAAAGATAGACTGTGTAGTAATAGATTCAGGAACTGGCCAGTTAAAACCTGTAGAAGTTCTGCCAGGTAAAAAGGTTGAAATAGAACCTACAGCTTCTGTAAACAGTATAATCACAAAGGCTGCAACAAAGAACGATATCTCAGGCTTTGCAAAGCTTCAGATTGCACAGGATCCTGAGTTGAAGAAAAATATCACAGCGGCATCCGGTTCTAAAATTGGAAATATTACTGAAACCGAAGCTGTAAAATCCATTTCCCAGGATATGGCCAATCAGGTAACAGAATTGGTAGCTATGGCTGAGGAATCCGGAACTGATGCTCAAAGTGTGGTTAATGCCATGATGGGTGCAGATGTGAGTTCCAAGAGCCTTGATGCTTCTACCAAAACATCAGCGTCATCTTCAGATACAAATCAATCCTCAAGTGACGTTGTAGCGTTAGATAGTGAACCAAAACATACTCACAACTATGAAAATACCAGCAATACTCCTGCCACCTGCACCAGTACAGGATCAAATGTTTATACCTGTAAGGGTTGTGGCGATGTAAAGATAGAAACCATTCCAAAATTAGCTCATGATTATGAAGAGATATCTTATACCGATCCCACCTGCACCACAGATGCAACTCGCGAGCTAAAATGTAAGGTATGTGAATATTTAACAACAGAGACTATTAGTGGCAGTGCTACCGGACACATCTATGCTGCTGATGCTGAGACAACAGAAGAAGTCGTAGAGGGTGCTGACTCTGATAATTGTGCTGATATTAAAATAGCTGTATCTAAATATTGTTCTAGATGCGAAAGGATGATTGACCAGGGTATACAGTGGAAGTATGATAGCCATAACTTTGAAATAGTAGTTGAGGAGGAAAGCCCGGCGCCAACCTGTACAGAGAATGGAAAAATAACAAAACAGTGTGATCATGCTCTTATCAATAATTCTTCACACCCCTGTACCGCTAAATACACCTTTGATGATCCTGCTGCTCCTGCGCTTGGCCATAGCTATGGAGGCGATGAAAATTATTATAACCGAACTGATGCATGTTATTACCTACAATGTATAAACTGTTTTGGGGAAACCTGTGAATCCATTGAAAATTACCCTCACACCTTAAATGAAGAAGAAGAAGGTACACTTCCTACGGAAGGTTATGACAACAAATATATTAAATGTGCAAAAGATGGTTGTAATATATATGCTAAATATTCATGGAATGATACAGAAGGGAAGTATATATTTGACAGTTGGGTAGTAGATACACCATAATGATTATCAAGCCGATAATCCTAATAACAAAGGGGATGTGAAAAAACAGCCATAAGATAAGGATGGTTTCACCGAAAGGTGATTCCATCCTCTTTTTTTGAGCCATGGGGACGGGGTTGCTGGCTCATTTGCCAACGTGGTGGGCCAGGGGGACGGAGTTACTGGCTCATTTACAATATCGTTGACAGACTTATATCTTTCTCTCATACGTCACTACCGTATGTCTGCCAACCTGCTTTTCATCGTTCGCAGGCTTAAATCCCTGTCCCTGCCAGAAATTAACCGCTATCTCATTCTCCTTAACACAGCCAAGAGAAATATGACTAATTCCAACGCTCTTAAGACTGGCTCTGATATCTGCAAAGATTTGCGATCCTATGCCCTGTCTTTGAAGATTTCCATCCACTACATACCAGCCAATAAATGCACTTTCACTGTCCGGATAGCCTGTAATGAGATCTGCAATCGCAATAAGCCTGCTTTCATCATAAAAACCAACAAAATATTTACCATTTTCCGAGTCACCCGCAACATTACTTATAACCTCGGTAAGACTCTCTTTAGTTGCGACATGTCCAAGATAACGATAAAAATACTTGTTATCCTTACATAGCTTATATATGTCAGTTATGTCATTTTCTGTAATTTTTCTTACGTCGTATTCACTGGAGAAGGACTTAATATCAAGCTTTGAAGTATTATCATTTTCTATATCAATTGCCTGTCTGAACTGGGTTTCATAAAGCATTTTGTAGGTTCCTTCCAAAGCAAGAAGCTGCTCATGAGTACCCTGTTGAGCAATAACACCATCCTTTACTACCAGAATTGAATCCGCCTTAAGGATTGTCGAAAGTCTGTGCGCAATCACAATGCTTGTCCTTCCGGCCATTAATGCTTCCAATGCAGACTGAATTGCATTTTCTGATATTGAATCCAGCGCACTTGTCGCTTCATCGAGAATGAGGATCTTAGGGTTCTTAAGTATTACCCTTGCGATAGAAATACGCTGTTTTTCTCCTCCTGACAGTTTAAGTCCTCTGTTTCCGACTTCTGTGTCATATTTATCAGGAAGGTTATTTATGAATTCATGAATATTTGCAACACGACAGGCCTCTTCGATTTCTTCCATTGTTGCGTCTTCTCTTGCATATTTAAGATTATCAAGTATTGTTCCATTAAAAAGATATGTTTCCTGAGTAACAACACCAATCTGACTTCTTAAATAGCTAAGATCAAAATCACGAACATCTACTCCCGCTATCTTTACACTTCCTTCAATAACATCGTAAAGACGTGGTACCAGATTAACAATCGTAGATTTTCCAGAACCTGACGGCCCTACAATGGCATACATCTTTCCCCCCGGAACCGTAAAGTTCACGTCCTTCAAAAGTTCCTTATCTGAATTATAATAGAATTTAACATGCTCATATGAGATAGGCTGCATCTCGACATCCGGTTTCTTTCCATCTTTAGGAGATACTATAGTATTTTCTCTATCAAAATAGTCAAATATTCTGGTAAAAAGTGCAAGTGAACGAGTAAAATCCACTTGTATATTCAGGAGCGATTCAACCGGTCTGTAGAGTCTGTTAACAAGAGCTACGGTTGCGGTAATGGCGCCAACCGTAAGCGCTTGGTCGAATCCTTTGATAATAAGAAATCCGCCTACGAAATAAATCAGAAGTGGTCCTATCTGACCAAACATTCCCATCACCATTCCAAACCACTTACCGGAGCGCTTTTCTTTAAGAGAAATGTCTGTTGCTTCTTCATTAACATTAACGAATTTTGCATATTCTTTCTCTTCTCTTGTAAATATTTTAACCAGCATCGAACCACTTACAGAAAGTGTCTCATTAATTACCTGATTAAGCTCGTCTGTCTTTTCCTGGCTTTTAGACAAAAGCTCCCATCTCTTCTTGCCCGCACTTTTAGTCGGCAAAATCAAAAGCGGAATAATTGCAATACCGACGATGGCCAGCTTCCAGTCCATCGAAAACAGCGCAACCAAAGTCGTTATTACAGTTGCAACATTACTGACGATACTTGACAATGTGCCGCTTATAACAGTACTCACACCACTAATGTCAGTATTCATTCTCGTGATAATATCGCCCTGTTTTTCAGTAGTAAAAAAAGAATGTGGCATATGCTGAAGATGGTTATACATCTGATTTTTCATGTCGAAAATAATACGTTCCGAGATCCACGAATTGATATAACTTTCCAACACTCCTATCAGCTGGCTGACACTCAATGTAGCAAAGGCGGCAAGCAAAAGCTTAATTAGAAGAACCATATCCTTTCCAACCAGCGCCTGGTCGACGATTTTCCCTGTAATTATTGAAGGGAACAATCCTATTGTTGCTGATAGTATAATTGCAATAAAAACGAAACCAAACTGAAGTCTGTATGGTTTCATATATGACAATATTCTCCCTAACAATTTCTTTGTTATTTTAGGAACGTTCTTTTTTTCTTCTTCTGTCAAAAATCCTCTTGGTCCAAGAGAATTACGGCCGCCGCCCATTCCTGCCATGATATCTCCTTATGAAACCTTTAAGTTGTAAAGCATTGTTGATTAATCTATTTATTACTACCTCAAATCATTTTATCATAGTTGAGGATTGATATACTATGAGAAACTCATTTAGGTGATTAGCGTTCGCCAAATAAATACATTAATGCAAGCATATGCATTTACTTGGCGCATTGCGCATAACATAGAAAAGCTTCCGGAATTTCTTCCGAAAGCCTTTATGTGTATCTTTATAAAATATATTTTTCATTCTACTTTTCAGCGATTTTTTTAGCAAATGCCTTAACTGCTTCGATATCTTCATCGTTAGGTCTTCCTTTATGCATGAACTTAAAAGAGCCAGCACAGTGAAACTCTTCTTCAGCGATTTCAATATCAACCTTCATATTTTGCAGTTGTTTTTTCAAAGGCTTTTTCATGGATTTCATCATTGCTGAAGTTCCAAACAGAACGATCTTACCAATTTTATCCTTATTCTCAGTGATAAATTCTTTAACCTTCTGATCCATATCAAATGCATAATATGAACATCCCAACAATAAAGTATCAACCTTTTCAGCAAGAGCCTCATCTATAGACAATGCCGGAATTTCTATAGCCTCTTCAACAGCCTTAGCAAGTTTCTTTGTATTTCCACCTCTTGAATAATAACGAACTGCAATACTCATTTTTTCCCCTTTCGTTCAATGCAATCATAGACAGCTTTAGTGTACTAACTGGAATATGCAATGTCAATGGGGTGGACCATGGGAACGGGGTTGCTGGCTCATTTGCAACGGAGTGAGCCATGGGGACGGAGTTGCTGGTCCATTTGCGATATCTTTGACAAGCCTATTCCTGGAAGTTAAAAATGCCAAATTTCTCCATAAAGGGAGTTATGATTTCAAGATATCCTGCCTTTGTCGGGTGTATGGGATCATCCATATAATAATCCCTGTTTTGATCTATCTTTTTATTAAGTTCCTCATCATCCCACATGTTTATAAGAAGGAGGTTATTTATTTTTGCTTTATCCTTAATCATCTCAACCATGGCAGCATACTCTGCACTGTCATATCTGGGATTAGTATAAAAAGCAATCTGACATTTCCACTTATTCTTCACATAATCAATAATAAAATCCACTGCTTCTTCCACTTCGTTAATTGGAAGTTTCAGATTAGCATCATTCGTCGAGAGCTGACAGACAAATAGATCACACTCATCAACATCGAGTGCCTTAAGTCGACTAACATATGACTGCTCGTCTATATCCGCCAATGTTGTTCCTGACACAGCTTCCTTTATCATCGTGAATCCGTTTCTTTCACAAAGATAATCTACAAAGGAAATGCCTCCTGAAGCAGAACCATAAGTAACCGATGATCCTAAAAAAATAATATTTGACATTTCACTCTCCTCACATCCATTTTTATTCTTCCAACATAATAGCTTTATATTTTGTATATGTTTATATTATAAACTTGCATGTCAAATTACTCCTTAGTGCTACCGCATACAAATATTTTGACATAGAAAACCCCGAATGCTTTGACTTACATTCGGGGTGGTATGTCTATCAGGCTGCCTTATCGCATCCCATCGCTAACTGTTGGGTTATATACTTACATCGTATCTTCGAACTCTTTCCGGAATATTCTCCGACAAATACAAGTCTGTAATTTATCCCTTTTAAGATTAGTACGGTTTTATTATTTTTATTACGTTTAAGCTGTACCTGAACATCCTGTTCCTCAGTGGCTATCGGAAGAGCCTTAATCAACCTATCCATATAACGGATGCATATCTCCTCCATCTGATATTGCTTTTCAAGCTTTTGCTCTTTGTATTGGAGCAACATGTTTTGCTCTAATAATTTGTTTTTGCATACAGCGGTTCTAAAATAGCTTGTCGCTATCATATAAAGTACATACTCGAATGCTGTTTGATTGTTAGTGAAACTCATTTTTACCATAACAATTCCCTCCTTTAATGGAAATAACCGGGTTGAATCCCTGTGACTGAAGGCCTATTCCTTCATAATGGCAGACTCCTAGCCTTACCATCATAGTCATCAATCATTCTCCCAGCTATACAGCTCGTAGCTTTTACTTATATATTTTTCAATATCTTTTTAATATCATTTTGTGTTATACCCTTTTCGGGGTTTATCAGATATAGGTGCGGTGTTTTATTACCCAGTTCAAAGAGCGTCGGGTCATCATCCAATATGATAT
The DNA here is from genome assembly GCA_024403415.1 of Lachnospiraceae bacterium. Classification (GTDB taxonomy): domain Bacteria; phylum Bacillota; class Clostridia; order Lachnospirales; family Lachnospiraceae; genus JAILLW01. Next base: position 11,214 of record JAKSRY010000051.1, read on the forward strand.
ATTTATCCCTACCATGCCTTCGTAAATAGTAATCAATCTCTTTAGATCTTATACCATCCGGCGATACTGCCGTCTTATCTATGTTCCCACCACCAGGATTGTTCAATGCCGCCAACAAATCTTTAATATGAATTGCCGTAGTACCATCCCGTGCAATTCCATTGCGCCAGGTTGATGAAAGAACTATTTTAGGATTATCCAGTTTATTTATCAAACTCCTAAATATCTCAATACATTTAGGATTGAGAGAATATACTTTCTGTTTCCAATCTGTTGTTGTATTAAGAACTCCATCTACATCTAGAAATATATACATATTTTTTCTTCACCTTTTATTTTTGATATGCCATGCCAACATATTTTTGCCTTCGTAATGAAATAATATGACAAAAATATCTAACTGTAACTAAACTGCTGGTTTAGTTTCCCTATAAATAGGAAGAAGAGGACTTTCGCCCCCTTCTCTTGCACCTCTTAATATGTCATCAACTGATGTTTCAAATAACTTACTAAGTGCGAATAAATTATCTACAGTTGGTAGGCTATCGCCTCGCTGCCATTTATAGACAGCCTGCTCAGACTCAAAGCCCATAAATCGTGCTACATCTTCCACCTTTAAGTGGCGTTGCTTTCTTAGCTCTTTAATTCTTTCGCCAGTAGCTTTGGCATCTAAAACCGGATATTCCATGAATTGCCTCCTTAGTGTAATGTAAACTATTATTATTGATACTCACAAATTACAACATCCCTTGTCGCCAACGACTATCGATACCTCTATCTCCGAGGGATGCAAGGCTTCTTTTTCGGTTAATAATATTATTCGGGGCTTTGGGCCAAAATCCTTTTTAATTTTAAATATTTTTTATTATTTCTTATATCCACATTTGGGGCATGTGCCATTTTCATCTAAAGCTATACCACACATTGGACATCTGTCCATACTCTTACGCACATCATATTCCTCAGATGCGGCATTTGCGCCACTTGTGAATGTAAGCTTTGAAATATTTAGTTTATCCTTTAATAAATCATAAACTATCTTAATCATGCCTTCCACTGTCATGGTTTCTTTGGTTACAACCAGTCGACAGTCAGGATATGCTCTTGCAAGTTCGGTATGAAAGGCTTCTCCTTTCATACAATTCTGAGGGTGTCCATTTTTAATTCCCTGTTCTTCATATACAGCAAGTATGGCCGGTAATAACGGATCATCTTCTCTTAAAATTAAGGCGTGGTCGAAATTTTGCAGTATATTCCATGCAGTTTTCTTTATTTCATTACATGGAAATACCATGTTTACACCTTTATTTATCGTATCTTCTACTTCAATCGTTAACTTCCCCGTATGTCCATGAAGATACTGCGCTTCTCCCTTAAATCCATAAAATCTGTGTGCATATTGCAAATCAAGTGTTGTGATACTTTTCATATTTTTCTCTCCTTTCTGAACCATGGGGACGGAGTTTGTGGCTCATTTTAAAATAAACTAGTAACTCCGTCCCTTTGGTTTCAAGTCTACTTGACATGGAGAATAAAAAAAGACTGCTTGACAGTCTTTTTTTGTAATATGAAAACTCTATTGGATGTTATATACTTCTTGAGACCATAGGTGGACTATGGGGACGGAGTTTATGGCTCACTTTAAATGGACCACTAACCCCGTCCCTCTAGCTCATCTCGAAATTTCCATTCGTACAACTTTCTTTGCAGCAAAGAAATATATAATTCCGGTTATGCTTATAAGTTCAACAACCGGCATAATTATCATTCTAAAATCAGATTCCATTGTATACACAAATGTCAATAAATATGTTGGAAAATAATGCCCAAATGAAAACAAACTCAAGACATCAGGGGCTACCATTACAATTCCTATCATTGATAAGGCAGTTACTATACTGCTCTTAAAGAAAACCGATGTTAATATAGTTATCGTTGCAATTCCAAAAATTGCAAATGCTAACACAGTTGAGCTAAGCAATGCCCTTAAAAAAGATAAATTATTATCTAAAAATGTTGATGCTAAAAAGAAAAATATATTTGTAAATATGAAAACAGGCAATGCAGATCCAAGTCCATATACCAGTGCCTTTGATAACATCAAATAATCTTTTTTATAACCCGAAGCAACAGGAAAAATCCATGCACCTCTTTTTATTTCTTTCCGTATCAGTCCATGCACCATCAATACTACTAGAATACTATAAAATGTACCTATGCTTGATGCCCACATCCCCATACTATCTTTCAAGTTATCCGGGAACAAATATCTGATACTATCTAGAGATATAGAATCAGAAATAATATCCGGAACTTTTTCAGCCAATACAGAGAAGAGTGTTGGAAAGAACATGGTTGTCAAAATCACCATTGCACCTATCGCAAATAATGCTGCACTGAAAATAATACACTTCTTTCCTCTCATATATTCTCTAAAATCTTTTTTGATAATACACATGAAGCTACTCATCATCGACACACCTCCGCAAAAATCTTATCCAGGTTTTGGGACTCATTTTGTATCGATTTGATTTGAAAATCCAATTTACCTAAAAAAGAAAAAACTTTTTTCTGATCTTCTTTTTGCCTTGTGTCATCAATCACAAATCTGAAAATATGGCCATCTATTATATCAAATGGTATTCCACTGTTCTGAATTATTGGAACAACTATTCCAATTTCCTCTGCAAAAGTAACTCTTACAAAAGAACAGCCTTCTCTTAACTCTTCTACATTTAATTCCTTTTTTATCGTTCCACCTGACAAAAACCCAACCTTATCGCATACTCTCTCCATATCCGCAAGTATGTGAGACGAGAGAACTATTACTTTCCCTTCTTCCTTTAACCTTAGTAAGATTTTCATAACATCAGCTCTTCCGCTCGGATCCAAAGCCGATGTCGGTTCATCAAGCAGCACAACATCGGGATTATTTATTATCGCTGCAGCTATACCCAATCTCTGTCTCATACCTCTGGACATGGTCGCTATTTTAGCATTATGGGGCAAGTCCATCATCTCAATAAGATTGTCTTTTCTTGATTTATTTTTACCTTCGAGTAAAAAATCTATATATTCATCGACAGTTAAATAATCATAAAAAGCTGGTAAGTCAGGAAGATACCCGATACTCGCTCCACTTACACTACCAGTTATAGAATGTTCTGCCAACAAACATCTCCCAGTATCCGGTGCCGACAAACCTGCCATAATATTCATTAAGGTAGTTTTTCCTGCGCCATTTTTCCCAATAAGTCCATATATTTGTCCTGCGTCCACAGAAAAAGAAACACCATTTAATACTTTATTTTCTCCAAAATATTTATGTATTTCCTCAATCTCCAACATAATCTGAATTTTCTCCGCTCTTCATTTCTTTATATACCAATAGCCTACGCACCTAACATATAGCAATCATAATCTATGATATCTGTTACATATCCCCCAAAAGAGACATAATATATCGTTGAAATATGACACAAAGAATGCGTATTATGCCTTAGATATTAACTTTTATAATCTAGTTACTTATTATATATAGTATAACAACTATTACAAGAAAATGATTTATGTCATTCTCGCACTCGATCCGATTGTTCTTATAGACGCACCTTCAAATCCTTTTTCCAAAATTCTTTTTTTGCCGCCTCTATCGGTGCCGGCAATAATAACCTTAAAATATAATGAGAAGCTATCTTTATTATCAACTTTTCCTCATATTCTCTGTTAAGTGATCTTCCGCTTTCTTCTGGAAGCAAAGACTTAACTTCCTCATTATTTTCATCAAACAAATCTAATGCGTTTCTTAAAGCATCTTCATTAGTATCTGAAACATTATTAAATATAATGGTTGCATTACAAGTTCTTTCATCCGCTACTGCATCTTTTACCCATGAAAGGCTTTTCAAATAGTATTCAAGCAAATCCGCCTGCCTGTATGACATATTAATAATTGGCGTCTTGATACGTATTCTTTTGTCTGATTTATGCAGAACTACGTATCTCATACACTACTCTTCACTTTCTGATGCTTGTGATTCACAAGGATTTTCATACTCTTCTATAATTGCTTTTGCTCTTTCAATCTCAGTTTCTTTATCCTGTTCATAGCACTTTGTTTGCAATGACAGGATGCTGATCCCGAATAAGGACATCCAATGCACTTATTACCCTTCTTTTTCTCTTTCCAGATATAGAAAGAAGCAGTGCCAACAACTGCTACCAATATTGCACTAATAATAATGTTAATCATTCACATCCTCCATTCATCTAAAAAGCGACTTTTATAATCTATTATTTCAAACCAACGAGACGGGGATGCCTCACTTTAAAAAATGAACCAGTAACCCCGTCCCCTTAGCTCACTATGCTTTGTTCAATGCATAGTTCCTCTCAAGTCCTCTATTAGCCTTTACAATAAGACTTACAATAACAGCCGCGAAAACAAGTACAGCAATAAATCCACCTATAAATCCTGCGCCTAAGCTTCCTGTAGTAATTAATGTTCCAATCTGGTATACAAGG
>JAKSRY010000052.1 GCA_024403415.1 Lachnospiraceae bacterium
TTATACCGAAAAACTGAATCTGTCACCTGATTTACTGTCATTAATATTATTCCAGTCAATAGACTTAAGTTTATTAATGAATTCTTCCTCTGAAGAAGCTTCAATAGTTGCTCTCTTAATAGAGTTCTTCTCCTCTTTCTCGTATGGGTTCTTCTGTGCACGCTTCTCTTCTGCTATTTTGTCTTCAGCTTTCTTTGCACGATTCTTCTCAATGCGCTCTTTCTGCTTTGATGATGTTTTTTCCAATTCAGCGAAGAGTTTCATGTTCCCATTGTCATCAAAAGACACGCCTATTTTGTTGATTATTCCATTTTCTCCTTTACCGCTGCCAAATGCAGAAGCGAAACCGTTTTCTTCGCAGATGCGCTTGCACATTTTAACTGCTCCCTCTACACCTTTCATCTTCTCTTCGGCATATTTTTCATCATTAGCCATCTTTTCAATTTCAGCACTTGAAAGGATAACTGAAAATTCTTTATTTCCACTCTTAGAAAGTGCATTCAGTTCATCACTTCCATTTCCAATCATAAAATCATAATCGCCATATTTTTCGCGAAGACTGTTAAGGAAATCCTGCGCTTTCTTAGATAATTTCTCCTCATTTTTTGCACTTATACTATTTGTCTGAGAAAAATTTACACCCATTTCTTTATCATCTATTTGTGATGAAGAATACGGATTCTTTTTATATTCTGTTTTTCTCTGATTAAAATCTACGCTTGAATAATAACCACCATATGCATTTACGTTCATTTTTTGCCCTCCCTGGCCATTTTTGATGTTTTATGAGGGGTGCTCTCTAACCGAAAAGAACACCCCAGTTTATAAAACAACGTGTAGTACACACAACGTTTTTATAATGTAGTATCTACAGCTGCTCCTTTAATGTCATCTTCGATAAGTTTCATCTTACTCATCATATCCTTAACTTCCTGTTGTGCAGCCTTCATGTCATTAGTATTTTTTGACACTTCGGATACTCCTTCAAGAATATCTTCTGCAACTTCCTCTTTTTCCTTACGTTCTTCTTTTGCTTTCTCGATTCGCGCTTCAAGTGCTTCCTTTTCCTCAGCCTTCTCTTTTGCAGCTTCTCGTTTTGATTCAGCCTCATCATCAATATGCTCTTTAGCTTCATCAAACAACATTCCTACTATTTCGTCTGAAGCCGCATCCATTATTGCAGCAGCTTGTCTTTCGGCGTCTTCTATGGAATGTGTCTTCAATCTTTCATTCTTAGTTGCTTTTATTATTTGATTTTCTATTTTAATTTCTTCTTCTGCTTCATTAGCTGTAGCTGCATATGGAACTTCAAGTTCTTTCATTTCCAGAGACCTTTTTTGGTATTCCGTAAGTCCATTTGCCTTGAGTTCAGCTATTTGTTTTTCTTCTTCTTTTCCAAGCCTAACTCCACTACCAGGTATATTGGCTTCAATTTCTTTTTCAAGCAATTTCAGGTCTTTTTCTTCTTGACTATTTGGGTCAACTTTGTATAATTCCCGTAATTCAGTTCGACCATTCTCTATTTCTCTAACTTTATCTTTAGCCTCTTTCATATCGGCTTTCAAAGAACTGACCCTGTCTCTTCTAGCCTCTTGAACTGCATCAAGTTTCTGTTCATTAGCATAAGCATCTCCAACAATTTTCATTGCCTTCTTCTTTGCTGCTTCTTTCTTTGCTGCAATCGGATCTAAGTTAGCATTAATAGCACTTCCATCTATAGTATTTCGTCCCTGTTCTGCTTTAATAGTTTTTTCACCTTGCCTTGCAGCATAAATGTCATTTCCTATAAATATAGAATTGTTCTGTACTTTCATATCTATACCTCCGCCGCTTACAACCCAATATTAATATTACTGTTATGATTTCCTGACGTAATAATGAATTTCCTTATAGAATCGCTTATTTTTTCAAAGCTCATACCAGAATCTATATCTTTTTCCGATTCGCCTAAAATTTTCTTTTCTCTTTCAGCCTGCCTCATATCCTCTTTTGCCGAATCATTCTCCAACTCATTTGTATTCTTAGACGTGGCACTATTGGTTGATATAACTTCACTGCCATCAATACGGTTTTCTGTATCAATGATTTCAGTATCATCATTTACTTTTGAATCTTTAGAAACAGACTCATTAACTTCTTCCTGCATTCTGTCTTGCTCTTTTGAAGTTTCATCAATTCTTTCTTTTGAAAGTTCCTGATCAGTTGGCATATCCTTATATTGCTCAGACTTCATAAATTTAAGATGTGCTTCGCTTACTAAACATACTTTATTATTCAATTGATTCATGAGTTCCAGCTTTTTATCAAGAGGAATGTATGGATCATTTGTAATCTTTTTTGCCTGTGCTGCAAAATTCCCCATATGATTCATCTTAAGTCGCTCAACTTCATCCTTCGTTTTGCAATTCTTAAGTTCATTTTCATATGCCTTTTTCTCGGCTTGAGCCTCACGATATTTAGCCAATGCTTCCGGATCATGTTCTTGAAGATAAGATATTTCTTCAGAAGTCAGTTCCCCACCGGATGCCAGCTTATTATATGTGTCTGCATGAGAATTACTCTCTCGTTCCTTTTCCATCTGTTCTTGAAACTGAGCGATTGTTCTCTCTTCCGGCGTCATTTCTTTTTGCTGTTTATTAGCATTAATATCATTCTTCTTTTGTTGCCATAATGAATCCAACTGCTGAAGTTTAACACTATTTCTGATAGTTCCCGAAATCATAAGGATTCCTCCGAAGTTCTTACCATTCGAAAGGATTAGAAGTAAATTTTCCGACAAATAAAGATGGTTATATAGAAATAGACATAGCTTGAATACTACATCAATGTTCTCAATCCGTTGAGAAATTTACACGAAATCCTTTTCGTAAATATTAAATATGATCCTTAAATAATAAACCCTAACAATCAAAAACTGCTACGTCAGGTCTTCATATCTTTTATATCGGCAACGAAACTCAAAAACTTTATATCTTTTATCTTACTTTATCATATTTTATCCTACCGCGTCACATCATATCATACCTATTGCTAAAATTAGATAGACGGAGGGCAAATTATGCGACCACTCAAAGAAAAAGTAAGTATCACTCTCGATAATGACATAGTTCTTAAAATCAAAGATTTGGCAGAGAAAGATGATAGGTCTTTTAGCCAGTACATAAACATGGTTTTGAAAGAGCACATACAAACCGGAGCAACTATTTCAGAAGATAAAAACTAATCTATATTATTCATCATCGTATTTTGGGAGATACGTTTTTAAAACTGTGCCCTCGTATTCCTATACATATGTTATCTCATAATAATTCCTAATGATTAACCCCAGTTTCAAAAATAGAACATATTAGTCAAAAATGGAAATAACTCGTCGATGCGTTCATGACTGTTTTCACTTCTCTATATTTCTTTCATATGAATAAAATAATCCTCAGTTTCCTTATAATATTTTTTTGATATTCCAAGGCATGTGCCATCTTCCAATTCTGCAGTATATCTATATACATTCTTAAGGTAATTTTCATTAATTAGATAACTTTGATGAATTCTAATAAATCCATAATTTTTCAACAATGATTGAAGATTACTTAAACGATCATACATACTATACTCTTTTGATTCTTGTCCATCTCCGTATACGTGTATTGTCACTTTATGACCTTTGCTTTCTGCAAACATAATCATTGATGGCTCAATAGAAAGAATGCCACCTTGCACATCGAGGTTAATCTTTATTGCCGTATTGCTTATCTTTCTCATAATACTATCCATGCACTCATACATTTTATGTTGAAGATTTTCATCATTCTTGAGCAGATATCTATGTGCATCGACCTTATATGCTTCTAAGCAATATTCGACATAAGCTGTTAGGAATACAATATAGGCACTCGCCTGTTTTTCCCGCAATTGCCTTGCAATCTCAATCCCATCCATTCCCTCGAGGCTAATATCCAGGAAAATGATATTATATTCATTCCTGTAATTCCTCAAAAGTTCGTTGCCAGATTCAAATATTTGAATATCATGATCGATTTTATTCTTCTCAAAATAAGATTTTAGTAATTCATTTTCTTTATTCTGAAAATATTTATCATCTTCACATATTGCTACCCTTACCATACAAATTCACTCCCACATATTTAAATCTGATAATCCAATCTATTTATCGTATAAAAATATATATGTGATAATCCCCAAAGCAAAATTGGAAATTTTAGAACAAAAATAGAAACATAATAAAAGGCAACAGCCAAATCAACTTCTGACTCAGCTGCTGCCTTGAAGTATGTAGTATGTAGCAAAATATGTGACAAAGTACCTCTCCTTGTGACAAAAGAAGCGTCCCCAAAACAATACTATCGCAGATATGTATAAATGCTCATCATTAGTCCGCCTATTACTGCTGAACCAATTTGCCCGGCAACATTCGCACCGGCTGCATGCATAATTAACACATTCGTCGGATCTTCATCAAGTGCCAGTTTTTGTATAACCCTGGATGACATTGGAAATGCCGAGATACCTGCAGCACCAATAACTCCAATAGAAAATGCATCTTTAAGATCAAATCCCAATAATAAAGAAAGTCCGGCTGCGACAAAAATACCAAACTGTGCCGCAAAACCGAACAAAAACAGAATAGGTCTGGATAGTAACGGTGCAAAATCAATCATCGCTCCAATCCCAATAAACAGTAAAATCGGCATTACTTCTGCGGCCTCAATACCAACATTATATAGCCATTCTGCAATGCCAATCTGACTATATGAAATATTATTTCTCACTATTAATCATATGCATATCCCGGCTTTTTATACAAAAATTTGTCATCGGCCACTATATTTTTATCCCAGACTGATTCCTTCCAGTCCTCTTGCGGAATATCCTTAATTGCAACTGATACGCTTGAGACCTCACATCCAAGAGTTGCTGCAACTACTTCTGCTACTTTATCAGCACATTCTTTTTTAACTGAGTCAGTCCTTCCTGAGAAACATTTAATTTCAACGTGTGGCATGCTTCTACTCCTTAATATCCTTTAGCATCATTCTTATATCTCGCATCTGCTTGATATCATTTTTAATGACATGCATCTGCTTAATTTCATTTCATAATTCAAGCATCTGCTCCACCGCTTAGCGGATTAACCTTAGCTGATATTTCAATTACCGTAAGTTTTGCAACTGCTGTTCTTTTGACCGTTTCTCTGTCGTAATCAAAATTCCTTGTTTCGTCGTATCTTGCCATAATAACATCATCAATTGCAGACTGCTTCTCGTCGCCTTCAAGGTATTCAACCTTACACTTACCCATTACGGACTTATATCTCATAGTTACATCCTTATCCTTGACAAGGCAGTCCATTTTGAGCGGTAAGTCCATCTCAAAAGAACAATTTGGATTCTTCTTAAGCATCTCATACTTTCTTCCTGCCATTGCTCCATGAATGTAGAAACAAATCTCATTGTCATTTACTGTATAAGCAAAATTGACAGGAACAATATATGGGAAGTCTCCGTCCGCCAGTCCAATTCTTAAAATGTTACATTCATCAATGATTTCAATTATTCTATTAAAATCAGTTACTTCTCTATCTTTTCTACGCATTTTCACTCCTGGAATACTGCCAGTTTACATGTGATTTATTATTTAACACACTCATTATACAAGAGACTTCCATATAATCAAGATGTTACAAAGTACCACTCCTCGTGACAAAAGAAGCGTCCCCAAAGTAACTAACTTACCTCTCCTCGTGACAAAAGAAGCGTCCCCAAAGTAGCTATTGCTTTTTGACCGAATCATACTCCACTAATTTACGCTGTTTAACATCATAAATCATCTGCTTATGAACAAGGTCTCTTCCAAAATCTTCCGGAAGTTTATGTCCAAATCTGCTTATCTCATATTCATCTATTTTTGCCTGTAATTCCTCTGGTGTCAAATCTCCAGCTCCAAGCATTCTTTCATCCTGATAACAAATCATACATTTACCTCCTCATAATAAATATCACCTAATCTCATAAATCTGTCCATCATCATAATCTGGGCTAATTTTTCATCTTTAATCTCATTGTAATACTTATTTACATAAAAGTTCATAGTATCAACAGGAACTAAATTTATAGTCATATATCGATAAATTGTCCCATCATGACAGAGTACAATTCCCATATCATACCCTGCATTATAATACGTGTTAAAATCTTCAGCTGATGGTGGCATACTATATGGATGTGTATGAATCGCTATAATATTTGTTGCAGACTTAAGCTTCTTATCAATAGCCTTCGTATGTCGAACCTCTTTCGTATTGGTTTCGTCAAGTTTGGAACAAATCACCTCACACTTTTCCATATCAATCCAATACATATCTTCAAATTCTGTGCCGCTTCGATGTATTAACATCTCTTTTGCCTTTTGATATATAAGTCTGTTTAACTCTGAATTTAAGGTAATTTTGTCAAATTTACGCCTATATTCTCCACTTGAAATATAAGATGTGTCAACAATTGTTTCTTTATTTCTCCCAGGTCTCTGGCACTCGTCCTCTTCTAATGAAATCTTCAGTTTGTATCCCAAGGCCATGGCATATTTAACCAGAACATCAAAGGTAGGCGTAGTGGTACAAGCTTCTATTCTCGCAATATTGGGTCTTTTTATCCCTGTGATATCCGCAACTTCCTGTTGAGTCATCCCAAGTTCAATACGTCTTTGACATAATTGATCGACAATTTCTTCACACACATTTCTCTTTTGAGACTCTATTAGCATCTCAAAATTCGCATCATTAACAAAATATTCCATATCGACTCCGTATCATTATTGATACATTGATAGTATCAGCGATGATACATATTGTCAATGATAATATAAAAACGCTTCTCACAGCGTAAGAAGCGTCATTAAAACATCTTATAATTTTCATCGTCAATATCTATGACAAAGTACCTCTCCTCGTGACAAAAGAAGCGTCCCCAAAGTAGCTATCCCCTATATTTCTTCCTCACAGCCAAAACGCAGATTACAAGAACTACAGGAAATCCTATACCGGCAAGTACTCCTGCCTGAAGATTATCTCCTGCACTTTGGGATACATTTCCAACAATAGCAGGGCCTACAGTTCCACCAAGGTCACCTGCGAGCGCCAAAAGTGCAAACATTGCAGTACCACCTTTCGGTAAAACTCTGGATGATATACTAATTGATCCCGGCCACATAATTCCAACGGTAAAGCCGCATAAAGCGCATCCAACAAGACCAAGCGCAGGTACCGTTGCAAGACCTGCAACTAAGTAACAGGCAAGGCACATAATACCTGAGCCTGCCATAAATATAGTCAGATCAACCTTCTCACCATATTTTCCATATAGCACTCTGCTTATCCCCATACATATTGCAAATAGACATGGGCCCAGGAGATCTCCAACTGTTTTTGATATATGAAGGGCTGATTCTACAAATGCAGATGCCCACTGCGACATTGCAATCTCTGATGAACCGGCGCATACCATAAGTACTATGAATAACCAGAACAATCTCGTCTTACACAATTGTCCAATAGTCATGCTCTCACCATCTTCAACAAGCTGTTCAATTGGGCATGTTGCAAAGTTATAAATATTGTAAAGAGGAATAACTGACCAGATTACCGCCAGTATACGCCAATTTTCTATACCAACCAATGCAAAGAAAATCGTTGATCCCAGTATCACTCCAACAGATCCCCAACAATAGAAGGAATGAAGTAAGCTCATGGTTCCTTCTTTATTTTCAAATGGACAAGCCTCAACAATAGGACTTACCAGCACTTCCGTAAGTCCACTTCCAATCGCATAGATAATTACACTTATAATAATTCCTGCAAATGGCGATGGCGTAAGTTCCGGAATAAAAGCAAGTCCTGCAAGACCAATCCCTGATGTTACCTCTGCTGCCACAACACAAGTCCTGTATCCAATGAAATCGACAATCTTTGCACAGATTAAATCAACAAGTAACTGCGTAAAAAAGAATACTGCTGATATCAAGGCCAAACTGGAAAACGAAATACCATATGAATTATGAAATGTTAAAAATAAAAGCGGTGCAAAGTTTGCACATATTGCCTGCGTCACAAAACCAAGATAACAGGCTGTTAAAGTTTTTCTATATTTTTTCTTTGCATTCATTTCTCATCTTCTCCGCCAGAAACCTTCTTTACATCTTTATAACAAAAGGGCGCTCCTCGTGACAAAAGAAGCGTCCCCAATGTAGCTATTTTTTTGATTCAATACTCTCATTAAGTGAAAACTGCAATGTATAGCCTTCACTTAAAATATTTGAATTAAAATCAAATAAAATTCTTTGCTGAATTACATCAATATTATCAATACCTGCATCCAACAGAATTAGCATATGTTTTGATGCTGAATATTTGTAATATACATCTACTGCTCTTATATTTTTCCTTATGGCAATCTGAAGAATATCTGATATCTCATTATCAATATCACCTGAATCTTCAGAGGCTGTCTTAGCAATTTCAACTGAAATAACTTCAATAGATCGATTATATCTAAGTCCGATATTTCTCATATATTTATAGAACTTATCAAACTCATATAACGAGCTCTTCTGCTCTTCCATCTCCGTTACTTTTCTGAGTACATTCTCGATATCTTCCATTACATATTTCTGTTCGGTACTATTTTCTGTGTCAAATACCATAGCAATCTCGTTATCGAGTTTGTGTTCTTCATATAATTTGAGAAATACATCAAGAAGCTCCGGATCAAACTGCGTTCCTCTTCCCTTAACCAGTTCCTCTATGATAACTTCTCTTTTGAGCGCTTTTCTGTATATTCTGTCTGAGCTCATAGCATCAAATGAATCTGCAATACAGACCATTCTTGCATTAATCGGAATTGCATTACCACTTATCTTTGATGGATAGCCTCTTCCATCGAAACGTTCATGGTGGTAACGTGAAACCTCTGTTGCGTTTGGTACAGCTACCATGTTTTTAAGAATATCTGCACCAACTACAGTATGTGACTTAATTAGATCAAATTCCACATCTGTAAGTTTTGAGGGTTTATTTAATATTGCATCTGGAACACCTATCTTTCCTATATCATGCAACAGAGCTTCATATCTAAGTTTTTCTATACGTTCCTGATCCCATCCCAGTTCTTCCGCAAGCCTTGTAGCATAAGTTGCCACTCTCATGGAATGTCCATTTGTATATTTGTCTTTAGCATCAATTGTTCCCGCTAAGGTTTCAAGCATCTTAAATGATAATGCCATCTTTTCTGCTGCAGCGTTAGACTTTTCTGCTCTGATTACTGCTTCCTTTACTGCGTTTCTACGCTCACGCAATGTTTTCGTAATCAACTTTGCAAAAACCATAACAGAAAGCGGGAGTGCTAAAGCAATTAATGCTTCAGGTCCAATATCTTTGTTATACTCAGCATCAGTTGCTCTTGCAAAAATAGCTACTAAGCTTCCGACTGTAGAAATAATTGTAGTAAAAGTAGTCAGTTTTCCATCTTCGTACAGAATACTTATAACTATTGGTATTACAAATATAGCCAGCGTTACTGCAAACTGATAGTGCGAAAATGCTACATCCGTACAGATTAATGTTGTAAAGGTCATCAAAAGATATCTCTTTTTGATATCATCAGTAACCTTCTTCTCGACTATCTTACTCAGAATAAGCATACCGAAATTAAATACCGTTGTTAAAATCAAATACCTTAACAGTTTCTGTACTATAGTGTCCGGACCATAACCTTGAGATCTTGTCACATATAGTAATGTATTATTTACAATTTCTATTACACATACTACACTTGCTATAATAAGCTGTGCTGTAATTACTACATTATCCCAACGTTTATATTCTATTGTATAGGAGTTATCTTTATTCATCCTTCTATCATATATTCGATATGGACATATCGTCAACAAGTTGCTTAAAATTAAAAACCCGGAAATCAAAGTTTCCGGGCAAACAATATCATAGCAACATGACAAAGGGGCGCTCCTCGTGACAAAAGAAGCGTCCCCAATGTAGCTACATATCAATATTTTTAACATACAGGAACAGTGTCTGGTTATCATCTGAATAATCATCAGCCGGTATCATATCCATCGCAACCTGTTTGAAAATATCACCATACTTTCTTCTGTATTGAATGCTGATAGAAGTTTTACCTTCCTTAAAATATTTACTCAGATATTCAAGATCAGTCTTCATTAAGTAACTATCTAAATCATCCTTGTGAACCTGACCTGATTTACCAAATCCGGTAAGCCATGCTGATATTGTGCTGGCAAATCCCTTTTCAGCAGTTTGCTCTGAAACATCCATATTTACAATATTATATGTATCCTCAGTAATGTTCACTTTCAATATCTTTGTATATAAGTTACAAAGAGCAGTATTTGCTGCTGCCTGTCCCCTTCTGTCTACTCCCTTTTTAGAGTAGTATGCTGTTTTGGCCTGATACATTCTCTTGTCTGCTAATTTAGCTATATCAAGAATAGTTTCATCCTTACATTCACTCTCTGTAACATAACCGACAGACAGAGCAAGTGAAGAAACCAGTTTTCCTGACCACCTATCTGTAATATTTTCCAAATCTTCCTTGATAGATTCCAGTTGGTCTTTGCCAATGAAAAAGATACTGACAAATTCATCACCACCGGTTCTATAAACCTTTCCGTAGTGGCCAAAGGCTTTTTGCATACAGTCCGCAGCACCCTTAATCAACTCGTCACCTGCCGCATGACCAATCTCATCGTTTACTATCTTCAATCCATTAACATCTATAGAAGCATAAACAAAATCATCTTCTATAGCCTTATTACTATATTCCAGAATATCTTCTTCGTAAGCTCTTCTATTGTACAGACCCGTAAGTTCATCCAACATCGTTTTCTTGACAAGGACTTCTTCATTTTTCTTTTCTTCGTCAATTACTCGTGTTGTAAAAATAACTTTCGTTGGTTTTCCGTAGGGATCCGTCGCAATGGCTATAAACATTGCCTGCACCCAACCGGTTTCTCTTCCAACAAACTGTTTGGTAATTGTCTTCTTACCACGCATTCTTTCTGCAAGCGTTGATAAATCTGTGAATTCCAATACCGATTCGAGATATTCACTTACAGTAACTGCTTTTATCACTCTGCGCATCATCTCATAAGCGCCATGTGTTTTATTGACAATCGCTTTGACTTCCTGCCTTGCGGTAAACTCCTGCACTGTATCCTTGGCAAGGTCAATTACATGCATACTGTAATGTATATCAGCCATTGACTGCAGAACCTTAAACTGTTCTTCTATTTCACCCTCATTAACAAATGTATGAATGATACCGCTTCCTATAAGAAGACCGATTGCATATATTGGAAGCAGGGGATACACTATCTGCAATACTATTGCACCACCTAATGCAGAACAGAAGAAAAAGATAGTAAAGTATCTCTTCTTCATCTCACCTGCTGCTTTAATCATAACAACCCCTGTCTGTATAGCCAGCAAAAGGCAAAGGAACACCTGCATATATAGGGCAATATATCTGTATACATATGCCTGATAATCGCCCTCGGGAGTTATCCAGAAAAAAATGTGAACAAAATGATTGATAATAAGCAATACAATCTCTAACGTTGCAAAAACCTGTCCGAATATTAGTATGAATTTCCCAAAAGCACTTTTCAGGTTCAGATATTGCGTGACGTAATGACAAAGATATGCAATAGTCAAAGCCATTGAAATATAGTAAACAATGGTATCTATATACAGTAATGTCGGCATATTTAAAGTGTCAAGTATGCCCCATAATGCATCCGTTATGAAGTACAATAATGATACAAACACAAATTTTCTAAAAGCTTTATTCACTTCATCTCTATTTTTATCCGGCTTAATGAATTCATGATTCATTATTATATGAAGCACTATAGCTATCATTCCTATTACTGAATAGTACATGTATTTACTCCCTTATTGTTTATATATAATAATATATAGCATCTTTCTCTTCTTTTATCGACAGGAAATAATCAAAAATTTATTGTTTTAATACCATACTCTCACAATATATCACTAACATAGATGTACACGCTTTGCGAGTAGCATCTATGATTAGCGGTCGTCAAATTTCCTTGCATGCAGTCAATTTTCCTCGTCGCTATGACAAATAAAAAAGCAGTCGCTTTCATCAAACAACTGCTTTTTATCAAATGCCTCTCCTTTATACTATTGCTGTAGTATCCTTATCCTGAAGCTTCTTTAAAATATCACTATTTACAAGAGTATACTTTGTTCCATTCAACTCGATAAATGCACCATCATATGGTGGAAACCAGAATGCACGAATCTTCAGATCGATATCTTCATTGTCGATGTTATCAAGCTTAATCTCCTTCATGGAATTCATCTCATCACGGCTAATGTACACTCCATCTTCACTCTTTTGAGGTATGGCTTCAAGGCATCCGTTCTTCATGACATCAAGAATTACACTCTTAAACAAATCAACCTGTATTTCCTGCGTCTTCTTCTCTAAACTCTGTGCTGTTTCAATTCTATAGTCAAAGTTAAACTTATAAATTCTGATTATACTTCCAGTATCGATGCTTTCATCTACGTAATGTGCAGTAGCTCCCCACTCAGGTAGCTTATTAAGAATTGCCATATTGTAACCGGCAGTTCCTCTCCAATCTGGTAAAATAGCCGGATGGAAATTGATACAGCCAAACTTTGGTCCTTCAATTAGAGGTTTACGAATCTTTCTCCAATAAAGGTAAGATACAACCAAGTCAATCTCTCCCGGATTATCAAGCACATACTGCTCTGCTTCTTCCATTGATACCACAGGAATACCAAGCTCATTAGCCTTCTTCATGGTTGGTGAATTTGCAAACTGCGAATCTGTACATACCATCGCTACATCGATACCCTGAGCAACTGTCCACTCAAGCAAATCGGCTGAATATTTCTTTCTGCCCATAAATATCATCTTCATATTTAATCTTCTCCTTCTTTCTTTGTTCCTGTGAAATATGTAACTGTTGACACATTTTCACCCGAAACACCTTTTCTAGATAACACAACTCTTACTGTATCAAATAATATTTTCAAATCCACCCAAAAGGACAGATTTCTGGTATACCACACATCCATCTCAAACTTTTGCTCCCAGGTGATTGCATTTCTCCCATGAACCTGTGCATAACCGGTAAGTCCAGGTGTTACATCATGTCTATGCTTCTGTTCCTCATTATATAGGTCAAGATACTGCACCAGCAATGGTCTTGGACCAACTAATGACATATCGCCTTTGATAATATTAAACATCTCCGGAAGCTCATCAAGGCTGGTGGCTCTTAGCATCTTACCAAACTTAGTGAGTCTGACATCGTCCGGTAAAAGATTTCCATCTGCATCCTTGGCATCTGTCATGGTTCTAAACTTATACAACTTAAAAATCTTTCCGTCTTTCCCCGGTCTATCCTGTTTGAATAGAATAGGTTTTCCGAGTTTAACTCTTACAAGTATTGCAACTATCGCATATAGCCAGCAAAACAGAATTACCACTAACAGACTACATAGCAGATCAAAAAATCTCTTTATGCACTTTTCATAAATCCCAGCTTTATGTTTTTCCATTCCTTCCTCACAAACAGTTTTCTGACGATACCTATAGTTTTCTCCATCATCACCCTTTATCGGTGCTACGCTATTATTATACATTTTTTTCAGAAATTGTACACGTAGCTGGGTGTTTGAGATTGATTAACTATTAGCTTCATATTCAATTTTTAATATTGAATAGACACGCCTTCCCTCATAATGATCTTTTCTCCAGAAAAAATCACGAAAAGTTCCTTCATATGTAAGGCCGCACTTTTCTATAACCCTGCGCGATGCTTCATTTACTGTACGACAGTCAATTTCAATTCTATGGAAATTTACTTTTTCAAATCCAAACTTGATAACAGCTTTTGTCATCTCTGTGGCATAACCTTTACCTTGAAATTTCGGTCCTATAACATACTCTATCTCACCATGATTGTTATCACCATCAACCTTGAAAAAGGCAATTTGTCCTATACATTCACCGGACAGTTTTTCTATTACTGCCCAGCGATAGTAATCCTGTGAGGAATAAGAAACTATATATTTTTCGTCAAACAACTTACGCACATCACCGGAAGTAGGATAATACGGTTCGCCATAATCCCATTGTGTCTGTTCATCTGCTATCCAGTTGCGTATCATCGAATCAATATCTGAATATTCAAAGCGTCGAAGCGTTAACCGTTCTGTATTTATTGTTTTAGTACCAACATGATTTAACATTTTTCTCTCCATGTTTCAAAATCTCTTTATATTTATTTTGCGATGCAGCTTGCTCATTGCTGACAGCATCCCAGCGCATTCCAACAAGTCTATTTACACAGATAATCCCAAATGCTTTTCTACTCGCGCTAGTGTATCTGGAACTGTGCTTTTAGCAGTTCTCTCTATCCAAAAGAATGGACTGTTCTTAACTTCCTCTATATGTCCAATATTTAGTTCATACAATGTTGTACTTACGGTTTTCTTGGCGCTCTCCACATCAGACGAGGAATTCAGATACTGGTTAAAACCTTGATGGTCCCATCTTTCTCGATATTCGTCTACAAGATTTGATGGATCCTTTATAAGAAAAACTACTCTTGAAGGATCCGAAAACATAAGTGCCTGTTCCACTGTCAAATGACAGTCACATAAAATCTTTTTATCAGCAGAAGCACGAATCAAATCCAACAATACAAACTCTAACTGTTCTCTTGTATTATCAATTAACCATTTTTTATATTCTTCCACACTTCTGCCAAAGAATTCATCAGCATTTCTAAACTGCTTATTCATAGCAGGCTGATGTGCTGAATCTGATATTTTTTGATGCTCTTCAAATCTCTCATCAATATCAAACAGTTCAAATCCATATTTCTTTGCTAAAGCACGAGAAATAGTGGTCTTGCCACCGCATGGTGTTCCGGTAATAAAATATACGTTCTTTAAATATTCCTTTAATACATTTT
>JAKSRY010000053.1 GCA_024403415.1 Lachnospiraceae bacterium
TAAATAATCAAGACCATTTTCTCTTGTTTTCATTTCTATTGTTTTCATTTCTATTCTCTCAATCCTGCGATTCTTCTGTTCAAAATAAAACAAATACTATATTTCTTCTATTTTGAACTCCTGCCTGGACAAATACTGTTTTCTTCTGTTTGGGAATAACGACCAGACTAACCATGCCTCAGCCGTTCACTACACCACATTATTTCCTGTTAAATCCATACTCATAAAGTTTCAACAATTCTTCATCAAAGAAAACTTCCCTTAATCCGTCATCTTCAATCAGGAAATAATTAGTGCCTGTCGTTGGCTTCCATCCATACTTTTCAAGAGATACTCCCTTTGCATAATCGGACATTATATCATTTATCTTCTTACCAAGTTCAAAATCTTTGTCTGTAAAATACTCAGCACGCTTATCCGTGAAATAATTAAAGAAATACGGAAGTTCAGAAGAATGAAATACTCCATATGCTCCGTTTTCAGGTCCGGGAAGTATATGTTTATAAAAATACAGATATGTCTTACCACTATTAAATTTGTTTCTTGCCTTAGCATAAAGTAGCATGCAGGAAACAATATAATCGTTATTAATGATTGGAATAAGCTTTTCCTTTATATTATTCTCAATATCATAATATTCGGCTGCCTTTTCATAAGCATCACCAAAAAATTCTTTAAGATACGTAATAACATCTTCTTTGGTCTCGGTCTTCTTATGATAAAACGGCGAGCATATAAGCCAGTCTCCCGGAACCGCACCAAATACAAAGTCTGTATCTTTATTGAGACCTGAGTCAACCAGTTCCTTAAACTGAGCTTTAAGATAATTATTATCAACACGCATAGTGTCAATGGGTGCCTTAATGGTAAAATCTGTAGCCGGCATCTTTCTTATTTCATCAAGGCTCTTTCCGTCAGTAACCTCAGTGCCCTGTAAAAATGCATCTTCAAGTTCTTTCCAGCCAATATCCGCTATATTTCCTATATAACTGTTATAGCTTAATGAAAGCGCTCTCTTATAAAGCCCCTTAGCCCGGTCACAAACAGTTAACGCATTAACCTCGCCTGCGCCTGATGACTGTCCCATAAGTGTGACATTTGCAGGATCACCACCAAATTCTTTAATATTCTTCTGAACCCAGTTTAGCACACATATTGCATCCATCAGGTTATAGTTACCTGAGTTCATTCCTCCAGATTCTTCAAATAATTCTTTAGTTGAAAGCTGTGCCAAAGTTGCTACTCGATGATTAAAGCTCAAAAACACAATTCCATTCTTTGCAAATGCAGTTCCATCATAGTTTTCACATGACGAACCACCACTTACAAATCTACCACCATGAAAATATACAATAACAGGCTTTTTAGCATTTCCATCGTCATTAGCCCAGATATTCAAGTTAAGGCAGTCCTCAGAATAACCATAGTCGCCAATAACAAACTCTTCACTCCAGAACATAAATGGTTTCTGTTCTTCCTGAATTGCACTTGGTCCAAAGGTTACGCAGTCCTTAACACCCTCCCAGGGATCAACTTCAATCGTTGGCTTCAATCTCAATTCACCAACCGGAGCCTTACCATAAGGAATTCCCTTAAAAATGCTTACACCACTATTATCATCAATATATCCACGAATTAACCCGCTGGTAATCTTTACTTCTTTAGTATATTTCAAGTTTCATCCTCCGTTCCGTTGGTTTACATAAAAACATATATAGTCTTTAGTTTACATAATCATAATATCCATATCCGCAACACGCATTGTTCTACATCTATATGAGTTTACATAATTCGTGTGAGTACATGTAGGTTAACATAATATCGCTAATTCATTTCTTCATTATGTGTCTTAAGCGACTTAATTCTATTAGCATCTACAAGCTTTTTCATAAATGAAGGCGAATTAAACTTCTTAAGTTCTGCTTCACCTGCAGGCTGTCTGAACTCATGTGCTTCAATAAACATAGTAAACATATATGCAGCCTGATTTCCAAAGAACTCCTCGAATAATTCAAATACTTCTTTATTATTTTTAATTTCTTCAGTTCCGATTTCCCAGAAGGTTGTTCTTAGATATCCAAATTCTATTCCATCCTGCAAGTATGCAACAGCCCTATTGGCACGCATCTTATCTTCCGCAAAAAATGGAATATCTTTCATAGTTTTAATCATTGCCTCAGCACCTTCGAATTCGGCTCTCAGTGTTTTAAGAAGAAACTGTATATTTTTTGCGCCTCGTGAAATAGAGTTCTCGAGGATTCTATATATATATCCGGCACCTGGAAGAACAACATACTTAGGCTCATTAAAGAGACAGGTAAATACAAAATGATGATCCTCAGCAAATTTCATCTTGCCAAATTCAATGTTATTCTTTATAAGAAAATCTTTTCTATATAATTTGTTCCAGATAGCCCAATGAATGCTGTGCTTGGTCCATTCCTCAAATAGCTTCTCCTTATCCCAGTCAAGCACAAATGTCTTAGTATAAGGCTCTGCAGGATGATCAAGCGAAATCCATGCAAGCGATTCCTCCGGAATAGTAAGCAGGTCTACGGGAACATCATCAACTGCCGGCATAAGGCATCCTGTTGAATGAACAATATCCGCATCATATTCTTCTGCACAGTTAAAAAGTTCCTGAAGATAAGTTGGAAGATACTGGTCATCAGAATCAAGAAATGCCACGTATTTTCCCCGAGCGAGCTTAACTCCTGTATTTCTTGCAATTCCCGGACCACCATTTTTCTTCTGCCTTACAATTCTTACACGCTTTTCATCTTTATAATGCTCTTCACAAAAATCTGCACTTCCATCTGTAGAACAGTCATCAACAAGAATAATCTCTATTTCTTTCTTCGTCTGATTTAACGCACTATCAACTGTGTGACATATAAAATCCTTTGCGTTATACAAGGGAATTATGACAGAAATGTCAGGTGCAAACCTTTCTCTAACTCTGTACTTTGTATATACTCTGTCTGCAAGATTGAAATTACAAAGATTTGCAAAGTCTTCTTCAAGCCCCAGTTCTCCAACTACGTTAATAAGCTTCACATAGTTAGGTAACTCCTCCTCTCCTGAAAGCGCCTGACTGAACATAAATAATTTCATCATATTTACAGCATTCTTAGCTATTTCATAATAATCCGACTTTTCATTCTTGATTATTTCAAGAAGTCCCTTTCCGGATGCCACTACACTTTCAAGGCCTTTCTTAAATTTCTCCGGTGCCATAGTTTTCTTCGCTGACATGCCAACACCGGTATTATAATGATAAAGATATTCGTTAAGCACTCCCCAGTTCTTAACATGCGTAAAAAGGAGTGTTGACATGAAGCTGTCTTCACCCATATTACAATAGAATGATTTGTACTTTGATATAGCCGTTTTTACTACTTCAAGCTTAAAGCAGTTCTTCCATATTGCAGGTGGAAACTGCTGTGTCAAAAATCCAAGTAATGGGTCATCACATGCAACAGGAAGTACCTTATTAATCTGAGGCTCAATTACATATCCGAATCTAACGGCATCAACTGAATTCTTGGCAAGATATTCATGGAGTTTTTCAAAAGAATCATTTTCAATAAAATCATCACTATCAAGGAAAAATACATACTGACCCTCGGCTTTTTCCATTGCTGTAAATCTTGCTGCAAGCAAAGATTTGTTTACCTCATGCTGCAACACTCTGATTCTGCTGTCTTCTTTAGCAAAATCACAAAGCATTTTATATGAATCATCTGTTGAACCATCATCAACCATAATCACTTCAAAATCATTGAATGTTTGATTCTTAAGCGATGCAATACAATCATCCATCAACCCCACCTGATTACAGACAGGAATTAAAACACTAAAAAATGGTTTCATTTTTACCTCCGTCGGAATTCATCCAAACTAATTGATATAAATCTTATATCTTTAGTATATCCACCAAACACTAATACTACCTGTAAATAATAATTTACTATTAACTGATTATCTCTTCTCACCGAATCCCCAAGTGAACTCAGGAATATATATTTTTATCATAAACAATGCCAAGTTTATCCATAACATCATCTGTAAGTCCGTATGCCATTCTCACATAGAATGGAATAAGTTTACGGCATCCATATGCAAAAACCTCCTGAGTATCTTCTTCATCAAATAAAGTTATTCCCCTAACAATATTACAAAAATCTCTCTGTCCTGAAACAGACTGAAGCAATGTATATTTCTGCATTGCAACAATTTTGTCATGAACCATATCACTGTGCGCGCTGTCATATTTAGCAATATACTTAATAAGATTCTTACCACACTCTTTAGTACTGTCTATATTTCTCTTAAGTTTCTCAATCGTCTGTGCTGACAAATTGGTAGACATACCTTCACCCATAAGATAATTATGAAGATACTCATCAATAGTCCCGAAGGATTCCGCAATACTATACAATACAGTTCCCCAGAACACATCCTCTCCCATATTGCAGTAGAAGGGTTCAGTTCTTTCAACTGCTGTGTCTATAATTTTTCGTGCATAGCAGTTCTTCCACACAGTAGGTGTAATATCTCCCTTAAGAAGAGAAAGATACGGATCATCTGTCTTAAATGCAGGATGCTCTTCAGTTAATTCTTTTCTTATACCAAGATATCCAAAGCGAACAATATCGACAGGCGTTTTTGTTACGAAATCATGTATTTTTTCAAGTGTGTAATCAAAATAATAATCATCGCTGTCAAGGAACAGAACGTAATCACCCCGAACCTTCTCCATTGCTGTATATCTTGCAGTTGCAAGAGACTTATTCTTTCCATGCTGAAGAATAATAAATCTCTCATCCTCTTTTGCTATATCACTAAGCATTTCATATGAAGCATCCGTAGAGCCATCATCAACTACTATAACTTCGAAATCCTTAAATGTCTGATTTTTGATGGACTTAATACAATCATCCATAAGCCCTACCTGGTTATATACAGGTATTAAAATACTGAAAAAAGGTTTCATATTACTTTCCCTCCTATTTCACATTATGTAAACTATATTATGTAAATTGCGCGTTATACAACTCGTAATAGAATCCCTGCTTATTAAGAAGCTCCTCGTGTGTTCCCTGCTCAAAAATATCTCCGTCCTTAAGAACCAGAATCACATCGGCATTTCGTATTGTGCTTAATCTATGAGCAATGATAAAGCTTGTTTTGCCTTCCATTAAAAGGTCCATTGCTTTCTGAATTCTATGTTCTGTCTGCGTATCAACCGAAGAAGTAGCCTCATCAAGAATAAGGATTGGACGATTGGCAAGTATTGTTCTTGCAATCGTAAGCAGCTGTCTTTGTCCTGCCGATATGTTCTGTCCATCCTCTGACAATTCAAATTCATATCCACCCGGCAGAGTATTAATAAAGTAATCAGCTTCTGCCATTTGCGCTGCTTTTAATACTTCTTCATCAGTTGCATCAAGTCTTCCAAAACGAATATTTTCCATAATGGTTCCTCTAAACAGCCAAGTTTCCTGAAGAACCATTCCAATACCCGAATGAAGTGATTTTCTGCTCATTTCCTTAAGATTCATTCCATCCACGGTAATCGAACCCTGATCCACATCGTAGAATCTCATCAACAATTTAATAATTGTACTTTTTCCGGCTCCGGTTGGACCGACAATTGCGACCTGCTTTCCTTTAGGTACATCTAAACTGAAATCATGAATAATAGTATGTTCTTTATTATAACCAAATGAAATATTCTTAAATTCAACAGCACCTTCAGGCATTGCTTGTACTGTCTCAACCTCAATATCTTTTATATCAATATCTTCTTCCTCAGCCTCATCAAGGAATTCAAATACTCTCTTTGATGCAGCAAATATCATCTGAATCTGTCCGCTCATTTTTGCAGCATTCTGGACCGGCTGATTGAAATTATTAACATAGTTAATAAAAGCCTGAATATTACCGATAGTAAGCATTCCCTTAATTGCAAGTAGTGCTCCAACACATATAACTGCTATATAACCGATATTTCCGATAAACATAGTAATAGGCTCTATCATTGAAGTCATAAATTGGGACTTTTCATATTTGTCACAGAGCTTATCATTTTCTTCTTCAAAGCTTTTAAGCACAGCCTTTTCACGTGAATATGCTTTAATCACCTGGAAACCTGACAGATTCTCCTCTATCTGACCATTCAATTCCCCAACAAGAAGCTGCTGTTCATAAAATACAGCCCCTGCCTTCTTAACAATTCCCTTCATCGAAAAAATACTTATTGGAAGGGTAATCAGAACTATACCTGCCATAATCAGATTAATATTAAGCATTACCACCAATATAATGACTATAAGTACAATTGAATAAATAGAAGTGGTAATAACACTTTGAAGACCTGTTGCTATAACATCGATATCATTGGTAACTGTAGAGAGAATATCACCCACAGACCGCTTCTCATAATATCCAACAGGAAGCTTCTTAAGCTTATCTGCTATCTTAACTCGCATGGAATATACAATATTCGAGGTATAATCACTCATCATATATTCCTGAATCAGCTTCACTAGATAATTCACTACATAGATTCCAAGAAGAAGGTAAATAGTTCTCATCAGAGCATCAAAATCAATTCCCTGATTTCCCATTACACCTTCAGCCAGAATAGTAATCGCATTTCCCATAATCAGTGGGCTGAATGCGATAATTACAGCCTGAATAATGACAAAAATAATCATCACTGATATTTTAAGTTTGCCTTTATTCCCTGTGAGACTCAGTATTCTTTTGATTGTTGTTAACGTGTTTTTATTCATTTTCCTTTAACAATCTCTCATATTCGTTTTCAGAAACCTGTGACTTTACAATTTCGCGATAATATTCACAACTCTTAAACAGCTCACTGCTATTTCCTTTTCCGACAATTTCGCCATCATGCATTACGATGATTTGATCAGCGTCCATTACTGTAGATACTCTCTGTGCAACAATTATTACTGTTGCATCCTTAGTCTTTGACTTTAATTCATGCCTCAATATAGCATCTGTCTTATAATCAAGTGCTGAAAAGCTGTCATCAAACAAATATATTTTAGGATTTCTTGCCAATGCTCTTGCAATTGAAAGTCTCTGTCTTTGGCCTCCTGAAACATTGCTTCCACCTCTGGCAATTTCATAATTTAATCCCTTTTCGTTTTCTTCAACGAATTCCTCCATCTGGGCAATTCGGATAGCTTCTTCTACTTCTTTAGCCTCGGCCTTAGAACCAAATTCAACATTATTTTCTATATCTCCGGTAAAAAGAACAGCCTTTTGTGTTACATAGCCGATACTGTCTCTTAATTCCTGCACTTTAAGATCCTTAACATTAACACCACCTATAAGTATTTCGCCTTCTGCTGCATCATACAGTCTTGGTATAAGGTTCATAAGTGTAGACTTACCACAGCCTGTGTTACCAATAATCGCTGTGGTCTTTCCATTTTCTGCGACGAAATCAATGTCTCTTACGACATAGTTACCATCTTCTTTATACTTAAATGAAACATCCTTGAACTCTACAGAAAGTTTCTTATCGATACTGTCAATATCCACTCCTCCGTCCGTAATTGACGGTTCAACACTGACTATTTCATTTATTCTCTTTAGGGATACGAACATTCTGATAATAGAAAAAATAGAAATACCAAACATCAGGACTCCTACAACTATCATATACAGATATCCTGTGTATGCAGAAATAATACCGACTGAAAGAGAACCATCTTCAACTCTCTTTGAGCCAATGTATATAGCAAGTACATTAATAATATTTAATATAAAATATACAGAGGGTTCCATAATAAGCATACGCCTTGTAAAAGAAATATTTACATCCCTGAACTCTCCGCTTGCAGTTTTAATTCTGTTTTCATTCCATTCATCACGGTTAAAGGCTCTGATAACCTGTATTCCTGTGAGAGCCTCTCTTGTAACCGTATTAATCGCATCTATCTTTTTTTGATAGTCTGTTACAACCTTGAAAATAAGAAAAACAACAATCACAAGTATAAGAACAACAAGTCCTGATGCCAGTGCAATCGTCCATGAAAGACCGGACTTGCTTGCAATCATGCTACCGATTCCGCCCACCATCATGAATGGAACCTGAAGAGCCGTTGTAAAGACAATAAACAACACGTTCTGTATCTGAACAATATCGATTGTACTTCTTGTAATGAGTTCAGAAACTGAAAAACGGTCAATTTCGGGCATAGAAAAGCTCATAACCTTAGAAAAGAGCTTCTTACGAAGATATTTTCCAGCTGCCGCTGATATCTTTGACGCAAAAAGACTGCTAAGCAATCCCGCAATTGAAATAAGCGCACAGATTCCAAGCATCTTTAATGCCACATCCATCAAAGTGGAGTTAACCACCTCTGACGGCTGATTCTCTGAGACTAATCGCATGACATCATTAACAACGGTCCCAATATAGCTGGTATTCTCTAACCTGAAATATATACTCACCATAGTGAATACAAGCAGTGGAATCAGATATTTTATATTGTTCTTTAATACTTCCTTAAGTAACTTCATTCTTCCCCTATGCTGCCTGTTTCTTCATCATTGCTTTCTGCTTCTTTTTAGCTGCGCTTCTTTTTGCAAGATAGAAGCAAAGAGCACCTGTTGCTATTGTTAATATGAATTCAACAGCTATTGCTGTCCACTTAACCCAGCCTGTGTTATCAATTTCATATAATAGAACAGCGTTACTCCATATAATTGTAAAGATATAATGTGTTAGATAGGTATATGCACTTATATCTCCAAGATAAACAAATACTTTATTAGCAATAATTTTAGTTACATAGCCTCTGTTTAATATAAACAGAAGAACAAGTGCAACTGCTATAATATTAAAGCCTACAGTCGAATAGAAGCTCTCTCCATCAAATATGATGGAATTGCATCGTACTGTTGCCTGGAAAAGATATTCAAACCCTATAACACACGCAACTGCAATAATCTCGATGATAGTCCACTTTAGCTTACTGTAGTGTTCTTCTGCACCCTGCTGTTTCCAGTCAGCATACATTTTTCCTAATACACATCCAAGAATAAAATCTCCAAGCTTCATTATTGGACAGTGGATTGTTATCCATCTGTAAAAATCCGGACTTCCATAAATATGCGAGAAATAAGCAATTAAGTACATTACAAGCAATGTTCCAATTCCCAACATAATAAGGCCATGTTTAGTCTTAATCGATTTAATAAGCTTAAGTACCCATGGAAACATGAAATATAAGAACAAAGTTACCGAAAGATACCAGGAAGGTCCGTTAAACATAAAATTGACCGTTTCATTGGGAACCCACGCATGCAACAGACCCATATGCAGTAAATACTCAGGATAAAACATTTTCAGCATATTTAATGAAAATGCTCCCAATGAAATCATACCTATGTACGGAGCAAAATACAGCCAGATAGTTGGTATCCACTGAAGTGTTGTTGTTATTGCGTGAAGCGGATACAATTTCCCGATTTTTCCAATTGCAAACTTAAAATTCTTCCATGGATTACAGCTGAGTTCTCTGTCTTTATATACATAAATCATCATGAATCCACTCATAACAATAAATATTTCAAGAATCTCTGCCGCTGTTACCGCGCCAAAGAAACCGGCATGTACTCCGAACACTACCATGAAACATAAAAATCTTAATGACTGAACCGCATCAAAACGCTGTGGAGCCTTGCTCTTTGCCTCTGTACCCATCAACTGCCTCCTTACACTATTGCCATTTCAAAGAACCTGATATCTTTAGGATTAATCAGGAAATGTGGCAATGCTATAGCATCAATTACAACATCTAATTTATTTGCCTTTGTTTCCAAATAAAGGAAATTTGTTTCCGGTTCTATAAAACTCAGTTCGGGAGCTTCAAGTTTTCCCTCATCTCTGGCCTTCTTATACCCACTGATATTCTTAGCAAACAGTTTATCAGTTTCACTCTGAAGTGCTTTAATATCGAGTCTCTCCATATCTTTGACTGCAGCTTCCAACAGAATACTAATTCTGTCATCTTTCTCATAGGATACATAGTCATATCCATACATATCGAAAAGATCACCAAGTTCAGCCATCGACTTATTGATATCCTGAATATAGAAATCGACTTCTCCTATTTCAGTGCATTTTCTACTATTATCTAATACTTCAAAAACTATCTTTTCGCCTATGCTTATAATCGAAATCAATAATCTGGAATCGAATCTGTATAAACCGGCCTTATTTGTCACATAAACTCTGTATGAATGTCCCACCTCAAGATCACTCAGGAAAATATGTGCTTCGCCCATACCATTGTCTGTAACTTCCCTGAACTCGTAGAATGCTCCTTCTATATTAAGTTCATAATAATCGGTATTTGGTACGGATTTTCCGAACATGGCATCCGGTCTGGCAAGGGGGCCATTATCAATAACAACATTACCGGCATATTTTTCAATGCACCTTCTCGCCAGTGCATAATCACCAGTTCCATCCGCTACAATTCGCTTAAGCTTCGGCCATATATCTTTAAGCGTAAATTCCTTTGAAAAAATATTTTTAAGACATTCTGCCCTTTTTTCATCCTTCCTGATAAGGGTTATCGCATCTTCAGGTATTTCCTCCTTAAACATATCAAGATGTTTAAGCTGTCCTGTCTCAATACACTCTATCAGCTGTGATGCATTCTTAAGAATGAAATCCAAAGTGTTCATTACACTTCTCATATTTGCTCCGCAAATCTGAGTTAAGTTCTCATTCTCCAAAGCAAGAAGGCACTTAATAAACCTGTTATAATATGTATCACTGCTGTAGTTCATGCTCTCAGGAGTAGTAAATCTTGCTTTTGCGCTAACTCTTCCATCAACACGGGCCTTATAATATTCAACATTTACTGCGCCAAATATTGAACCTACGAAAGCCTTATCATTGAATTCAAAAGGCGTTGATACATTTTCATATAATGTAAATGTAATATTATTCTTATATATTTCATCAAATGCCTGCACATAGGTTCGTAAATGTGAAGCAGTGACAGGAAGAAGCTTTCTGTCTCCGTAAGAACCTGTAAAATACACATAATGCGTTACCGGTTCACTTACAAAAATACCCGATTCACCAATTCTGGTATTAAGAGCTATAAGCGGTGCGTATGAATCGTAATTCATCTCAGGTACCTTTGCCTGGAATCCTTTTAGTGTGTTGATACTTCTGAAATCATATCTTTTTCCCATATCGGTACCGGCATTAGCTTCAAGTATCTCGCTCAAAACCTTCTGATCGCAGGGCAATTCATTTTCATCTGCTTCTATACCATTTACAAAGATATCATTCTGCTGTCCGTCTGCCCACTTTTCAGGATTAAGAATGTAATCCTTAAGAAATACGCTTCTGTCATAAGCAGCTTTCTCTGTATATATCTTTGATGGTTTAATGTTTTTAATCATTTCAACATAGGGTGCAAGAATATTCTTAATCTCACGCCTTCCTTCGACAGTAAGATTGGCAGCACCCATCATAAGTCTTACAAGAACGAAGGTTACGCCTCCTATTGTTGCATCCATATAGAAACCGTATTTCAATCCACAGTCATATATCTTTTTAAGTCCCTTTGCTATTTCAACAAGGTCCTTTTCACTTGTACCACCCTTTTGAATGGTCGAGCCACCGTTAATATAGTAGTGATAGCCAATAGTCTGCGGAAGATAGCATAATTTCTTTGCTCTTCCATATACTTCAAAGTTAAAAAGATAATCTTCGCCGATTTTTACGGTCTCGTCGTATTTAATTCCATTGGCCCTGATAAAATCAAGGTCATACATTCTCGACGTAACAAGTCCCCATACTGCGCTGAAAATCTTCTCGTCATCCCAGTTGGAATCTTTTTCAATAATAATTTCTTCTCTTGTCTGATCCCAGAGAACTATTTCAGTTACCGGAACAGACTTTTGGCTTTCAAGTTCGTACTCACGTCTAAACCAGGTAACTTCAGCTCCCGACTTCTTCATGTGATTGAGAACAGTCTTAAGACACCATGGTGTGAAGCTGTCATCGCCATCAAGAAAGCCAATATAACGCGATGTTGCAAGCTCTATTCCATAGTTTCTTGGGCTTGATGCAGAATGTACATCATTGTTCAGAATATACGTCTTAACATTCTCATAATCCTTAGACATTTCCCGAACGCCTTCGATATATTTATCCTCACAATTGTGAAGCACAATAATCCACTCGATGTTTTCAAATCCAAGCGTCTGATTCTTAATAGAATTAAATCCGTTCTTAAAAACATCAAGATCAATATTATGATATGGGGTTACAATGGAAACCTCATACTTACTCATACTTTTCAAGCTCCTCTACTACCATTAAATCAGGATAAATTCTCTTATTATCCACAAACTGCACTTCAAGACCATGATCCTTGAATCCCCGGCATATACAATCAGCAAGTCTGTTGTCATCGGTTCTGCAAAGTACCTGCAGTCTCATTGTATCCTTAAAGCTGTGACCGATAACAGCGTTTGCTCTTGCCCAGCCTTTAATCTCATAATCCTTCAGCATTCTGTCAAGGCCTGACAATAATGTCATCTTTCCCGGATATGTCATTGCATATGAAAGAGGTCTCTTTGCATCTTTTGGCGCAACTCGTGTCATCAATTCTGCTCTTTCAAGGAATGGCATTTCATTCTTTTCAAAATCATCTACAGATTTAGCCTTGCCTGCCATTGCCTTTCTGCAATTAGCTTCCGTCATCTGCTTCTTCATATATTCTTTGCCCTTAGTGCAACGGGCTGTAATATCTAATTTCTCGTCCTCTTCATAATATGGAATAAGAATTCCGTCAGAACAGTTAACAACTGTCTTAGAGCCGCATAACTGCCTGTAGTTAACAGGCAACATAGCTGTTACCGGTTCTTCTCCTGCGCCATATTCTTTGCGAACTGCACCGGATGCCACATCACAGATAAACGGAACAACAGAAATCCCAAGCTTCTTAGTAAGCGCAATAACTTCTGAAGTCTTAAGCGTTATCACACATTCATGATAGTAAAAGACATCATCCGGATAAGTAGTTGCCGGGATATTAAATGCAGGATGATTATCGTATTCATATTCAGGAATTGCAGCAGCATCCTTGTTGGCATTATACGGATCAAGCAAATCCTTCATATCACCCTTTTCAAATTCACTCTCATTCTGCCTGAATGATGCAACAAGTTCAGCCTTTTCTTCCTCTGTAAATTCAAAACCGGTTTGGATAGCATAAAGATACATTGCACATCTTAAATACTCTACAATTCCCACAACATCAGACAATCCGTGATAATAACTTAACGTAAAATGGTCATTGCCATAGCTTATATAGAAAAGATATCCGTTGGTATCGTTCGTTCCAAAATGGAATACCTTATCGCTTTCAGGCACAACCACAATCGGTTTTTCAATCTTTACAGAGCTCAGCCCATTACCTTTAATTACCGTCTGTGCGGCAAGTTCTGGGTATCTTTTAATAGCCTCATTAAAAGAAGCCTCAAGTATTTCAACATTTAAGTTATCCAGGGTAAGCAGCAGTCTAATATTGAATGTTGCTCTTCCTGACATAACATAATAAAAGAATTTATTTGATGCTCCTAAAAGCTGTTCTTTTGCCATTCTAACCTCCTGTCTATCTTATAACTGCATGATTCATCAAAAACTCTGCAATATCAAAATATTCTTCGTATTCAAAGTCAAGCTGAATATAAAACTCTCCATTTTCATCTGTAAATGTATGAAAGTCATCAATCATCATGAATACTATCAACTCATTGACTGCATCTGAGGGTTTATGCTCAAATGAATATTTCAGACTATCACTGGTAAATCTAACTCTCAAAAATCTGTCTGTGCAGATAATTTTGAGTGTAACTTTTGCATTATCTTCAGTCGAATTTCTGTTACAAATATAGAAAGTTTCCTCAACTGCCAGTCTGATTCTGGATGCTTTATCATCCGAAAAGCCAAGTGACTTACTAAATTCTTCAAGCCATCCG
Source organism: Lachnospiraceae bacterium (assembly GCA_024403415.1). GTDB lineage: Bacteria > Bacillota > Clostridia > Lachnospirales > Lachnospiraceae > JAILLW01. The sequence goes on from JAKSRY010000053.1 coordinate 14,059, forward strand.
GCTGTAGGTGTATAAACATATGAACTTGAAGCCACAGAAGCTTCTGCTATTGTAACGCCTGCAACCAGTCTCTTTTCCAGTTCTATCTTATATTTTCTTGTAAGCATATCATTGCGGAGACGGTTCTGATCAATTTTTCCATTTGCATTAAGAGGGAATTCCTCATATACGAAAAAATATACAGGTGTCTTATATGAACCTATCTTTTTCTTCAACACCTTCTTTATCTCATCTTCATCAAACGCTTCCTTGTTATTAACCACTACGCAGGCCGCAACATTTTCGCCATAAATACGATCATAGAAGCCAAATACCCTACAGTTTTTGATATTGTCCGAAGAGTTCATAACTTCAGCTTCTATCTCTCCCGGAGCAAGATTCTCTCCACCTTTAATAATCAGGTCTTTAATTCGTCCGGCAATTTTCAGGTTGCCATCTTCATCCAGTACTCCTAAATCGCCTGAATGAAGCCATCCGTCTTCATCAACCGCCTGTTTTTCCTGTGGAAGTTTGTAATAACTGTTTTTAAGATGGAATCCTCTTGTTACAATCTCTCCAACTTCACCTCTGGGTAGAAAACCTTTATCTTTATCCCAAATAGCAAGTTCAACCCCATCTACGGCCCTGCCAAGTGTATTATATCTAACTTCAACACTATCTTCCGGTCTGGTC